>CAYNPZ010000624.1:1091-1513 GCA_964399175.1 uncultured Bacteroidales bacterium | reverse complement strand
ATTTAATTATAAATTATTCAATGAACAAGGCAAATCTCATCTTTCCGCACCAACTGTTCGAAAACAGTCCGCTTATTGATAACGGACATCCCCTTTACCTTGTTGAGGAATCTCTTTTCTTCAATCAATATGCCTTTCACAGGCAAAAGCTGGCATTTCACCGGGCAAGCATGAAATTTTACCAGGATTACCTGGATTCAAAGGGTATTGAAGTAATGTATATTGAAGCCCATGAGAAGCTTTCCGATGTCAGGTCCCTTATTTCTAAACTGGCAGAACGAAACATCAAAGTGGTACACTATATCGATCCTACGGATAACTGGCTCGAAAAAAGAATAGAAAATACAGCAGGAAAAGAAAACATTGATCTGGAGGAACACCCTTCCCCGATGTTTTTGAACACCAAAGAGGCATTAAGGGAA
>CAYNPZ010000624.1:0-1081 GCA_964399175.1 uncultured Bacteroidales bacterium | reverse complement strand
CACAACATACTGATTGATGATCAAAAAAAGCCAGTTGGAGGCAAATGGAGCTTTGATGCGGATAACCGGAAAAAATATCCCCGGAACAAACAGGCACCTGTCATTGAATATCCTCAGGCAGATGGTTACTTTCAGGAAGCCCTGGAATACGTCAACAAACATTTTCCGGATAATCCCGGGTCGCTTCACCTCTCGCCAATCTATCCTGCCAATTTCAATACAGCCAGAGAATCGTTGCAGCAATTTCTGGAAAACCGTTTTGCAGCATTCGGGCCCTATGAAGACGCCATTGTTGCTGAGGAAAGCATCCTTCATCACAGTGTATTGTCCCCGCTTCTGAATGCAGGCCTGATCACACCCGGCGAGGTTATGGACACCACCCTCAGGTTTGCCGGGGATAATGATATCCCCCTCAATTCACTGGAAGGGTTCATCCGCCAGATCATAGGCTGGCGGGAATTTATCCGGGGAATGTATGAATTCAGGGGAAGTCAGGAACGCACCAGGAATTTCTGGCAGTTCAGCCGCAAAATACCCCCATCCTTTTATGATGGAACAACGGGTATAGATCCCGTAGATGTAACCATCAAAAAAGTCCTGAGCACCGGCTATTGTCACCACATCGAGCGGCTGATGGTGCTTGGCAACTTCATGCTGCTATGCGAATTTGATCCTGACGAGGTATACCGTTGGTTTATGGAACTGTTCATCGATGCCTACGACTGGGTGATGGTGCCCAATGTTTATGGCATGAGCCAGTTTGCCGACGGCGGGATGATGGCAACCAAACCCTATATAAGCGGAAGCAACTACCTGATGAAAATGAGCAATTACCCCAAGGGACCCTGGCAGGATGTATGGGATGCCCTTTTCTGGCGCTTCATGCATGTGCGTCGCGATTTCTTCACCCAAAACCCGCGGCTTGGCATGCTGGTGAAGAGTTTTGATAAGATGCCTGAAGAGAAGCAGAAACATTTGCTTCAGACTGCATCTGATTACTTGGATAGAATAATAAATTCTAAATTCTAGTATTTAGGATTTTTAGGATGAAGGTATCCGTAAAGAATCCGTGTGAACTTCT
>CAYNPZ010000623.1:0-1521 GCA_964399175.1 uncultured Bacteroidales bacterium | reverse complement strand
CATTTTACGGATTGGGGAATAAATCTCCTTTAAGCATGCAGGAAATCGCTGATAGCCATAAATTAAGTAAAGAAAGAACAAGGCAGATAAAACAACGAGCGATCAATAAGCTGAAAAAGAATGAAGAGTGTAATAAGTTAAAAGCCTATCTCGGATAAAGTCTCTTTCTTTTAGCAATATCTGTTTGCCAGAATATGAATACTTCCACTATAATTATTAGATTTACAATTATATAACTGGTAATTAAAACTTTTTTAAAATGACAAAAGCAGACATTGTAAACGAAATCTCCCAAAAGACTGGTATTGAAAAGATCGCTATTGAAAAAATAGTCGAAAGCTTCATGAGAAGTGTAAAAGAATCCATGATAGGCGGTGAAGATGTTTATCTCAGAGGATTTGGAAGTTTTATTGTTCAAAAACGTGCTCAGAAAAAAGCAAGGGATATTAGAAGAAACAAACAAATAATTGTTCCTGAGCATTATATTCCTGCTTTTAGACCATCTAAGAAGTTTGTCAACAGGGTTAAGGAAAACGTGAAATAAAGGTTTTTCTCCCAATTTTAGGCAGTTTTTTCTTGCTATAATATTTACATGGTGGAATTTTTCCTGGCCTGAAAATGGGAGTAATTGTTTTAATTTCAATTATTAACCTTGCGAGCATTATTTTCCCTTTTCTTATTATACAGTTTAACCCCAATTACAGTTAACAACCCAACTAAAAATAAGGGAAAACCTGTTGTTTGAATGACCGAATTAGTTATATGCAAGAGAAATAATTCATAGACTGCTATAGCTATACCTACAATTATAAAAATTAACCCAATGGTCTGGATGATCTTTGAACTGTCCATATATTTTAATTAAAAGCATATTATTCTTGTTCGCTGTTTTTTGCACTATATTTGGTATAGTAATTTTTATTTCAAAACTAACCATTTTGACATCGTAAGGCAAGGAATTATTTATAGAAAAGGATTGGTTTTTATCATATTAAGATTTTTTTATAATTTAGGAGTTTATTAATAGAAATGTTATTGTAATCAATAATCATAACAATATGGAACAGAACAATGCCAAAATACACCTCAAAGTGGGAGAGATAGAACTCTCTATTGAAGGCCCTCCTGACTATGTGAACAAGCAGTACACCCAGATGGCAAAAGACTTGAATCTTCAGGAAAAACTAAGTATATCTTCTAAGCAAGAAGAAAAAGCGAAACCCAAAAAGCCGAGCCAAACATCTAAAAGTAAAACATCAACAACGAAAGATAAATTAAAAGAGAAGGCTGACGAAGATTTTGGCGAGTGGTTGAAAAAACTTCCCAAAGGCTTAAAAAACAGGGACAAAATATTGGTGGTTGGATACTTTAACCAATTGAAATCGAAGGAGTATACATTTAGGGTAAGAGATTTGAACAACACCCTTAAAAATGAAGGCATAAAAATCAGCAATCCTTACAATTTGATCAATAATCTCGTAAAATCCCAAAATCTGCTCAAACAAGTTTCAAGGGAAGGTA
>CAYNPZ010000622.1:0-1524 GCA_964399175.1 uncultured Bacteroidales bacterium | reverse complement strand
TCGCCATTTTACTTTTATGCCACCCCCTGAGTGAATTTGCAAAGCAATCCGGCCTTGCTCTTCGCCAATTTTTTCATCTTCCAGATCAACCATTTGCTGGCCGTTTAACCAAGTGGTGACACGGTCCCCCTCCACACGGATTTTCATTTTATTCCATTCACCCATATTCAATATATCTTCCCTGGATTCGGGGATTTTTTCCAACCATCCCCTGCCGTATGACTCATAAATTCCGCCTGTATCATGTCCCGGAGGAGCTACTTCCACCTGCCAGCCATGAACTTTTGTGCCTTCGAAAACAGAACGAAAAAATACACCACTGTTGCCATCTGATTCTTGTAAAAATTCCAATTCAAGTTCAAAATCATTGTAAAACTCTCGGGTGGAAAGGTAACCGTATTCTTCATCGGGCCCGCTTTCGCAAACCAGAAGGCCGTCTTCCACGTACCATTTTTCAGTGCCGTGAACGTTCCATCCGGTTAAATCTTTTCCATTGAATAACACTTCCTCTTCAGGCTTACGAGGCAATTCCTTCAACTTAATGTTTTTGAACGACACCTGATACCCATGGTCCTGCAGACCAATGTGTCCATACCGAGCCAGACCCCAGTCTGCCATGCGATAATCTCCATACCCTGCAAATATAGCTTGAAGTGTTCCTTTTTCATCCGGCTTGCCCTTGCGTGCAAACCACTCGTCTGTCCATGCTTCCCATTCATTAATCTTTTCTCCGTTTAACCAATACTCGACATGTCCATTGTCAAATACAATCTTTGAGGAGTTCCACTTGCCTGGTTCTTTGACTATCTTTTTGTCTTCATCCGGCGCATGCATGGCATAATGTGCTCCCAACTTCTGCCAATCTTTCAACTCATAGTCTTCCATCTCGGGAAAATAAATGTCGTCGATAATCTGATATTCAGGTCCGGTCTCCAAGGCTGTCTCGTACATCGGACTTTCAACAACATGGTAAAATATCCCGCTGTTGGCTCCTTTCGATATTTTCCAATCACAAGTCAATATAAAATTCTCATATTGATCATCGGTTATAATATCGCCCGTACTTTCGTCTGCCTCTCCAGATGTAGTCAATGTCCCATCCTCTACTCTCCAGGGGTGCTCAGAAGTATCTCCGTAAGCGTGCCATCCATTTAAGGTCTCGCCGTCAAACAGAAGCTTCCAACCTTCCTCTTGTTCGGATTTTGAAAGTTTATTATCAGAATCCTGGTTTTGACAACTTCCTAATAAAAGGAAAAATCCTATTCCTAATAAAAAGAAAATCGTACTTCTTAAAATTTTTGTTTTCATTTTCTTATAAATTTTTATTCCACAATATAAAAAATAGATAAATTCACTCGTTAAACCGAAAGTTATTAGCCACAACAATAGTTTATTATGAGCATACACAACGCAAAATACCGTCATTTCTTTAATTATTCCCCTTTCACCTTTTGTTTTCTTCTCCTAATCCTTTTTACCTCATACCATCTCCCAACCTTTCCTTACCGGCTCACGGATAATCTC
>CAYNPZ010000621.1:0-1526 GCA_964399175.1 uncultured Bacteroidales bacterium | reverse complement strand
GAGCCCGCGTCGGAGTTTCTGGATGATATGGAACAAAGATAATCTAAATATTTTTTTGAAGAAGCGAAAAATTTTATTAAATGACATAAACCAAGTGAAAAGGAAATCACAAATTGATCTAGATATTTAGAAAACAATTAAAGTAATTCAAAATTAGACTACTGTAACCAATGTATCAAAAAAGTTCAAATAAAGTCTGAAACCATGAATCTTTTTATGCGTAATAACGCAATTATACTTTACATGTATTTTAAAATGCATATACTAAACAAAAATAGTTATTCATAGAACTATTGTTTAACATTGTTTTGTATTTATAAAAATAACTTTATATGAAAAATAAGTTAACCTATAATGACTTAGGTATTGAAAAGATTGAAAATTTTCTTGGTAAAACAAATCTATGTATTCCAACTTACCAACGACCTTATAAATGGACAGAAAAAAATGTTAATCAACTTATTGATGATATCATCGAGTATAAAGAAAAACCGGCTTACAGGGTTGGAACCATTGTATTGCATAAAGATAAAGATAAAAATAATAACGATATCCTGAATATTGTAGATGGTCAACAACGTACCATTACCTTTCTGCTCATAGCTCATTATCTAAAAAATTCAAATTTTGATCTGGAAATTCCCGACAACCAAATTTCAAAAAACAACATTCTTCGGAATAATGAATTAATAGAATATCGTTTATCATCTCATGGGTATCCGTCCGAGCAACCCATCTTGCATATGGTAAGCCGACCTGTTAGCTTTGCAGGCAAAAACAAGACTTATGCAAGACACTCGTAAGCATGACAGGATATTTGCCCTTATTAAGAAATGGGAAGCATCGGGTAAAACTAAGAAACAGTTCAGCCAGGAAAACGGGATTAAATATTCGACTTTCCTGTATTGGATGAAAAAATACCGGGAGTCAACTTCCGGGCGGGATAATGGTTTTCTGCCCCTAGAAGTTGTTACCTCCGGTGAAAACGACCAAACCATAGATAAAACCAATCAGCCCAGAGTTGAGGTGGAATTTAGCAGCGGAATTACTCTTCGCATTTATTAAACCACCTGAGTATGCTATACGGGTTTCCGACAACAGCCCGATACTATCTCTACGGCAGGCCCACTGATATGCGCAAGAGTTTTGACGGTTTGTGCGGTTTGGTGATTAACCATCTGGGCCAAAATCCCATGACCGGAGATGTTTTTATTTTTATGAACCGCCGCCGCACCCTTATCAAACTTCTGGTATGGGATCAAACAGGTTTTGTGATCTACTATAAAAGACTGGAGAAGGGAACATTTGAGCTTCCCTGGTTTGAAGAAGGCAGAAGCTCGGTAAAAATAACCCGCAGAACGCTCATGCTCATCCTTGAAGGCATATCGCTTGAAAATATCAAGACACGGAAACGTTATTATCGGTATACCGACTAAGAAAATGGCCAATTTTTCCCTTCTAATCCTTGTTATCGCGGGCGTATTTATTATATTTGCCCATGTATGCAGCAGAGCTACGAAAATATG
>CAYNPZ010000620.1:0-1531 GCA_964399175.1 uncultured Bacteroidales bacterium | reverse complement strand
TTTACCCCTAATATAGACAAACTAGCCGAAGAAGGAATGCTCTTTACGGATTATCATTCGAATGGTCCCATGTCTTCTCCTACAAGAGCTGCTTTTTTAACGGGTATGTATCAGCATCGTTTAGGAGAAAGATTTGAAGGTGCTTTGAGCGCAAAGCGAAAAGATAAAGGTATGCCACTGGAAGTATTAACAATTGCCGAATTGTTGAAGCAGAAAAGCTATGCTACCGGTAAATTTGGTAAATGGCATTTAGGGGTGGAAAAGCTTTATTTTCCAGCCAATTATGGTTTTGATGAATTCAGGGGACTGGTTAGTGGTGATGGGGATCATCATACCCACATCAATCGATGGGGAAGAAAAGATTGGTGGCACAATGACAATATAAATATGGAGAAAGGTTACAGTGTAGATTTAATTACTGAACACAGCCTGAATTTTATCGAGCAGCATAAAAACGAACCTTTTTTTATGAATGTGTCACATCTTGCCATTCATTTTCCCTGGCAAGGTCCGGAAGATCCTCCACATAGAAAAGCCGGTAAAACCTATGAGGATGATAAATGGGGGATTATTGAAAACAGAAATAATGTAAGGCCTCATGTAAAAAGGATGATTAAATCTGTAGATCAAAGTGTTGGTGAAATTATAGGAAAGCTGAAGGAGCTTAATATTGAAAAAAATACGTTGGTTATTTTTACCTCTGATAACGGAGGATACATTCATTATGATCATGAATTTTTTAATATATCCAGTAATGGTCCGCTTCGGGGGCAAAAGACCGAAGTATATGAAGGAGGCCATCGGGTTCCTTTTATCGCTTATTGGCCTGGAAAGATTGAAGCCGGTACGAAAATAAATGAAACTGTGATGACGATGGATTTGTTTCCAACTTTTGCTGAATTGGCTGGAGTAAAAATTCCCCAAGATAAAAAGATTGATGGAACAAATATTTTACCTTTATTATTGGAAGGCGGAACATTACCCGAACGGACGCTTTACTGGAAAATAGGAGATGAATGGGCAGTACGTCAAGGCCCCTGGAAACTGGTAAAAGATGGTGATAAAAAAGCTTTGTTTAATTTAGAAGAAGATATTGGGGAAAATGAAGATCTTTCCGCCCAATACCCTGATCGTGTAAAAGACCTTACAAATCAATATCAGGAATGGAAACAAGAGGTGGCCTCATATTCTGAACTATGAGACAATTAACTAAATTAGTCGGAATGAAATAGATAACCGCTTCATATTATTTCCTTATCATATAGATTTTATAATCAGATTACTAAAAAAATAGTATAATTATTTCGTAAAATACTAGTAGAATTTTATTGACATCTTGATTAGCTTTGAAAATGAAGTATTCAATTTAAAGAACTGACCCATGTTACTTGTAAAACAACAATTTGGTCTTAGTGGCTTGGGGGTATTTTTGTTTACCATTTTTCAGTGTGAGGCAAAACTGGGTCTGAAAGCATCAAAGCCAAACATCATTTTCATCATGGCTGACGATGTGGGATATGGGGATTTGGGA
>CAYNPZ010000619.1:0-1534 GCA_964399175.1 uncultured Bacteroidales bacterium | reverse complement strand
AATTTAAAATTAGAATGACATGGAAATTAAAGATTTATTTGTAAAGAACTTTCAGGGATATGATGAAATTCATATCAAGTTTAATGGAGGAGTAACCCGGTTGATTGGAAAGAATGGAAGTGGAAAATCATCCATCCTGACATCCATTTGGACGTGTTTTAAAGGCATTGCTCAAAAGAACTCGCATGATGAATTATTAGGAGATCGTTTCAAATTCATCGGATCCAACAAAGCCACATCCGACATCCAGTTAAATTTATACGATGAAAAGAAAGATGTAACCATTAAAATCATTCGAAAGGTAACTAAGCAGGGCAATCAGATTAAATTCGAGGCCCCGGATGGTTACCCGGTGAATGAGGAATGGTTGATGGGTTTGCTGAATGTAGCATTCATTTCTCCTACTCAATTCGGAGCGTTGGATCCCAAAGAACAGGCGTTGGCCCTTGGAATTGATACATCTAAGTATGATCAGGAGTTGAAGGAATTGAAAACGGATTATACTTTGATCAATAAACAGCTGAAAGCGGTCCAGGTGAAAGGAGCAGAAAAACCTACCGTCCCCGCTCCAATTGATATTTCTGAATTGAATGCCAAAAAAGATGAAATTCGTAAAAAACTTCGCGATCAGTACGAAAAAAATAAGGCTTATAACCAGAAATTGAGGGATGCCTATGATGAAAAATTGAATCAATTGAGCGAAGAAGTTTATAAACGTAATAGAACTTTGGATGCGGTTCATTCAATGATCGAGCATACCCTTAATAATTTTGGTTCAATCATGGAAAGCCGATCAATGATTGAAAGCGATTTGAAAGAGGGTTTGGGGATACAAGACAAAGTATTTGAGCCGGGAAAATTAGATGATTTGGCAGCTGAGGTTAGAGGTACTCGTGATAATTTACCGGGAAAACGAGATTTTGAGGAGGAGAAAAAATCTCTTGAGGTCCCATCATATATTGAACAGATGCCGGATGATTCAGAACTGACCAAAATAGATCAGAAAATTTCGGAGGCCCAGGAGCAGAACAGATATGTTGAGTTTTACAAGGCAGAAGCGGAGAAATGGGAAGAAAAGGAAAGGCTTGAGAAGAAATTGGAGGAAAACAAGGAGAAGCAGGAGAAGGTCAAGGAAAATCGTTTGGCTCACATCAAACAATTCAATCCCGGCTTTGCAGGTCTTGAAGTAAGTGAAAAAGGGGAACTGGAACTGAATGGCCGGTACATTAAGGAACCATATTTCAGCACCGGGGAAATGATTAAGATAGTAGCGAAATTGCATGACTCATTGGATCCGGAATTGAAATTCATATTCTTGGATAATTTTGATCTGGTGGATCCCGACAATCAGGAGGAACTTCTAAAATATTTGTCAGATCGAAACTGGCAGATTGTGACTGCTGAGGTTGGGGCCCAACAGAAGGATGAAAATTACATCTTAATGCAGGATGGTAAGGTCGTAACTCAGCCCAAAACTGAAAACGGAAAACTTTTTTAAAATGGATGAAATACTATTTTTTGACGTAGAGACAAG
>CAYNPZ010000618.1:0-1535 GCA_964399175.1 uncultured Bacteroidales bacterium | reverse complement strand
GCAGCCGCCGCGGCATTTGGTTTTAAACCTTTGCCTGAAGGCTTGAAAACAGGAAAAGGGCTGGTCGGGTTTGGCATAGCAGAGGATGAAGACGTGGGTAAAACCATGTTTGAGGGTATGACCACCTTACCCCAGGGAAAGCTGAAATCCCTTTACCTTTTCCCCTTTGATACGGCAGAGATCGAACCAGATGTTGTGGTGATGGAGGATGAAACTGAAAAGCTGATGTGGATCGGTCTTGCTTATTTAAATGTCAAAGGCGGACATCGGGTAGAAAGTAGCACTGCCATTTTACAGGCAACCTGTGTAGATGCCACGATTATTCCCTATATGGAACAAAAAATTAACATGAGCATGGGGTGCTATGGCTGCAGAGATGCCACTGATATAGGCCCCAACGAAACCGTACTGGGATTCCCTTTTAAAGACTTCGATTCCATCGCCAATAATCTGGAATATTTAAGTCAGAAAGCCATTCCGAACTCTCGGGGAAAAAATGCACTGGCCAGACTCAAAAGAAAAGAAGCAGAAGCACTTGGTAAAACAGATCCCTTTCAAAATAATTGATAAAGGCCTTGGCAATTGATTATATACCAGGTTTTAAATTCAAAACTGGCACAAGAACATCTTAAAATTCGGAACCATTACTAACACGCTCAATCGGGCGTGTGAGATAAATGGGGAAATGATAAAAAAGGAGGAATTATGACTACACAAGATTTGAAAAAATTCAAACAAATTTCAATCATCCTGTTTTTAATAACTGCTTTCACCTTTGCAGGATGCGGGCAAAACGCCAATCAGGATAAAAAAGAAGAACAGAAATCCGGGCAAAAAACCCAAAAACAAGAAGAGGGAAAATACAAGGTAACCTTCATCGAGTTGGGTTCGGTACGTTGCATCCCTTGCCAAAAAATGCAGCCCATCATGAAATCCATAGAAGAAAAATATCCCGAACAAGTAAATGTAGTATTTCATGATGTTTGGACATCCGAAGGTAAACCCTATGCTGATAAATACAACATTAAAGCCATCCCAACCCAGGTCTTTCTTGACGAAAACGGAAATGAATATTTCAGGCACGAAGGTTTTTTCCCTGAAGAAGAATTGGAGAAAGTATTAAAAAAGAAGGGAGTTAAATAGTGCTTGTCCATAATGTTTCTCTGTCCACGAATTTCACGAATGAACACGAATTGATTTTATATTTTTCACGAATAAAACATTGATAATTAGTGAAATATTAACATCTAATCAGTGAAATTAGTGGACGTAATCGATGAGTTTACGGACAGACACTAAATAAGCAATAATATGACAATCATAAAAAAATCCATCTGGCTAATTGTATTCATCAGCATTTCGACAAATTTCTTATCCGCACAGGAAACAACTGACTCTCGCTTTACCTTAACACAACTTATAGATAATGCCTTGCAGCAACTGGAGTCACATCTCAAATATTCCAAAAATTTGTTCGACATCGGGAAAGTATCAAAGGTGGACGTGCTGAAAATAAAGGAGAAGGTTATTTCTGA
>CAYNPZ010000617.1:0-1543 GCA_964399175.1 uncultured Bacteroidales bacterium | reverse complement strand
CAATCGCTGAACTTACTGTTGTTGACCATTTCTTCCCATTTATCGGTACCCAATTTATATTTCACTACCTGTTCTCCATTCTGCCTGTGAATTACAGTACTATCCTGAACAATGATTTCCACTCTGTTCCATACTCCCCAAGGTAGGGTATTCTGAGGATCCGCAGGGAGTATATCATAAAGAGAACCGGCAAGATGGTTACCCTCATCTCCTCTGCCGGCATCGTGAGCATATTCATTACACAAAACCTGAAATTCCGGAGCCGTGCTCACAACACCCCTCGAAGTCTCTTCACCTAAATAAAATACACCACTGTTACCACCTCTAGAAATCTTCCATTCAAATTTGAACCGAAAATCTTTGAACTTTTGGTCATAAAGCACATCACCTCCGCCAGAACCTGTGCACTTCATAGCATTGTCATCAATGACCCATCCACTCTCAGGAAAAGCTTCTTTGGTATCTCCTCTCCAACCTTCGAAATTTTCACCATTAAAGAGAAGTTTCCACCCGCCTTCTTTTTCAGCTTCAGTCAGTTGATTCAAGGCTTTTCCTACTGCCTGACGCTCTTCTTCCCCCTCTTGTAGACCCTGTTTACATCCGTTAAAAATAGAAAATATCAGGGCTAGGCTAACAAAAAAAGGAAATATTGTTTTTAGTTTTTTCATAAGGCTTGATATTTGTTTTTGATTAAAAAATTATTTAAGGAAAAGAAGGCCTGCCCATATATAATAGCAGGCTTGCCTTTGTATTATTTTATATTATTATACATCGAGCTCCCATCCTTTCCTATATTCCCGTCTAATATATTCCTCCGCCTTCTTTTTGGCGTTAAAAGTTGTATAATCAGGGACCGGCTGTGGAGTACCACGAACATCCTGCACTTCATAGTTATTAATAACACGAAGCTCAGCATCATCATCTATATTGGTGAACTTCATATTTTTACCATCCCATTTCAATTCATGATTGAGGCTTTGCAGACGGCATGCTACCACACCCATCACAACCATCTCATTCAACGGCCCTGCATAGTTAAAGTTTGAACTTGGTAGTGTCCTGTTTTCAGGACTTTCCTTACAGGCTCTAACCCAGTCCATCTCATGCCCGTTAGAACCATTTTCGACCCTTCTAAGGGTCTTGGAAGGCTTCCTGTAATTTCTGTCATAATCCAAAGGCAACAGGAAGGGATGACGTGCATAAACTCCGGTCATCAATTTGGCTTTACTACCGACGAATAAAACGCCTCCGCCCCGATCTCTGCCCATGATATCATCCTTAGGCAATTCTGGCGGACGCTCAGGTACCAACCCTCCATCATACCAATGCACTTTAACCTCTGGCATATTGACCTTCTCCATATTACTCCTGGCTGGAAAAGTATAATGAATAACTTCAGCATTCGGAGGGCTTACTATATTGATCTCTGTGGAAGAAGCCTGCACCTGACTGGGATATTGCAATTTCAATGCCTTGAAGATGGGGTCTAAAATATGACAAGCCATATCTCCCAAGGCACCAGTACCAAAATTCCACCATCCCC
>CAYNPZ010000616.1:0-1547 GCA_964399175.1 uncultured Bacteroidales bacterium | reverse complement strand
CGGGCGGTCCAACCGGACGTACATTCCGTTGATCTTTCCAGGGAAAAGCACGACATTTCGCTGATCCACCTCTGTTATCATGGCAATCTTTTCCACCTTTTCAAAATCCAGGGTTCGGGCTAGGGCAGTGCGTACTCCATAGCGGGAATATATGTTGTAGGTAATGTAAAAATAATCGTCCAGCAATGTAATCCGAGCGTCTTCTACTCCGTATTCTTCATAAACACCAAAAATGTCATTAGAGGTGGGCTCCAGGAATGGTTCTTTATGCGGGGTAAAATTGTAACCATCTTTGCTTTCAGCAATTCCGATGATGCTTCGCCCGTTTTCAATATTCGAACGGAACAGCATGATGTATTTGCCGTCAAACTTGACCACCCCTGCATTATAGACAGTAGCTACGGGATAGGGAATATCTTTACGGGTTAGTATGGGATTTTTCGTGTATCTTTTAATCTTATTCATAATATACTGTTTGTTTTTGAACCATATAAAAATGTTTAACCACTCCGCATTGGTTGTCCCATAATCTCTACTTCCCTTAGTCACTAAGTCACTTCATCTCCCATTCTAATTGTTTCAGTGCCCGCTACTCGTAACTTCCTACTTCGTTCCATCATCCCTCTCAAGAATTTCATCCTCCGTAGCTTCAGCGAAGGAGGACTTCTTCACTAAGGAACCTAGTTTGTCACTCTCTTCCTCAATCAACTTAATCAACTCAATTAACTCACAATTTCCCACTACTAAATACTCTATTTATTCACATTAAAATCAAAATGTACCAGTTCATGGGCCTGATGTACTGTAATATGAGAAATTAAATAAGATATGGTGCTTTCTGCTCCTTCGTTCTTATTTACCCCTTTATAAATAAGTCCATCATAGCAGCCACCGGTTTCATGCTCATATAGTGGAATGTGGAAGGTGTTGTTGCCTAAATACCACAGGTAGCATTTAAATAACAGTGACAAATATGTCCGGTCTCTGAGTACGCGGTAACCATGATAAAAAAGTTGCACCATACTCATGGCTTCGACGGATTGCTGATTATAAGAGGAGATTTCGCCACCTTTCTGATACCATCCTTTATTACCTATTGGGGCAAAATAGTCGCCGGAAAGCGTGACCCTGGTCAGAAAGTTCGTGCTTTCCCTTGCAACCTTTAAGACATGCTCATCTTCAGATGCTTCATATGACAGAAATAGTGCCAGCGGCAGTATTCCGTTGTCATAGGTCATTGTGTTTTCAAACCATTCCCAGTCCTTTTCTTTATGGGCTTCATAAGCATCTGTGAGTTTTTTAGTCAACTGCCTTAGCACATGAAACAATTGCTCTTTCTCCGGGAATTCCTGCAAGAAGAAAATTAATCCTATAACAGTTGTCGCAATCCCGCGCAATGAATTCAATTGTTCAAATTGATTCACCGAACGGTTAAATAGGCCTTTAGCTACCTGTTTGTAGGAATCGAAAGGCTTGTTTTTTACCAAATATCCTAATGCCCAGACTGTACGTCCAAACGAATCCTCAGTTCCCTGTTCATCCTGAAA
>CAYNPZ010000615.1:0-1547 GCA_964399175.1 uncultured Bacteroidales bacterium | reverse complement strand
ATAACGTAGAAAAAAGCCATCCCCGCTATAAAACCCTTCAATCAAGATTTAAAGAACAAAAAGAGTCTCTTTTAAAAAGAGTAAGCGCCTATATTGATCATTTGGATAAAGAAATAGGTGAGGTAAATGATCAAATTGCAAAAATTGAAAGTCAGATTCCTTCCTACCCCCTGAGGGAAAGACGTTACAGGGAAGCTCAGAGAAAAATCGAACAAAATGAGAATATTTTAAGTGTACTTTCTGAAAGAAAGCTCGAATTCGAGCT
The DNA here is from genome assembly GCA_964399175.1 of uncultured Bacteroidales bacterium. GTDB lineage: Bacteria > Bacteroidota > Bacteroidia > Bacteroidales > UBA12077 > JAGXLC01. The sequence goes on along the minus strand of CAYNPZ010000615.1, from coordinate 1,282 downwards.
TATGAAAGCTTCAAAAACACCTTCTTTTGAAGTTATGGAAAGGTCCCGACCATCAAATGCTCAACTTGTAAGTTCCAATGACAAGCTCAATTACCTGTTCGCTTTCTTTATCGGATTGGTGCTTCCTGCCGGTATATTCATATTGAGAAAAAGTACCTATTCAAAAATTGAGGAAAAAGAAGAAATTAAAAACAATACATCCATTCCCATCTTACATGCCCTTAATCATAATCCTCATAACACAGATCTCCCTGTACATTATTATCCTCAATCCCCCATTTCAGATTCCTTCCGCTACATCCGCACAAATCTCCTGTTCCGTCTGAAATCTTATCACAATAAAATCATCGCTGTGTCCTCCATGGTCGGTGGTGAGGGTAAGAGCTTTATCACTGCCAATCTGGGTGCCATTCTGGCAATGGGAGGCTTTAAAACGGTTATCATCAGTGCAGACATCCGAAGACCCACCCTCCAAAAAATATTTTCCATCAATAACAAACAAGGGCTCAGTGAGTACCTGGTTAACCATTTCAATCACGAAAATCTCATTCAATCCACAATGGTGGACAATCTTTATCTCATGCCCCCGGGGAAAAACATATCCAATTCCGGCGATCTTTTTTCCGGAACCAAAATTGAAACCTTACTGGATTATCTCTCAACGCAATTTGAATTCATCCTGTTTGATTCTCCTCCTTTCTCCATGGTTCCGGAATCAATTGTTATTGGCGAGAGATCCTATTGCAACTTATTTGTGCTCCGGCACAATTATACTCCTAAAAATGTTTTAGACTATTTTAATGAAATCAACCAGGAAGGAAGGCTAAAAAACATGTTCCTGTTGGTTAATGACATTAAAAAGATGAAGGGGATAGGCTTCGAATACCATTACGGATACAATTCTTCCTATGGATTCGGGTACGATAAAAAATACTACAACAACAACAAAAAGAATAAGGTATTACCAGAGCATGTCAAATTAAAATATCCCAATAAATCCTAAGATTAATGCAACAAAAATTGCTCATTTATGGAATTCTGATTGTATTGCTCAGCAGTTCCTGTAACACCTACAAAAAATACACCTACCTTCGGGATATCCCATTAACAGGGCACGATGAGGTCATGAAAAAAGACAAACCCACCTATCAGGTACAGCCGGGTGATATCCTTTATGTAAGAGTAATCACACCTGATCAAAGCATGGGAGAAATTTTCAATCCCGGGACCACCATGGGTGGTCGATCATCCGGCAACAGAATGGGGGAAACCACAATGTATT
>CAYNPZ010000614.1:0-1547 GCA_964399175.1 uncultured Bacteroidales bacterium | reverse complement strand
AGGCTTGCGTCTCGGAGATTGGGGAGGGAAACGATAGCACGACAGCATGAAAGAACGAGGGGGCGAGGGAGCGAGGGAGCGACGGCACGAAGGAACGATGGAAAGAGAGAACGATGGAGGAATGAGTTTTGAGAAGAGGAGAAAATGGGAAAACGGGAAAACGGGAACTGAGAAGACGAGAAGATGAGAAGATGAGAAGCTGTGAAAATGAGAGGGAGAAGGTCGGCAAAAAAAGCAAAGCGTTTAAGGTTTCAGGTTTGATGATCTGCGGATACAATTGAATTACCACCGAATGACAAGGAATGACCAACGAATTAACAACTGAATTATCACCAAATGACCACCGAACGACAACCAAATGACAATAAAACCTGTCCGGCTTTCGACGGATGACCACTTATGGCCACCCATCCCGGTATGACATAGCTCCCGGATTGCCAAAACAACATCCGGTTTTCATTCGTTTCTTCTGTATGAAGATAACGAAGGTTCTGACAACAGCATCAGTGGTTGTAGCTTCTTTATTGACAGCAGCCCAGAAGTATCCGTTAAATAAAAATAGAAATCCTACAGCAACGGAAGTAATAGAATATATTAAAGCTAAGGATACACTGATCAATAACCGGTTTGACGAAAAATTTGATGTCCGTACCCATTATTTGCCTTTTGTTCCCGGGGCTGCAGATAAATATATTGATTACTACGAGGGGGAAAGAGGACTTTATTTGGGTCGCAGGGGAGAAGAGAAAGCCATCATTGATACGGTGGAAAGTTACGGATATTATTCCTTAAAGGATATCCCTGAAAAAAAGAAAGACTCCACTGTATTGCTATACGGATCGCTCAGGGGAACCATGATCCATGAGAAAGCCCATGCATTTTTTTTCCAGATCAAATCCAGGCTGGAGAAAAAAGAAATAAGACATTTCTACCATGATTTTAACCGGTTTTATTTCAGCCAGTCGTTTATAGCAGAAGGAGTGGCCCAGTACTGTACCTATAAGATGGGTGAGGTGATCATTCCCGAAAAATACCACCCTTCAGACACCCTGGAAAACCTCATTGATGAAAAAGCCTCCGAATTGAAATATCAATACGCGCTTTATTACCTGAAAGATTTTCTCGACTTTTTTGGTTTGAAGGAAGGAACGAAAATCCTGCTGACCAACCCGCCTCCAAGGAAAGACGAACTGATCCATCCCCTTAAATATTACAGGAGACTGGAGCATTATGGATCCCTGGACCTGGGTTTCTTTCACCGGATGTTCACCAGGGAAGATTTTTTCGAAAAATTTTGAATTTCACCTCACCAGAGAATGTTATACTTTTGTTATATGGATAACAATTATATCTGTTTTTGCTTTTAAAGCTGTCTGCTCACGTTCTTTGACATTCTAACCGTTTACCTGATGAGGACAGACAATGATTACCAATAAAAATTGCCTTATCTAAACTTCCCAGCGATGATGATACAACATCCGTCGATTGATTACCTATTGCAAGCGAATCCCAAAAACATAGCAGTTAATAGTAAAAACTAAAGTTTA
>CAYNPZ010000613.1:0-1553 GCA_964399175.1 uncultured Bacteroidales bacterium | reverse complement strand
TACTATCCGCTTTAAAGACAATTCTGAATTATTTATCAAAGAAATACTTATTCAAAAAGAAAATATGCCTATCACTGGCAGGACAGGAATAAAAACCTTATTTGCAGATGGGACAATGCCCCGGATTGGCCGGATGTAGAAACATATCCTCATCATAAACACTTTTTAATTCGTGAAAATCCGTGAAAACTTGTCCGGCTTTTGACGGATTCGTGGACAATATTCTTCGTGAAATTTCTTAATTCGTGTAACCCGTGCAATCTGTGGACCCCATTCTCCCTAAAATACCGGAACTATGAAAAACTTTGCCCTCATAGGAGCAGCAGGATATATCGCCCCACGGCATATGCGGGCTATAAATGATACCGGAAACAGGCTTGTTGCTGCTCTGGATCCCCACGACAGTGTGGGCATACTGGACAGCTATTTCCCCGGCGCCGACTTTTTCACGGAATTCGAACGATTCGACCGCCATATCGACAAGCTTAAAAGAACAGAAAACAAGATAGATTATGTAAGCATCTGCTCTCCCAACTATCTTCATGATGCCCATATACGGTTCGCTTTAAAGAACGGTGCCGATGCCATCTGTGAAAAACCGCTGGTATTGAACCCCTGGAATGTGGAAGCTTTAATGGGAATAGAAAAGGAAACGGGAAGAAACATCAACACCATTCTTCAACTCAGACTCCACCCTTCAATCATACAAATAAAAGAAAAAATCGACCGGCAGGGAGATAAAATTCATGATATTGACCTTACCTACATCACTTCCCGGGGCAACTGGTACTTTATAAGCTGGAAAGGGCAGAATGAAAAGGCCGGCGGGGTGGCCACCAACATAGGCATCCATTTTTTTGACATGCTCATCTGGATTTTTGGCGATATTAAGGAAAATATTGTACACGTGAATGAACCGAAGCGGGCTGCCGGTTATCTCCGGCTTGAGAGAGCCAGGGTACGGTGGTTTCTCTCAGTAGATGCAAGCGGTCTGCCTGATAAAATTAAATCTAATGGTCAAAGCACCTATCGTTCCATTTTGATCAATAATGAAGAAATTGAATTCAGTTCAGGCTTTACTGACTTACATACCCAAAGTTATCGGAATATCTTGCAGGGTAAAGGATTTGGTGTAGCGGAAGCCCAAAAGAGCATAGATGCCGCTTATACCATCAGAAATTCAAGACCGGTTGGGTTGAAGGGTGTATATCATCCATTGGCAGGGATAAATACCGAAACAAACGAATCTTAGCATTATTTGCTATAAGATACAGTCCACGGATCCGTCAGGGGCCGGACAAGTTCCGTAAGGGGCCGGACAAGTTGTCGCAGATTAAGGCAGATTGAAGATAAAATATTTATCTGGGTTAATCTGCGGGAGTTGTCCGGCTTTTGACGGATCTGCGAGAAACATCAAACCTGAAACATTAAACAATAATACTGAGCCTCAACTCATACTTTCCATAAAATTTGATCCAAATCATCAGAAAAGTTTTTACGTTTCCCCAAACATTTATATTTTCGTGAGTTTGTTCACTCCGTGTGAGTGAGGG
>CAYNPZ010000612.1:0-1565 GCA_964399175.1 uncultured Bacteroidales bacterium | reverse complement strand
TTCTTTATCCCATATACAGCATTACCAGGATAAGGGCAGTCAAGGCGATGCGCGGTTGATCCATTAATCACTAAAAAAGTAAATTATGATCTTTTCAATAGCATGGAAGAATGTTTGGAGAAATCGCATGAGAAGCCTGATCGTGATGATCGCGGTAACCATTGGCATGATCGGCGGTATATTTTCGTCTGCGGTTTTTAAAGGGATGTCGGATCAGCGGGTAAAAGAAGCCATTAGATATGAAACCAGCCATATACAAATTCACCATCCCAGATTTATGGAAAACCAGGAGTTGAAATATACCCTGGAAAATTCTGAAAAAATGGCTGAAGAGATAGCATCCATGCCCCAGGTTCAGTCAGTGAGCAGGAGGATGGAGATTCCCGTGATGATCAAATCAGCCACTACCGGGACCGGTGTTCAGCTTATGGGGATTGATCCGGAAAAGGAGCGGAACGTAACCGCTATTTATGATGCTGTATATGACAGCACTGATCTGATTGATCAGTATGGTTTTGAAGATCCTCAAAGGATCAGCAAGTTTTTAAAAGACAGCTGCGGCACCTACTTTGGGAGAAAAACACGCTGGCAGCAGATCGTGATCGGGGAGGAGCTGGCCAAACAGTTGAAGGTGGACGTGAAATCAAAGGTAGTGGTAAACCTGCAGACTACCAACGGGAATCTAAGCGGTGGTGTATTCCGTGTGGCCGGAATCTACAGAATTACCAATTCTGCATTTGAAAATACAGTGGCTTTTGTTAAGAAAGATGCGCTGGCTGATCTTACCGGTTTGAAGTCGGGCAGCACTCATGAACTGGCCATTCGATTAGAAGATGATAACGAGCTGAATCCCATAATGAGCAAACTTGAAACCCAATATCCCGATCTGAGTATCATGTCGTGGAAAGACATTCAGCCAGAACTGGGTATGATCACCGAATGGTTGGATGTTATGCTCTATTTTGTTATGGTGATCATTTTACTTGCCCTTGGTTTTGGCATAGTCAACACCATGTTAATGGTTGTGATGGAAAGGGTTAAGGAGCTGGGAATGCTTATGGCTATTGGAATGAACCGGATCAGGGTGTTTACCATGATCATGCTGGAAACCATTTTTTTATCCCTTACAGGGGGAATCATTGGTATGGCAATTGCTGCCGTTTTGGTGAATTATTTCAGTAATGCGGGCATCAATCTGAAAGCTTTTGCCCAGGGCTTTGAAGCTATGGGTTACAATCCCATGCTTTATCCTCAGATTGGAACAGCATTTTATTTTTCCATAACAGGATTGATCATTCTGACGGCAATTGTAGCTTCTGTATATCCGGCAGTAAAAGCATTGAAAATGAATCCTGCCGAAGCCCTAAGAATTGAAATATAAAAACATACAACAATAACCATAATAGTTTTAAAACGAGAAGCAATGAAGATATTAACACTCAATAATGTTCACAAAGTCTATGAAGAAATGGAAGTCAAAGTTCCTGCTGTGAACGGGGTAAGTCTTGAATTTGAAAAAGGTGAATTTTCTGCCATTGTTGGTCCTTCGGGCAGCGGTAAGACCA
>CAYNPZ010000611.1:0-1566 GCA_964399175.1 uncultured Bacteroidales bacterium | reverse complement strand
CCCAAATATCGGCATTCGTGCATCCGTGGCCATTTTTTTTGAAAATTTTTCGTATATTGTCACCCAAACCTTTGGATAAATTATGACTTCCACACGGAATCCGGGGATTGACAATAGAGTGGGAGTAAATATTTGTTAAGCAGTTAAATGGATAACAATAGCTATCGAACCAAATACAACCGAATTATATTCAAAACGACAACCACTTAAAATCTCGGATATATGCCACAGAAAAAAAAGAACCGCAAAAAGAAAAAAACTACTCAGGAGCAACACAGGGATGTTCAATATAAAAAGCAGGCCATTGCCAGTTTAAAGCATGTTCTGATCCAATTGGAATGCATAGAACTGTATAATCAGATTTCCAGGGAGGAACTGGAGTTCTTTAACAAGATCCGCTTTGGCTCCGTTCGTGTGGAGGCAGCCCCGGACCAGAAAATTTATTCCAGGCTGATCAAATTTTACAATTGGTTTTTTAATCGTTGGATGCATGAACATAAAATAGAACTGTATGAAGGGGGTCCCCTGATTACGCTACACGATTATTTTATTGTCGTTTATACCTTTTATTTCTACAAACCATTCATTGTGGATCTGACAACGCATGGATTAAACCGGGTAAGGGAAGCTATGGAGCAGGTGCTGGATTATAAAGATCTTGAAGACCGGGCCATGGAATTACTACTTAACATGGTGCAGGTTGGTTCCCTTTACAGGGGAAAAATAATTGGTACTTTTTATTCATTTGATTTCGAGGTTCAGGATTGTTATAAAAATAGAAAAAGATCCTGCCTTAGAATCATTATGTATAAAAAACCGGCCGAGCAGCTTTCTGTTAAGCTGGGCCGTGAAAATCGAACGGTTTACAGGATAGGTATCCCCGGGCATATAGAGCAATTTAAGTGGTTTAAATTGAAAGCCAAAACGCTGAAGATACCCTGGATGGATCCCGGGAAGGATCTGGATCTTTACATTCAGGCACATGCCCTGGAACGATTGTATGAGCGAATTGACTGTCTTTTCAAGGCTCATTTGCATATGGATATTCTGGTGTCCCTGTCCGTGCCCAGGGTACTTATGCAGAAAGGCCGTACAAGATTGATAGAGTTCAGGATATCTAACAAGTATAAAGTGGGTTATTTAGTGGCAGAGGTAGTTAATCAGGTAGTCGTGGTCCGTACATTCCTTTTTCTTACCCACGAAAACACCCCGGAGGGTGAAAAGCTGAAAGAGATCATGGATGCATCAAGGGAAGATTCGAGATACTGGGCGCTTGATCGTTTGAGCACTTTTCTGGAATCAGATATCAGCAAAAATGAACGGCTGAAAAGCAAGTTCATTGAAGCAGGCTGTGGAAGCCTTTTTAATCTTGACCTGGAACCTGAAGGTCCCGCTCCGGAAACCATAAGGCAGGCCGATGCCATGGTGAAATATTTCGGACTGGATGAAGAGGATTGAGAGGAGGGCACGACGGCACGTCAGCAGGAGGGAACGAAAGAACGACAGAGCGAAAGAACGAGGGGGCGAGGGAGCGATGGGTGAGGTGGAATAGGGAAGACGGGAAGA
>CAYNPZ010000610.1:0-1567 GCA_964399175.1 uncultured Bacteroidales bacterium | reverse complement strand
AAATCAATATGCGTCCAAAGATCATGTAAGTTCTGTAAAGGTATCCAATGTTGAAAAGGCCAATGATCCTTTTGCCGGAGGCGGTCCCATCCATTACCCGAAAAGTTTTGACAAGGCCAAACGAGAATTAAGCTCTGAAAAGACATTCCTGCAAGTTCGGGATGAAGGAAGGCATTATTCCAATTCAGATGAATTTTTTAATCAGTTTGGAGGCCGGGAAGCAGCCAGAAAAACATTACAGGAGAAATTTGATAATAGCGATGTTTATATGGCCATTGATGGTAGTAAATTGACCAACAAAGTCATTAAAGGCGACCGTAAATTCAAGAATAGCCTTGAAACCGGACAGGGTACATTCAAAACGATTGGCAACGATAGGGCCGTAAAGGAAAAGAAAATGTTTGGTATCGATGCCGACACAGATGCACCAGACAGTTTTCCTAAGTATGGATTCCTTTCATCCTCGAAAGAAATGTCTTATGAAAACATTGTTGGTTGGGGATATGGAGATACTTATGTCAAATTCAGGAAGGACAGGGTTTGGAACCGGACTACGGCAACGTTAGGAGATTCTTATGATGGAAACATTATCAGGAGAGGAGAAAGTGGAGAGCTTATGGCAAGCAGGGTGGCTCCTCCTACCAGGGTGGCCAATGCTGATGAAAATTTTTTGATGTCTCTTTCAAAAAGAGAGCCTGGAATGTTGCAAAAGAGTGTTGGCAGGAACTTCAAAAAATCAACTATTGATGAATTTGCTGATAGTGCAAGTAGAGGATCTTATGTAGAGGCCCAGGTGTATGGAGAGGTTACTTTGGATGATGTGGCTGAAATATATACTTCATCCATTAAGAATGCTAACAAGATGAAAAAGGCGTTAAAAAAGGTAGGCAGTAATGTTAAAGTCAAACCTTGTAAGTATGATGAGCGGTTGAAATATATTTGGGAAGGATCAGAATATGATGGTCCCGGAGCAAGGTATTTATCATCCCTGAAACCTACTGATGTTGATATGCTAGGGGATGGATATATTAGATCATTGGAAAAACGATGGGTTGAAACTGCTAAGGGTTGGGCAAATAATTCAGCAAAAGGCATAAATGGTTTACCAGAAACCCTCAGGGATGTAGTGCGTAGAAAGATGGAACATCAATCATTATCAACGACTGAGTTGAGAGATTGGTTTAAGGACTTTTATACTCGAATGGCTCAGAAGCAAGAAGGAGGACTGCCAAAATCATGGTATGAAGATTATCGTAAGAGCTTTGGTGGTTTTACGGAAGATGTTTATAATAAGGACTTGTTAGAATCTTACGAATAAATATTGTTTGTTATGTATCTATATTTACAGGATGGAGAAGAACGGTTTGTATGGGATGAATCCCGGAAGATCATGTATCAGGTTGTTGGTGATACAGCAAAAATCATTCAGCCTGATCTTATGAAGCTAAGTAAGTTTAGACCAGATTTAGCATTGATAAAGAAAACGGAAAAAAAACCCGACATAGATGGTATAAAGTAATTGCATCGTATAATTTCAATTCTAAGGCAACGTTTGGCTATATGCGCC
>CAYNPZ010000609.1:519-1570 GCA_964399175.1 uncultured Bacteroidales bacterium | reverse complement strand
TGGCCCAGGCCGTGTAGTAAACGACGAACCTTTTTTAAAGCGATTTTTGGTTCAAGCACGCCATCGGAAGTAGTAATTGCCAGGACCTCTATTTCATCTGATGCAAGAGACAAACAGATTGCACGCTGATCATCAATTCCCCCGTCAGTATCAATGATAACATGATGTTTTGAATGGGGCGAACCTCCGAATGATAGTAATGGAAATAAAAGTATAATAATTCCAATGACTCTTTTCATAACCGGTTTGTTTTATGTTGTATGATCAGTTAAAAATGCAGATCCACTCCTGTGGAAAATGTAATACCGGGCATAGGATATCCATAATTTATCTGATATGCTTCATCCAGTATATTTTCAACATTCACAAACAGTGCCGCATTGTTAGAGATCTGATAGCCAACCCGGCATTCCAGCAAGTTGTAATTATCTTCCATGACGGCTATTTCTCCTTCATTGTTTTGGTTGTAAAGATCAAAAATGCTTTGGAGGTGCAGATTTACATTCAACTTGTTCCATCGGTAATTCATAAAAAGATTGGCATGGTGTACCGGAGTAGCTATCATCGGTTTTTCCATCTGAATGTACGTATAGTTGGCTTGAATCCCTATTGGCTTAACAGGATTATAATCCAGAGACAATTCGACACCTTGGTTTTGGAATTTTCCCGAGTTTTCGTATTGAGGAGGCATGGGAGGAACCATAACAATTCGGTTGTCTCCGGCGCTATAAAATCCGGTGATCTCAGATTTCAACTTTTTTCCAAGCCAATATTGTATCCATGATAATTCATAATTCATCATGTTTTCCGGCTGAAGATCCTGGTTGGCGGGAGGGAAGAAATACAGCTCCCTTATGGAAGGAGGACGGTAGCCTTTGGCCACGCTTGATTTAATAAAGGTATTTGAGGATAAGGAATAGCTGAATCCCCCGTAGGGTATCCATTCATTGCCATAAGTGGAGTTCATCTGATAGCGGATGCCTCCGTTCAGGGTGAGTTTATCGAACAATTGCTGTTTGATAAGTGTATACATGGCATGGGTGGTGATATC
>CAYNPZ010000609.1:0-509 GCA_964399175.1 uncultured Bacteroidales bacterium | reverse complement strand
ACTGTCACCGTATTTCCCTTAAACAGGTTTACACCCTGATAAAACATCAGTCCCGAATGTTCGTCTACAGAGTGCCAGCCGTCACTGATGTTATGTTCACCGAAATTATAGTACATTTTAAGGGCGCCATTTATCCGGTCGTATTCATTTTGCAGAGAAAGATAGGTTCTGCCTCTTTTGATATCGATGTTTTCTCCCACAGAACCGTTAAGCATCCCGGGATCTTCCGAATAAAATTTTGACATGCTCACATCCGCATTGATTGTATAATGGGCATTTATACGATATCCTGTTTTCAGGTAGCCGTTTGTAATATCAAATTCAGAGTGATCTCTGTGCCCGTCGGTGTAGTTGTGATTGACCGAACCGAACACCTGCCATCCCTTCCTTTTATAACCGGCGTTGGCCATATATTTTTGCGTATTGAACGAACCATAGGTTGCTTTCCCGTTGGCTTTGAATCCTTCCTGCTTTTGTTGTTGGGTAATGATGTTTATGGCTCCGCCCAT
>CAYNPZ010000608.1:0-1588 GCA_964399175.1 uncultured Bacteroidales bacterium | reverse complement strand
ATAAATGACTTTTTTATTCACAACCATCTATTCCTCCTTTCGCTTTATCGCTCCCTCGTTCCATCGTTCTTTCATGCTGTCGTGCGGTCGTCTTCCTCATCCAGTCCGAAATATTTCGCCATGGCATCAGCCTGCCTCATGGTTTCAGGTGCCGGCCCCTCCGGTTCAAGGTTAAGCCTGAAAAGAATCCCGCAACCGGCCTCAATGAATTTTCTTTTCAGCCGTTCATTATTTTGGATATCGGATTCCAAAAACGTACTAATCCGGTCCAGTGCCCAGTATTTAGCATCTTCCCTGCTTGCATCCATGAGCTCTTTAAGCCGGTCGCCTTCCGGAGTGCCTTCCTGTGTCAGGAAAAGGAAAGTGCGGATCACCACTTTATCTTTCAACACTTCTGCCACAAAATAACCCAACTTTTGTTTGTCATTGATGCGGAACTCAAGCAACCTTGTTCGTCCTTTACCGGTATGTACCCTGGGTCTGGACAGAGAAGACAATACGGAAATACGCAGGGCAGCCTTAACTATACTATCCACTCGCTCATACAATCGCTCAAGGGCATGTGCCTGAATATAGACATCAAACGACTTATTAAATTTATTTTCAGAAAGCTTTAATGTTTTGGCCTTAAACTTATAATATTGAAATGCCTTTTTAATTCCCGGCACACCAACCCTGTAAACAGTACGTTCCTCCCCGTCCAATTTTAACGAACGTTTTTCCGGAGTTTGTTTGTACATAATGAGCCTGATAGAAGATCTGTCATGATTCTTACAATCGAGAATGCCTATATCAAATAAATAAAAGAAAGAAACCAAATCTCCGCGGTAAGCAGCTCCAATTATCAGCATAAGATCCACCAGTTCATTGGCCTTCTTTTCAAGAGCTTTAAGATCCAATTTCTCTTCCAGAGTCTCCTTTATTATCTTTAATGCCGGAAAATGGTGACCCTTAAATAATATTGCATAAAAATAGAAGGTATAAACAACAGCAAAAAAATTATGAATGGATATCTCCGGTCCACCGGAGTATAATTCAATGGTATGCTCCTTTAACCAATGATTGAAAAACCAGTTGTAAAATTTAACCTGCTTTGAGTATATATTTTGATCCTCAGCAACTTCAACCCGAGCGGAGCTAAAATGCATCAGATAAAAAGCTACCATTTCCTTTCTGGAGATTTTGTCGTACAGATGGCCGCATTCAAGAAGGTCTAATACATTTTTAAGCCTTCCCTGGAGCTGTTTTTTGTATTGATTGAAGTTGTTTTTCTGCTGCGGATGATGGTGGGTCTTCTTTTTGCGCTTTTTCTTTTTCTGTGGCATAGATTGCTGGGTTTAGAGTGACTGGTTAGAATATGATTCGGTTATATAGGGGTTATCTGTTGTGATCACTTCATTTGCTTTACGAAGATCTGCTTCTGCCTCACCCCCCATCCCGGTTCTCTGTGAATGTCAGAGCAAACCCATGCTGTTATGCCTGACAAGATACTAAAAATTTCTGTAAAATTACAAGGCAGAAGAATGATTCAAATTGGAAATGGTTAATATCACCCGTTATTTTTTATATCCGGTAAATTAATCTTTAG
>CAYNPZ010000607.1:0-1599 GCA_964399175.1 uncultured Bacteroidales bacterium | reverse complement strand
GTTCCCCGGTCCGATGATCGAAGGATGGAAACTCAAGGACGTGCTGCCGGCCATTACCCAAAAGGCCGCCGACTACATCCGGAATGAAGAGGCCATTTTTAAGAGGAATGAAGGCGATCCCTTCTTTCTCTATTTTTCTCTTACGGCGCCTCACACGCCCATAGCACCGCTCGAAAGGTTTGAAGGAACAAGCAAGGCAGGTGCCTATGGCGATTATGTGCAGGAGGTGGACTGGGTTGTGGGGCAGGTCATGCAGGCCCTGGAAGAAAAGGGACTTACCGATAATACCCTGGTTATTTTTACCAGTGACAACGGTTCACCTGGCCGCGATGGTACCGACATGGCCGGACCAACCCAATCTGTCCTTAAATACGGACATGATCCCAGCTATCATTTCCGTGGTATGAAAGCCGACATCTGGGAAGGAGGCCACCGTATACCTTTTATCGCCCGCTGGCCGGGAGAAATCAAACCGAATACCACAAGCGGTGAAACCATTTGCCTGACCGATTTCATGGCCACAGCCGCAGCAATTATTGGTGAAGAACTGCCCAACGATGCAGCAGAGGACAGTTATAACCTCTTACCTTTGTTTAAGGGTGAATCCTATGAAAAGCCTTTGAGGGAGGCCACAGTGCATCATTCAGGAGCTGGCCAGTTTGCCATCCGCCAGGATAAATGGAAGCTGATTCTTGGTGGGGGATCGGGAGGATGGACTGCCCCGAGTAACGACAAGGCCGCAAAGGAGAAGGGATTGCCCCTGATACAACTGTATGACCTGAGCCAGGATGTCGATGAAAGCAACAATTTATATGACCAGTATCCGGAAGTGGTGGATTCTCTTAGAGAGTTGCTGGAGCAATACAAAAGTAAAGGCAGGAGCGTTCCTGTTCGCAAGTGAATAATGGTTTTATGTATAAATATAAATGCTTCTAATTATGATTAAATTAAGAATAGTAATTTTCATCCTGTTTTTAGCGGCAATCAATACCAATTGCTATGCTCAGGATAAAGGGCTTACCTGGAAAGAACTGGGTGAGCAGTATGAGTTTCCCAAATGGTACACAGAAGCCCGTTTTGGAATCTGGGCCCATTGGGGTGCCCAGACAGAACCCAGATTGGGTGGCGGCTGGTATGCCAGGCATATGTATATGCGGGATGTCGGAGATCAAACATGGGGAGAAAATGCTTACCCCTACCACTGTGGAAAATACGGGCATCCATCTGAGGAGGGATTTAAAGATGTAATCCATGAATGGAAGGCTGAAAATCTGGATACCGATGCCTTAATGAAGTATTTTAAGAAGATCGGCGCCAAATATTTCGTGGTGCTGGCCAATCATCACGACCATTTCGACAATTTTAATTCCACGCACCATCCCTGGAATTCTGTAAATGTGGGACCCAAACGCGACATCGTTGGAGAATTTGAGGCGTCTGCGGAAAAATATGATATGCCTTTCGGCGTAAGTTCTCATGACGATCGTTTTTTGAATTGGTGGCTTCCGGCTTTTGGAGCGGATTCTACAGGACTCAAAAAAGGCGTTCCCTATGACGGACACATGACCAAAGCAGATGGCAAAGGAAAATGGTGGGAAG
>CAYNPZ010000606.1:0-1603 GCA_964399175.1 uncultured Bacteroidales bacterium | reverse complement strand
CCATCCGGAACAAGCTGATCGAATCGGCGAAAGAGCTGGAAATAAAGTATCATCCCAGGGGAACGGTTATCACCATTGAAGGACCGAGATTCTCGACCCGTGCTGAATCAAGAATGTTTCAAAGCTGGGGTGCCGATGTGATCAACATGTCGATCGCTCCGGAGGCCATCCTGGCCAATGAACTGGAAATACCCTACGGAACCATTGCCATGAGCACCGACTATGATTGCTGGCATGAGGGTGAAGAACCGGTAAGCTGGCAGCAGATACTGGAAATTTTCAATCAGAATGTGCACAATGTGCTGGATTTGATGCTAAAAACATTGCTAAAGCTGGAGTAGGATTGTGTCAGATTACCCGGCATCAGGTAAAAATGATTATTTAAGTATAAAACCTGCCTATAAAGTCCTCCATTTTCCCAGGGAGAACTTTATAGTTTATATTGAATGTTAACCATAAGGCTTTACAAAAAATAAACACATAAATTCATTATCAGTCTGATACTACCCTTTAAAGTTTGGAAATACAACATCCCAACCATTTCATGTTGTCACTCGTCATCAATATCTTGCTTTTAATCAATTAAAATTCAGGTCTCGTATAAATTTATACCTGCAATGCTTTAAAATCTTTATTTTTACCGAGTCCATTTTTCCCAATTATATAATTTAAATATCGTCGTTTATGAAAAAGTTAAGTATTGCAGGCCTGATTTTATTCTTGTCGCTAGCCTTGTATAATTGCCAGGAAGAAACCATTCCCGGAGATCAGCAGCCCGGCGGCTACACCAAAATGAGCAATCTGCTGGTAAATAACAATCCTGCAGAACTCTCTTCACGAATTACCTACAAAGATCGGCTTATACCCGTCAAAGACCCTGAGCAGCAAGATATGCTGAAAAGCGATAAAGAAGAAGTGTATCCAGAGGTAGATATAACCAAAAATTATGCATTCAAGCTTAAAGCGGAAGTTGCACCGCCCGAACATGAAGGCAGTAAGCTACAGGCCACCCACGTAACCATAAAAAACGATTATGCTTTTGTTACTTACAATACAAAAGGTTCGGAATGGCTGGGCGGCATTGAAATTTTTGATATATCGGACCGGAAGAATCCCTCCATCGTTTCAAGTGCCGTGATGCCCAATGCCGATGTCAACGCTGTGGATTATGCAAATGGTAAATTATACCTGGTCGGAGCCACCGGAGATTATCAGGAAATGGGATTTGCCTCACCCGCTTTTATGGAAGCCATTTCACTTAATGAAAGCATGGAATTTGCCCGGGTAGATACCATGCTGGATCTCCCTTCCTATTCAGGGACCGATGTAAGGGTGGCAGGAGATAAAATTTACGCAACCAGCGGATCGGATGGAGCCCTCTCCATATTCAATACCGACTTTTCCGTCTTAGGGACTAAAACTCTGGATCACGCACGTTCTGTAGATACCAATTCAAAAAACCTTTACGTTTTACAGGGGCAGGAAGGCCGGATCACCACTTACGATCTGGCAGATGCCACCCAAACAGGCAGATACAATGTGCGCGGGGCCAATACGCCTGACTCCAAATCTGAAATTGCCGTGACGGATGCATATATTTTTC
>CAYNPZ010000605.1:0-1609 GCA_964399175.1 uncultured Bacteroidales bacterium | reverse complement strand
TTGATTGTTTCAATGGCTAAAGCTGACAGTTGAATACAAATAGTCATTTAATGGTCATTGATGGTCATTGATGGTCATTGGTGGTCATTGGTGGTATTCGCAGATAATCCTTTCTCCGGGGTCCATCCAATCCCGCTTGTCCCAGTCGGGCAGGCCCGCCTGACCCAGTCGGGCAGGTATTCAATCATTGTCTTAGCCTTAGCCTCGTTTTAATAAGTTGGCAGTGGGCAAAGGGCAGTTGGCAAAATTTGCCAGAAGTTTCTTTATTCAATCATTCAATCATTCAATCTTCGCTTTAGCCTTATTTTAAGTTGGCAATCAAAGGATAGCTGAAGGTCATTCATACTTGTTGGTGTTCTTGGGAAGACAGAAAGTCGCGTAGCGATGATAGTATGGTAGCCTAAATTCCCTGACAAACCGCAGGAGTCGCGTAGTGACGGCACCGATCCCTTGCGCAATGTCTAATAATGCGTTCTCCCAAACAAATTAAGCGTCCGGGTGTTCTTAGAGTTGTGATTTTACAATAAGACAAACCATTGCAAAAAGATGAACTTTAAGAACACAATGAAAAACAGAACCATTTTTTCCATCATCATTTTATTACTGTTTCCTGGTTTTTCACCTGCAAACACAAACCTTTCGAAAGGAGGGGCAGATCAGCCTTTTCCGGATGATCTGTCCGTATTTTTAGATACACGCAGATGGGCGGATGATGATTATATACGTCAGGAAATACCAATGGTTAACTATGTAAGGGACAAGGAGCTTGCCGACGTCCATATTATCCTCACAAGGCATGACGGGGGCAGATCAGGGACCGAATACGTGATTTCTTTAATTGGCTCCGGGAAATTTCAAAGAATGAATAACGATTTGACCTACTGGGCGCCCTCCTCACAAACCGGCCACGAAACAAGAGAGGGCTATACGAAGATGATAAAAATCGGGCTGGCTCCCTATTTGGCCAACATAAAGGACATGCAGAACAGGATATCATTGGAATTTTACGGGGATAGCCTGGCACAAAACGAATCAACAAAGCAAAAAGAACAGGATCCCTGGAAAAACTGGGTCTTTGAAATATATGGCGGCGGTTACTTCGACTCGGAGAAAACGCGCAATTCAATGCATATCAGGTATGGTTTTTACGCGGATAAGGTTACAAAAGACTGGAAGTTAAGGGCAAGGCCTTATTTTAACTACAACGAACGATATTACCAGATCAACGGTTCTTCCGTCAGCACTTCCACCCGCAGAGACGGTTTCGATGGCTATGCAATCAAAAGCATTACACCTCACTGGGCTGCGGGGGTATTTGTGGATATGCTGTCCAGCACCTACCACAATATGTACTTTCAGGTGGAGGTATCCCCGGCTTTTGAATATAGTCTCTATCCATACAGTGAAGCCACCAGGCGTTCCATTACCTTTGCCTATATGGTTGATTACTCCAATAACAATTATATAGAAGAAACCATCTTCGGGAAAAACAATGAAACCCTTTATGGGCATTCTCTGCTGCTGGCGGCAGATTTTCGACAGCCCTGGGGCAGCATCGAGGCAGGGGTTGTCGGTTCGCATCATTTTCACGATTTCAGCTCCAACCGGG
>CAYNPZ010000604.1:1240-1615 GCA_964399175.1 uncultured Bacteroidales bacterium | reverse complement strand
AACCCCTTCTCTAGTCTTTTAGTAGTTTCGTAATCAATGCAATAATTAAGGTAATGCTCCTTTGGTATTTCTATACGCTTGTTTTTAACGTTACGCTCCAGCTTCTCATCATCTCCTATTAAACCAATATGGAGATGAGTTCCCAAACTCTCATTAAAGTTAATCAAATCTTTCATATTATACCCTTCTCTCGCTTCATTTACGCTTATGTCTTTCTCTCTTGCTACTCTCTGGTATATCTCTCTCTCGAAAGATTTTATTACTTCTCTCCAATTCTTTGATTCAAATGGTAAGCTTATCAATTCAACGGTACTATTATGTCTTCTAGTTTTTAGGCTCCCGTCGTTCTCTGCAATAAAAGAATTGTTGAAGCTT
>CAYNPZ010000604.1:0-1230 GCA_964399175.1 uncultured Bacteroidales bacterium | reverse complement strand
ACCCATGATAAGCTCCTCTTTCAATATGTCCGATATCGTATTTATTGTACTCCATTTCAATCTCAATACCGATAACTAGGTTATTTTTCATTTTAAACTACCTCCGCTTCTATTGTTAAATTTTGTTGTAGTTCTATTATATCCTCTAGGATATAATCAAAAAAGTCCCTTAGGTTTTTTATTAAGCAATCTAAAGAACTTTTTGAATCAAACCTTAGGTCAATTTTTCCGTACCTTACAAATTTTTTTGTAAATAATGTTTTTAGTGTTGTGCTCCAATAACTATGGCTAACTAGTACGGATTTAATCAGCCAACGGGGATTACCGTATTTATCCGTTTTCCCGTTTTCCTCTTTTACTGAGTACCTCTCTAACAATTCTTGTAATTTCTTGTTACACCTAAGAGTTACGTTTATTTTATCCCCGTTTTTAGAAAGGGATTTTTCGATATAGACCTTATATTTTCCTTTTCCTTTCGTTTTTTTCGTTTCATTCATTTTTTAACACCTCATACTAAAAACCATAATTCATTACCTTCGTCCTGGTGCCATACATCTGTCTCAAAATCCAGAACAGTATTTCCTTTTCCATTTGTTGGGTCTCCAACACTTATCGTCTCTATATCTTCTTCTTCGATTTTCTTTGCCAATTTTTTAGCATTTATTTGTCTCATTTTTTAACACCTCAATTTACTTAAGAAAATAGGTTTTTAAATAGTTTTGGTATTCCTTTATTATTAATATAATAAATTGTTAGTAATTGCTATTTAGACTTAGATTTAAGGCTTTTGATAAACCTATTTTTTAACCTTCTATTTTATGCTTTTTTTAGGCTTATCTTACTTCTTTAAAAACCCAGCTTAAAAGCTCACTTAAGATAACTCTTACTTAATTAATTGCTTGTTTTCTTACTTAGAAGTAGCACATACCCCCCACCCGCATGCGGGTGATACCCCTCCCCCCGGGGTCATACATAACCCTATGTATATACATAATATTATGTACGCACCAGTAAAAAAATTTTTTTAGTGGTTGAAAGCCTTTTTTAATAGGTAGTTACTCTATTGCTTTTTTGTAAATAATTTTTGAGTTAGTTTTCATTTCCCTATACCATTCTGAAGAATTGGAGAAGTTTACGTGAATAATGTGGGGGGAGGAGAGGTATATTCTTCAAAGTCGTGTGAATTATACTTCAAACGTGTGAAATATAGTTATGGTCCAGGAATGTTTG
>CAYNPZ010000603.1:0-1624 GCA_964399175.1 uncultured Bacteroidales bacterium | reverse complement strand
CTTCCATTACATGATACAATTCAGGCTGTGTACCTGTGTCGTTCCTTCCGGAGGGCAGGATCAGCTTCCATTTGCCTGCAACCACCCAGCTGTATTTAAGGCTGGACAGTGGATTGTTTACATCCACGGCATCGTGCGTGTAGGCAGCGCCAAATACGGCATCCCTTTTCTTGAGTGCTTTTTGATTGAGCAGGCTGATGCCCTTCATTTCCCCGGTTTTTTTAAGTCCGCATGCCTCCAGAATGGTTGGTGCCAAATCGATGCTGCTTACCGGGGTGGTCGTATTCATTTCCGGCTTTGTATGGCCGGGCCATTTGACCATAATGGGCGTACGGATGCCGCCTTCATAAGGCGTTCGTTTGGATCTTTCGTCATAGCCGCTTTTTTCCGGATCCTGAATCCAGCCATTGTCGCAAACATAGAGTATCATCGTGTTATCCGCAATTCCCTTTTCCTCAAGATAACTTAATAGCGTGCCACAGGTTTCGTCAAACCATTCACAGTTGGCCCAGTATTTGGCAATGGGAAGGGAGTCAGTCTTTTCCCGGTATTTGTTCAATAAACGGTCCGGAGGATTGTGCGGGCGGTGCGGCAGAAAAGGAGCATACCAGATAAAGAACGGATGGTCGCCTCTGTTGTCAATAAAATCATAAATGGGCTTCATGGTTTCTCTGCCGATGTCCAGACCATCATCACCATGCCTGCCACCGCGGTCCATGTCTCCATGGGTCATCCCATGTGTGAAACCTCCGCGGCTGTAATTGCCCAGCCACCATTTGCCCGTTTGCAGGCTCAGGTAATCCTGCTTTTTTAGTTTTTCCGGTATGGTTGGATGCCGTTCTACATTGGAGATCATCTCTTCCCTTAGCTCACGGCGTTTTTCCGGCCATCCATTAGGGTTCCATCCTGTATCTTCCCCGACAACAGGCGGATCGTTGCTGGTATAACCATGCTGATGCGGATAGAGCCCGGTAACTAAAGATGCCAGGGAAGGCCCGCAAAGGGGAGCTGTCACGTACCCCCTTGTAAACACCTGGCTTTTGGAGGCCAGCCTGTCCAGGTTGGGCGTTTCAATGGCTTTATGACCCATAAAGCTATAATCCCCCCATGCCTGATCATCCGAAATGATCAGCAGGATGTTCGGCAGCGTTTTCTCACTTTTTGAACATTGATTCAGGAAGATAAATCCCCCTGTCCCGGCCAGAACACGATGAATGAATTGCCTGCGGTTCAGCGATCCGGCCCGTGGTTTGTTGCTTTCATTGATTGAATCCGGTTCCATTTGAATTTTTGGTAGGTTAAACTGCATGAAAGAAATAAAAATTACCGGAAAAATCAAATACTTTTAGCAATATCCCTGATGAATATCCGGGATTTACTGTATTATCTGGTTGATAAAGCTTATTATAAAGAATTTCAAAAGACTTACATTGAGTTTAAACTACCCAATCATAAAAAACGCCGGTGGTTTTCACATTCCCACCGGCGTTTTCTTCAATAAAAAGACAGTTTAAGACTGAACTCTTAGTGCATCAGATACTTTTTGTATTCCTCGCTCATGGTAAAATAGGTATACCTGTCTGAATGTTGCCCTGTGCGGGTTACTCCTTCTTCATTCACTATG
>CAYNPZ010000602.1:0-1627 GCA_964399175.1 uncultured Bacteroidales bacterium | reverse complement strand
GTATTCCTTTATGGAAGCTTCGGATTCAGGGGGTGATTTGTGTTCACTGGCCAGGGCATCTTTGCCTGATAATCCGGCACCGGCAAGTGCCAGTGCCGATTTTTTCAGAAAATTCCTGCGGTTGGTGGGTGTTTTCATGATGTTGGTTTTAATTGTATTAATAATGTATGAACACAGATGACACGGATTGTACGGATGTTCACAGATATAATCAGTATTGAATTTTTTGTTACCGATGATTTAAATCCCCTAATGAGGGAGGATAAATTCTTACGTTAAGGGCCAGGTATATTGCTACCAGATGGATTTTGGGTATCTGATCTAGAAACGCCGGGACCTGACGTAGAGACGCCATGCATGGCGTCTCTACTGCCGTGAATTGCATGATCATCGTTGAATTTATTAAATTCATTTCTTCCGATTTTAATTATTCCATGAATGTGATTGGGCATGATGATATATTCATCCAGTGTTAAATTCATGTCAGGTCGGATCTCAGGTGATTTTAACCATTCTGTTTCTGCAATTTTTCCTATTTCAGAAAAAATCATTTTTCCATCAAGGATATCTCCAAAATAACATTCCCTGCTTTCAGTACATATCGTAACATAATAAGATCCTTTCCATCCATAGTTCGAACCGGGCATTCTGGTGGATTCGATCCGGTAGATGACTCGAAATTTATCTCCCATTTGTTCGTATTTTAGAGTATTGAAATAAGATTTCCTAAATATTATGTTACTGCACGATCCAGTCGGTGTATGTTGAACTAAATTCCTTAAAAGAGGATATATGTAATGCAAGATAGCGTGCACATTTTATGTTGTATTGGAAAAATCAGACATTTTTAAAACCATTAACGGTTTCTTGTAAATTAAATCTTTACCACCTGAACGTATAGGTGTATTTCAGCAGAACATTTCTCCCGTTGCTGTAAGGCAGCCTGGGAGTTTCACGTGATAGATTGGTATTCAGACCTTCATCGTAAACGATGTAAAAATCATTGCCCTCCCTCGGGTTGTACCGGAATCGGGTGTTGACAATCACCCGGTTGATGGCCGTGTTGTACTGCACAAATGCCGACATCGAGGTTTTGGTGGTCAGCGTCATCAGGCCCTTAAAGCCGGCAATGTGGTTGGTAAAGTGCATGGATCTTGAAGGAATGGCCACATGATCAAAATAGTAAGTGACCCCTATATCAAAGGAGGTTCCTATTTTAACCTTCGGCCAGGCATACAGGGAAAGTTTCCTTCCGTCGTAAAAGTTACCTGCCTTTGCAGACAAGAAGCAGGAAAGCGCATGTTTGCCGGGCGTATTGTAAAACAGCATCAGGGAATTGAAGGAGTACCTTCCGGGAGGTATCATTATTTGGCCATTTCCCATATAAAGATCGTGCTGCAGGTTCTCAATAAACCAGTTGGCTGTTATGCTTCCCCACGATCCGTTTTTGGCACTGAGATACCATCTTAACAATGAATGGGTTGTTTCGTGCGTTCCATCGGCCGTATTCCAGTAATTGCGACCTGATAAAGATAACCTGTGGTACCGGAGAAAGGAATTGTTTTTGAGCAACCATCCGTATTGGAGCGTACCTTCCGGTCCATGGAAGTTTTGCTTTCTCTCGAAT
>CAYNPZ010000601.1:0-1628 GCA_964399175.1 uncultured Bacteroidales bacterium | reverse complement strand
GGCTGAAAAAGATAAAAAGATTACACAGGTCCAAAGGTATATCTCAGGTCTTTTACAGTCAACTGATAAATATTATATCAGGAAAATGGAAAGGGGCCTTGAAATACCGCAGGAGATAGCAGATGAAAGAACTTTTATTCATTCTGAAAGCGACAGGATGAAAAATGAGATCAATAATCTGAGTGATGCAAAAAGCATCCTTACTTATAATTTTCAATTGGCCGGATTAACTTATCATGAAATAACTGAATAATGGATATTACAATCTATTCAAACAGAGGTTTAGTTGCTGAAACAGTCAAAGTCGGGAATGATACAACGCTCACTCAGGCATTGGAAAGCGAGAATGTAATCCGGCTAAAAACATTAGTCAGCCGAAAATTGGATGTTGGAATTGGATATTACATCAATTTCGATGCGGCCAGTTATTACATCAATAAACCTGTAGAATGGACAAAAATAGCATCAAACCGGATTGAATATAATTTGGAGTTTGAAGCTGATCAATATACCATGAGACGGGTGCAAATGAATACCGTTGACCGGACCAATTTTGTGGATGGATTAAATGAATTTTATCTGCATGGAGACGCGGATATGTTTGTTGATCTCATCGCACAAAACATGAACCGGGTGTTTGCAGGATGGGTAAAAGGAAATGTAAAATCGACAGAAAGGCAATTGCTCCATTTTAAGAATGAAAATTGTTTGTCCGCTTTAAAAAAGGTTGCTGATAAGTTTGAACTGGATTGGCAAGTTGACCGGAAAACCATTCATTTAGGTAACATTGGAAATGATACTGGACATTTTTTTGAATATGGCAGAGGAAATGGATTGTATGAAATAACCAGGAATATCAAAGCAAATGAAGAATTGATCACCCGGCTGTATGCTTATGGAGGAACAAAAAACCTCCCATCCACATATAGGAGCCATGCCAGGAGATTGAGATTTTCAAAGCTGTTTAATATCCTTGGTAATGCCGGGTTGTGTGATGATATTGCTTTGTGGAACGTATCCAATTCGGAGCATGTTTTTACCACCAGTGGATATGCGTATTTATTCGGGAATGGTTGCCTTGTTATTGAAACCGGGGACCATATAGAAGAAAACGCATCCAAGAGCATTTCCCTGACAGGAGGGAAAAAATATCTTCTATCAGGGTATGTTGACCATAATGCCTATTATGGGACTGATATAACAATTAAAATTTATGTTGGCAACGGCACCACGGAGGTCGCTCAGGTTTCTAAAACCACAACAACCGATGGTTATGAAAGAATAGGGGTGAGTTTTACGGCCACCTCGGATTGCACAAATGTTTACCTTTCATTTGTGGCCGCAGCATATCAAAATTATTGTGATTTTGATGGGATCCAGTTAACGGAGATAACAGATCAGGAGTATATGAACAAATCAGCCGCTCAGTTAATGGAAATATATCCATTTTCAGCAAAGGATCAACTTCTCAATTACGTAGAGGCTAATATTGATTTATATGGCGTACATGAGGCCACAAAATATTTTAATAACATATTCCCTACCCGGACCGGATCCCTTACAAATACAACGGATAAATTTACCTTTACAGACGATAATATTGATTTTAACATCAATGATTATTTGGT
>CAYNPZ010000600.1:0-1634 GCA_964399175.1 uncultured Bacteroidales bacterium | reverse complement strand
GGTGGTTTGACGTGGAGTTGGGGGAAGAAGTTGGTTTTCATAAAATAAAAGAGGAAATACGACATGCCACATGAACAAACTAAATATCAATCATTCAATTGATCAAACTTATGTCGGCTATACAAGAAAATATATCCCTAAAACCCTATAATACTTTCGGTATAGAAGCGAGGGCCCGTTATTTTGCATCATTCAGTTATGTAGATGAGTTGAAGGCATTGCTTGAAGACAATGCCTATATTGAAATGCCCAGGCTTTATCTGGGAGGTGGCAGCAACATCCTGTTTACGGATGATTTTGACGGATTGGTGCTACAGAACAACATCAAAGGACTGGAGATTCTCAAAAATTCAGATGAATCCGTCGTGATCCGTGTCGGTGCAGGAGAAAAGTGGGATGATCTTGTAGCATACACAGTTAAACGGGGATGGGGCGGACTGGAAAATCTTTCCTATATACCTGGTTGTGTAGGCGCTTCACCCATTCAGAACATAGGAGCCTATGGCACAGAGGTGAAGGAAACCATCCATTTGGTACAAACCCTTAATCCGGATACCCTTATCCCTGTAAGCTATACCAAAAACGATTGTCTTTTTGACTACCGCGACAGCATATTTAAAAAACAGTTAAAAGACAAACGGATCATTACCCATGTAGCATTCACACTTGTTAAAAAACCCAGATTCAACCTGGATTATGGCATATTAAATGAAACCGTCAGACAAAAAGGTCCGGTCAATCTAAAAACCATCCGTGAATCCGTTATTGAGATCCGGAAAAGCAAGCTTCCTGAACCCGAAGAAATCGGCAATGCCGGAAGTTTCTTTAAAAACCCCATTGTGGATAACAAGCATTACAAAAAGCTCAAATCCGCCCATCCTGATATTCCGTCCTTCCCACTTTCAAACAAAAGGCATAAGATACCCGCCGGATGGATGATTGATAAGCTGGGATGGAAAGGTTACCGGGAAGGTGATGCCGGCGTGCATTCGAAACAGGCTCTCGTCCTTGTCAATTACGGCAGTGCAACTGGCAGGCAAATCTACGAGCTTAGCCAGAAAATCCGGCAATCTGTGAAATCAGAATTTGGAATCGAACTGGAGTACGAGGTGAATATTATTTAGTGAAGGACACTCCGTAATGAGACCAGGCACTCAATACATGGAGAGTAATAATTTGTTCATCTATAGAATAAACCAGCCTGTGTTTTTTATTGATTCTGCGGATATTTTACGGGATTTTTTGTAATAGAAACATTCTATTGCATTGTTAAAGATAAGCCTTTGCAATTTATTTTTTTATCATTGCAGGTCTGAAAGCTATCATTTCAGATCTGACAGCTATCATTGCAGGTCTGACAGCTATCTTTGCAGGTTATTTTGCTATCATTGCAGGTTTTAATGCTATCATTGCAGGTTTTTAAACTACCTTTGCAGGTCTGAAAATTATCATTGCAGTATTTTTTGTTATTATTGCAAATACAATTACTATTTTTGCAGATAATCCCAAAG
The DNA here is from genome assembly GCA_964399175.1 of uncultured Bacteroidales bacterium. Classification (GTDB taxonomy): domain Bacteria; phylum Bacteroidota; class Bacteroidia; order Bacteroidales; family UBA12077; genus JAGXLC01. Next base: position 123 of record CAYNPZ010000600.1, on the reverse strand, counting down.
CATTTGCACATTTGATTACTATATTTGCATTGTTTTAGTAACCATTTGCAATATAGAAACCCATCATTCATATAAACTAACACCCAGACTAAGCAAAGCTCCCAGGACATAACTGATGCCGTC
>CAYNPZ010000599.1:0-1641 GCA_964399175.1 uncultured Bacteroidales bacterium | reverse complement strand
ATTTGAAATTCAATTTTTTAATAAACTGTTACATTAATGAATAAAGCCGGTTAAAACCTGAATATCCCCGTTAGATGGTTCAGTTTATGCAAAGCGCCCGCAAACCTAACGATACTCAGGAATAAAGACGGGATGAGAAAAATTATCTGTTTATTATAGTCCGATTTTTTTGAATTTCACAAGGGAAGTTGTACGTTTATAGATTAAGATGATCAAATTTTATCATCTGACAGACAATGAGAAATGTAATATTCAATGGATGTCACTATTAAAGAAATAAAATCGAAGCGGGAATTCAAGCGTTTTATTGAATTTCCAAACAGGCTTTACAAAAACAATGAATATTTCGTTCCTGCATTGTTCAGGCAAGAACTGAAAACACTCTCGGAGAAAGACAATCCTGCATTTGAATTTTGTGAAGCCAGATACTGGATGGCTTATAAGGGAAACCAGATAGCAGGCAGAATAGCCGGTATCATCAACCACAACTACAACAAAAAGATTGGTGAAAAGTTTGCCCGCTTTGGCTGGCTGGATTTCACCGAAGATGAGGAAGTACTTCGAAAACTAATGAAAACGTTTGAAAACTGGGCCGTCCGGAAAGATACCCGTTGCTTACATGGACCCCTTGGATTTACCTCATTTGATGCTTCCGGTGTCCTTATTGAAGGCTTCAGCGAACTGCCCACCTCATTCGGGCATTATAATTTCCCCTATTATTCGAAGTTAATTGAACGGCAGGGATATAAAAAGGATATTGACTGGCTGGAGTATAATGTCAGGGTACCTGACAAAGTTCCGGAGAATTTTGTCAAAACGGCAAAAATTATTAAAAAACGTTATCAGTTGGAGAGTGTGGAATTCAAAAATAAAAAGGAGTTCTTAAAGTATGTGGATGATATCTTTCGTCTGGTAAACAAGGAATATGCTCACCTGTATTCATTTTCGGAGGTGACCGATAGCCAGATTGAACAATTGAAAGATCAATTTATACCCCTGATAAAACTCGAATACGTATCGGTTGTCGTAAACTCAGAAAATAAAGTCGTCGGACTGGGTATATGCATGCCTTCGCTTTCCAGGGCTATAAAAAAATCAAAGGGCAAGCTTTTCCCTGGGGGCATTTTCAGAATCCTTCATGCACTAAGGAATAACGATACCATAGATACGCTCTTGATTGCCGTAGACAAACAATACCGGGATAAGGGAGTTAACGCCATTATATTTGATGACATCGGAAATGCTTTCATACGGAACGGGATCACCAATATAGAATCGAACCGGGAGCTGGAAAGCAATTACAGCGTGAACAACCTGTGGAAAAAATTTGACTACAGGCAGCATAAGCGGGCCAGGTGTTACTGTAAGTATCTTTAGGGTTGCTTTTATCTCAATTGATAAGAATGGCTAAGTTGGCAGGAGAATATAAAAGTCATTAAGTCATTGATGGTCATTATGTGTTTATCCGTCAAAGACGGATAAGTTTGGTTGTATTCGCAGAATTAGTTGATAATATCTGTATATCAACTTTTCTCAGCCATATACTCTTTCTGTCAAGCATCCGCTGATCCTGCCAGCCGTTTCAAGTCATTGCCAGAAATCAATATTTTTTGCCATCAATTTACAGCCACTGCCAGAGAT
>CAYNPZ010000598.1:0-1642 GCA_964399175.1 uncultured Bacteroidales bacterium | reverse complement strand
TAAAAACCACAAAACTCATCATCGTCCTGATCCTCGTTCCCCTGGGCATCTACACCAAGTTCTATCACGGGCCGGGTGAGGGGTTTGTACATGCTTATCTGGGAGGAATTCTATATGTGGTATTCTTCATCTTCCTGGCTTCGCTGGTTTTTCCGAAGGTTCGGGTGCTGAAGATCTCGCTGGTTGTTTTTGTAATTACCTGCTTACTGGAGTTTACACAGCTAATCCAAACCCCGTGGCTCAACAAGCTACGGGAATACTTCCTGGTACATGCTCTGATTGGCAGCGGATACACCACATACGACCTGCTCTTTTACGTTGTTGGAGGAATAATTGGCTATGGAGTGCTGAAGGAGATTAATAAATTCTATATGAATAACAAGAAACCAGAAATGTAATTTTCCAACATAATCCACGTTTTTCATATACAATAATTCTAAAACTCGAACCCTGAAATGCTAATCTATCTGGATAATTGTAGTTATAACCGCCCTTTTGATGATCAAAACCAAATCCGGATTAGCATCGAAACAGAAGCAAAAATTTATATTCAGGAACAAATTTGAAAAGATAGAAGTGATGAATCCAGTTGATTTTATTAACGTATTGGAAGGAGAATAAAAAATGACTAATGCCGAAATAAAAAAGAAAGGTTTAAAAGTACTTATCGAAAACCTTGGTGACGTAGAGGCAGAAAAATTTATCCGCCTCTTAAGATTAGAACCTTTTGATTATACCACTTGGCAAGATGCGCTTTGGAAAAACAAATCCGTGAAGCAAGTCAGTGAAGAAGCAATGAAATATAGGAAAAAGGGAGAGAAGGAGCAATAGTACGAGTTCCACAGTCTCTCTTTGCCCTTCGCTCTAAGCTCTCTGCGCTGCTTAACCTCAAACATTTCTTTTATTTATTTTTTCAATAAATTTCCAGGAACCACGTTCATCTTATACATCTTAACTAATCAAAAAATGCTGACATGAACGAAATTATTTTCATCATTGAAGAAGCGCCGGAAGGAGGTTACACCGCCCGGGCTCTTGAAGCCGATATATTTACTGAACATAATTCTATCCAAGGTTTGAAATCTATGATTAAGGAAGCCGTAGATTGTCATTTTGAAGAAGAGGATAAACCTAAAATGCTACGTTTGCATTATATTAAAGAAGAAACTTTACCACTGACTTCCTGATAATTTGATTATATGAGAATACCAAGAGATATTTCCGGACAGGATCTATGCAAAAAACTGGAAAAATATGGTTATACCATCACAAGACAGAAAGGAAGTCATATTCGATTAACAACTCAAAGGAAGGGCAAACACCATATTACCATTCCCAATCACAGTAATTTACGTATCGGTACCCTATCAAGTATCATACAAGCAATAGCCAATCATTTGGAAAAAAATAAAGAGGAAATTGTTAAGGAACTGTTTTCATAAACTGTGGAACCTAAAATTCAAAACAATTTACACAACCTAATCAAACAATCTAACAACGTATACCTTAATGAGCGGAGCGAACTAATTTCAATTTCAAACTTTAAACTTCAAACCTGAAACAACGAAAACACGACAGCCCGAAAGAACGATGGGGCGACTTAAGCGAGAGGGCGACGAAGCGACTACGCGAGTATCCAATT
>CAYNPZ010000597.1:833-1647 GCA_964399175.1 uncultured Bacteroidales bacterium | reverse complement strand
GTTAATCGGATGGCATTCGGTCAAACTTATAGCTACACTCCAAGTACACATCCTGGTGCAGCTTCTCAAGATGGTTCAGGATATCGTGGTGAAAGCACTTCCTGGGACTGGAACGTTGACAATCTTTTAACATGGCAGGATACCATCGCCGATATTCATCAATTTGATGTTACGTTCTTATATAATGTAGAAAAGATGCAAAATTGGTATACGTCCACTTCTAATCAAACTTTTAGGCCTAATGAAAAATTGACCTATAATAGTATAGCTTCCGGATTGTCGCCCCAGGTAGGCTCGAATGACGATGTAACCACAGGTGATGCATTGATGGGACGTTTGAATTACCGGCTGATGGATCGATATCTGTTAACTCTATCTCTTCGACGTGATGGATATTCCGCTTTTGGAGAAGAGAATTCTCACGCATTTTTCCCTGCAGCATCAGCAGGATGGCGAATCTCTGAAGAGGACTTTTTCAATAGCGAATGGTTGAATACCCTTAAATTGCGATTATCATACGGGGTTAATGGAAACCGTTCAATTGGTGGATATTCAGCTCTTGCGAGTCTTGGAACAACGAAGTATATCTATGGTAGTAGTTCTTATACAGGGGTTTATGCAAGCACCATGGCCAACTCAGATTTGAAATGGGAACGTACAACTTCTTATAATGCAGGATTAGATTTTGGAATGTTTTCAGGAAGGTTATCCGGTTCACTAAATGCCTATTATCAAACTACTGATGATCTGTTATTGAACCGCTCTTTACCTCAGAGTGTAGGATTCGACAATATTATGGCAAATCTTGGGCAGG
>CAYNPZ010000597.1:0-823 GCA_964399175.1 uncultured Bacteroidales bacterium | reverse complement strand
ACTGGAGTTAAGAAGTGTCAATGTTGATATAATGAACGTATTTCTTTGGAAATCATCTATGACTTTTTCATTAAACCGGAATGAAATTGTTCATCTTTATGGCAATGAAGTACCGGTAAAAGACGAAGAAGGAAATGTTATAGGTTACAAAGAAGCATCTGACTGGGGAAATGGCTGGTATATTGGTCACTCCCTTCATGCAATTAGAGATTATAAGCTTACTCATGTTTATGGTACCGATGAGGCTGAAGAAGCTGAAATTTATGGTAGAAGACCAGGGGATTTTGCGGTTTTGGATGTTGATAAAGATTCAACGCTTCAGCCAAAGGATGATTACGTCTTTCAGGGAAAAACAGAACCTCAATACCGGATCAACTTAATTAACTCATTTACACTTTGGGAGAATCTTGAAATATCTTTCCATCTTCGCGCATTGTTGGATTATAAAGGAAGCAATGACCAACATCTGAACTCTTCCTGGAGAACCCCAAGAGCCAATAAGTATGATTATCCATACTGGACTCGGGAAAATCAAACAGATGAATGGGCAGCTCTGACACTTTCAAAAGCCGCTTCAGGGGGAACCGCTTATCATTATTATGAGGATCGATCGTTTGTCAGGTTACAAAATCTTTCGATTGGATATAAAATACCTGAAGATTTAATTCAAAATAGTGCCCTCAATAGTGTAAAAGTATATTTTAATCTTGAGAATGGTCCAACATTTACAAATTGGAATTATTGGGATCCTGAAACTGCTTCCCCCACACCACGTATTTTTTCTTTTGGGGTAAATGCAAGTTTATAATTTATCGCACAAAAC
>CAYNPZ010000596.1:0-1647 GCA_964399175.1 uncultured Bacteroidales bacterium | reverse complement strand
GGCTGAGCGCGGGAGCGAAGAAGAAGTTAAGAGTAATGAGTTGTGAGTTCCCGTACGCTGTATTTTCTGCTTTTAGCCTAAGCCTTAATCAGAAGTCGGAAGTCAGAGGTCGGAAGTCAGAAACGACAGAACCATGGTGCGAAGATGCAAAAACGCGCAACAAACAGAGACTCATCCTACGGCCTCTTCCTCTAAGCCCTGAGCCCTGAGCTCTGCGCTTCTTAACCTGAAACATCAAACTTGAAACCAATTGAACCAGCAAGGCTACAGAATCATACCATCGCCGTCGTCATCCCCGCCTACAACGAAGAAAAACAAATCGGGGAGGTTATTGAAACCATGCCGGAGTTTGTGGATCGTATTATAGTAGTAAACGACAACTCCTCAGATAGCACGGCTGAAATCGTAAAACAATATATTGAGCAGGACGGACAGGAAACCATTGCCCTGCCCTCTGTTTTGAATGACATATAGTACAAAAAAACCAGTCATAATATTTTTAAGCTTGAAAACGTTCAATGATTGTTCATAAAAAAAGCTATTTTATAAGTTTTAAAGATAATAAAATGAAGCATTATACAGAAATATTAACAATTGATCCGAACAAAAGATTCGGAAAGCCTTGTATACGAAATATGAGAATTACAGTATATGATGTTTTACAATGGCTGGCTTCAGGTATGTCAAAAGAAGATATTTTGAATGATTATCCAGAATTAACAATGGAGGATATCAATGCATGTCTTTCTTATGCAGCAGATAAAGAACATAAATTAACAATAACTTCATGAAGCTATTGTTTGATCAGAATATTTCCTTTCGCCTGATCAAAAGAATTTCAGATCTTTATCCAGAAGCAGATCAAGTAAAAAATTTGGGCCTTGAAAATGCCACAGATATGGAGATCTGGCAGTTTGCAAAAAGAAATGAATATACTATTGTAACTTTTGATTCAGATTATTACGACCTAAGTTTAATAAAAGGATCTCCACCCAAAATCATCTGGCTAAGAATTGGAAATACTTCAACCACAAATTTGGCCTCTGTTTTAAAATCCAATTACAATCTCATTCATGAATTCATAGCTAGTGAAACCTATAAAGAAATCGGATGTCTTGAGATCAATCAATAAATACATATCTTCAATAGCCTTAACATCGATTTCTTTCAGCTAAAAAAATTAAACCAATATCCCATGTATACAATCAACATCAACGATGAATTAGGGTATCTTCTTAATAAAGAAAATATCAATCCCGAAAGCGCTTTGAAAGAATACGTCACTTTAGAGTTGCTTAATAAAAGAGATAAATACTTTTCTCAGATTAAAGCATTTGAATCAAAATATCGGGCACAATTTAAGGAAGTTGAGAAACAAACCCATAACAAAAAAAATGAAGAGGATTTTCAGAAAGAAGAAGATCTAATGGAATGGGAATTTGCTATAAACAGCCTGAATGAGATTGACAATTACCTGAATAAAGTCAACCTGCATACATGATTCTGGAACATTTATTAATTCTGGAAGATCATATCCGGGATTATCGCGTACAGGCTTTCGAACAAATTGGAAGTAATCTAAAGATTTATCTTACTATCCGCTTTAAAGACAATTCTGAATTATTTATCAAAGAAATACTTATTCAA
>CAYNPZ010000595.1:0-1650 GCA_964399175.1 uncultured Bacteroidales bacterium | reverse complement strand
CAGAGCCTTCTATGAGAGTGCACCATTCCCTTATCAATCACTCGATAAAGACGGATGCTTCATTGATGTCAACCTCAATTGGTTAAAAACGCTTGGCTATAAAAGAGAGGAAGTGATAGGGGAATATTTTGGCGATTTCCTTCATGAAGACTGGAACCCCCATTTTAAAAAGAATTTTCCAGAGCTTAAAAGACGTGGGTATATACACCATTTGGAATATCGAATGAAACACAAAAAGGGGCATTATATCGATGTTTTATTTGAAGGATATGTAGGGTATCACCGAGATGGCACCTTCAGGCAAACGTATTTTGTTTTTAAGGACATCTCCCAACATGTAAAGGACAGGGAGAAACTGGCTTCTCAAAAAGAAAGATTGGCAAATATCATTGAAGGTACCGATGTGGGTACATGGGAATGGAATGTTCAGACAGGTGAAACCATTTTCAATGAACGCTGGGCGAAATTCATAGGTTATACCCTTGAAGAGCTTTCTCCCACCACCATTGATACATGGATGAAACATGCCCATCCAGAGGACCTGGAAAAATGCAAGAAAGAATTGGACAGGCATTTTAGGGGTGAAACCAATCTCTATGAGTGCGAGCATCGGATGAAACACAAAGATGGCGGTTGGATATGGGTTTTGGACAGAGGCAAAGTGGTTTCATGGACTGAAGACGGTAAACCACTTTGGATGTCCGGAACCCACCAGAATATTACAAAACGGAAACAAACTGAAATAAAACTTCAAAAGAAATATAAAGAATTAGAAGCTACTGAGGAGAAATTAAGGGCATCCAACGAAGAACTGCAAGAGGTTAATCAAAAGCTGAAAGAACAATACGATGAATTAGAGATATATAAGAGGATGGTTGAGAGTTCCGAGGATATGATGGCAGTGGTAGATACTGACTATAAATATATAAGTGTTAATAACGCATATTTAAAATATTACCAGTTAAATCGTGAAGAAGTCATCGGGTCTGAAGCAAAGAAAATTATAGGGGAGAAGTACTTTGAAGAAACTGTAAAACCCAATCTTGATAAATGTCTTGCAGGAGAGACTGTCCAATTCGAGATGATAAGAGAATTTCCTGAATTTGGGAAAGTTAATCTTGATATTATATACTATCCGCTTGAAATAAATGAAGAAATAAAAGGTGTTGTTTCAGCCATTAGAGATTTTACTCAACGGAAGAAGACAGAGCAGGCTCTTAAAAAAAGTGAGCAACAGTTCCGTCTATTGTTTGAACAGGCGCCTATAGGTATTTTTATTGTCAATACTGACAATCAAATCATTGATGTTAATGAAGAGGCATTATCCATTCTGGGATATTCCAAGGAAGAAATGCTTAATATGAGTGCCAAAAATATCATTCATCCTGATGACTTCAATAGATTACATCCCCAGGAAAATTTGAAAAGAATGCTTTCTGGCGAGATTTTGCAGATTGAGAGAAGGTATCTTAGGAAGGATAGACATTATGTTGAGGTATTGGTCAACATGGGAATATTTGGATCACACGAGGACAGAAATCTACATATGCTAATGTTTCAGGATATTACTGAACGCAAACAAGCCGAAAAGGAACTTCAGTATAAAAATCGCATTTACAACACCTTCATTAATTATGAAAATGAAAATTT
>CAYNPZ010000594.1:0-1653 GCA_964399175.1 uncultured Bacteroidales bacterium | reverse complement strand
TTCATTAGTCAGATTGAGCGTTCATTCAGTACAAACGGATTTGTTCCACGTGAAACACATATTTACTTTATTACAGAACAAGTATATATACAAAATAAACATCTTTTCAATATAAAATAAACAAAATATTAACAATCTAGTTAATTGAATTCAAGTAAATTTAATTATTTATAAACAAGCGTTGAAATAATAAAACATTCTATTTTGTATTATTTAACCCGAATAATCCAGGAATTATTCCTGTCTCCGACAGCATTTTATTCATATTTATAAAAACTGATGAATAATGCAGATTAAAATGTTCATCGAGATGAATTATTTTTGGAGCGAACTTTCAGAAAAAATTAAATGCAACCCGCATGAAGTGACCTGCACAACAAGAACATGATTAACATGCGGGTTCCATGGTGAGACAAGCAAAACACACGAATTTGGCATGTAAATCAATTTAAAATTCAATTTTTTAATAAACTGTTACCCTAATGAATGAAACGATAAAACCTTTCCTGTTTTTTCTCATACTGCTTGTAGTTATTGCTTATGGAAGCCTGGGCTCAGGAGACACAGCAGAAAAATTTCAGCTTTTACGGGTTGGGCATTCCGATAAATTGATGCATGCTTTCATGTATTTTCTGCTTACCATAAGCCTTATATATGGAATGGTCAAAAAAACGGGAATCTTCAATTACTGGAAAGTTTATTTGGTTGTCCTTGTTACACCAATTGGTTATGGCATAGTGATGGAAATTCTTCAGTATGTGCTAACATCAGACAGGCAGGCTGAATTTGGCGATTTCCTTGCCAATTTAACCGGAACAGGAATTGCATTTATCGGAGGTTTCTTTTATTATTCTTTTCGAAAAGCCCATTAACAAAAAAGGCTTCTTTTTTTACTCTGGGCTTTTCAGAATAATTCGGGTCAAATTAAATCTGTATTTTCCCACCTGAATTTTCGATTTCTGTCTTTAAATTGGCTATGGTCTCGTTCTTAAACAGGTCGTACAGTTCCCTGCTAATGGGCCGGAATTTCTTATTCAACGGACACGGCACAAAATTCGGATCGTGATCTCTACAAGTAGGCAAACCGATCAAACATTCATAGAACATATCCATCCCGTCGATGATTTCAATAATTTCCAAAAGGGAAATATTTTCAGGATCTTTCTCAAGTCCAAACCCACCGTGAGGTCCCTTTGTTGATGACAATATTTTATGTTTGACCAGGTTCTGAAGTATCTTTCCTAAAAATGGTGTTGGTATGTCCAGATCTTCTGAGATCTTTTTGATACCTGTTTTTTGATTGCCACTTTCATGCAGGGCAAGGTAAATGGTAGCCCGAATGGCATATTTGCACGTATTGGATAAAATTGACATATGCAATCTATTTTTTTATAGGGATCTTTTTAATTCTGCGCTCATGTCTTCCTCCGCCTTCAAACTCCGTTTTCATAAAAATGTCAATAATATCAACAGCTTCCTCATAATCCAGATAACGCGCAGGTAATGCACATATATTGGCATTATTATGGGACTTTGCTACTTTAGCCACCTCGGGCTTCCAGCAGATAGCCGATCGTATGCCTTCATGCTTGTTTGCCGCCATGCTGATACCGTTGCCGCTTCCGCATAAAGTAATTCCGATATCACATTCAC
>CAYNPZ010000593.1:0-1667 GCA_964399175.1 uncultured Bacteroidales bacterium | reverse complement strand
AACCCGGAGATGTCCAAAAAGTTCTTTGTGTTCTTCGAGAAATCCTTTGAGCACCAATAATTTATGTTTTAACCGCAAAGGATCACAAAGTACCTCGCAAAGGCACACAAAGTAAGGAATGTTTTTAGTTTACTGTATCCGGCCTATTAGAACATAAATTACACCTGCCTAACGCTGGCGGACCTGTCCTCTCTAGATACCCCCAAGCTGGGAGTGAAAATGCTCCTCAAATAAATGCCCGGCTATATGGGTATCTTTGACATTCATTTAAGATACTTATGCGTATCCTGGAAAAAAGGAGATGCAACCAGGATATAGGTAAAGTCTTCCAATAGTTTCAAATAGTCACTTTTCAGTTCAAGTATGGTATCCTCAAAATATTCAACGAGAACTTCTTTAACTTTATCGTGTATTCCTTTTTCAAACAATTCGTAAACACGCATTGCTTCATAATCTTCCAGCATCACTTTTTTTATAGCTTCCCAATCCTCCTCAGGAAAGTAATGTTTAGATTCCCTCAGATATTGTTCAATTTCTTCATCACTGGTAACTATGGAGATTTTATCCTTACGATCATAGGGTTCGTTGTTTTCCTGGGCATGAGCCACATCTGCAATACATTCGTATGCAACCCAGGCATATTCTTTTGCTCTCTTTTTCAATTCCTCCGGAATCTGCACCGGCTTTTTATCCGGATGATTTTTACTAACATAATCACATAGTTCATTCGCCAGTTTTACTGCGAAACTGTTTCTTGTGTCCATAAAATCTTCAAGTAACTGGCCCATGCGTTTAAAAAAATATGCAAGCTCTTCCCGGTTCATGGCATATCGTTTTATGAGTTAGAATGGAAACATTTCATGTTTGTCTTATTTGTATTGCTTTAAGTGTTTATAACTTCCTCGCTGATTACATGCCTGCTGCGCTCAGGCACCTCAGACCGCTCAGCTTCCTTCGTATTAATGCCAGGCGTCTCTTATTTTTTTAATTTCATTGCTCGTCGTAATAGCTAACTCCTTCTCAAATTTTTCCGGCCATGGGTTTCTATCTGTTCGTTTCATTAATATTCCGGGATGGGGCAGACAAATAAAGTTTCTGGTATGATGGTTGATGTCTTTTTGTCGGGCTTTTCCATTTAGATAAGACTTAGCATCTGAATCAGATACTTCAATCATTATTTTGTTTTGTACAGTTTCAATGGGAACCAGGATATTAATCGGAGTTCCGTAGATATAATGATAATGTTCAGGATATCCGATACTGCTTTTATAATTTTTAAAACAATGCTTTTGGTAATCTGATATTTTCATATGTTTGTTTTTCTTAACGAAAGTACAACCTATCCGGCTTTTGACGGTTATTTGGCTATCGCCAAAAACGATACTTAAATGTTATTCTTATCTTACATCTGGTACTTTTTCAATTATATTATTACAACGAATACACTTTTGAACCTTTACACCATTTTCTACCTTTTCATAACTACATTGATCACAATAATTAAGATTACAGCCTTCACAATCAAATATCGAATTTACCTTTTCCTCAGTCCGTTCACTTATTTGTCCGATTTTAGAACCACAAAAATGGCAATATGGTTCATATTTTCCTTTGTCCATTGTATTTCTCCCTTTTTATCTATTTGCAAACCACGTTTTGTAATCTTC
>CAYNPZ010000592.1:0-1685 GCA_964399175.1 uncultured Bacteroidales bacterium | reverse complement strand
AAAAAGTCAATAGGATCAGGCAGGCACCGGAACGGATCGAGCAGCCCATCCGGGAATTTTTGGCTGAGGTCAGGGCCAAAGAACACAACAAAATAAGTAAATAATCCAAAACAAGGGCCAGTTCTCACTGGTCCTTTGAAACATAATCGCTGCTTTTGTCCATGATGTTTTCTATGGCATCGATGCTCCTGGGCAGTTGCCTGCTTAAAACCTCATGGCCATCTTCTGTGATGATCACATCCTCTTCAATCCGAACACCTATGCCCTGGTATTTCCTGTATACAGGCCCGACCTCATCAAGAAATGCTTCGATTTTTTCCGCTGGTACATCCTTTTCCTTCAGGGCTCTGATCCTGTCAAGTCCGTTTTCCGGCAGGTAAATGCCCGGCTCAATGGTAAAGACCATTCCAGGTTTGAGGATGCGACCCTTTATGTCTCTTTTTATACCCGGTTCTTGAGAGACCTTATGTTGACCTTCTCCGTAATTTCCTTTTCTAAATCCCATATCATGCACATCCAAACCCAGCCAATGACTCGCGGGATAATGGGTATAAAAATTTCGCTGCCACTTGCTGTCGGGATCGGTAACCAGTCCCAGTTCATACAACCCCTCTATAATTACGTCAGTAGCTTTATAGTGGGCCTCAAATATTCCTTTTCCGGGCTCCAGCTCCCGGGCTGCCTTTTGTATAGCCTTCAATACCAGTTGATAGATTCTCTCCTGCTTCCGGGAAAATTTCCCGTCAACAGGAATGGTCCGTGTTAAATCAGCAGCATACATATTGTATTCGGCACCAATATCCATCAGTACGAGCTCCTCTGACCTCATTTTTCTGTCATTTTTCATGTAGTGAAGTGTGTTGGCATTGTTACCCGACCCAACAATAGAAGAAAAGGCAGGACCCGAAGCCCCATTTTTCCGAAACACATATTCTACCAGGGCTTCCACCTCATATTCATACATCCCCGGCTGAACAGCTTTCATGGCTTCTAAGTGAGCCTGGCGGGTGATGTCTATGGCTTTTTTCATATGACTGATATCCAGGGAATCTTTCTGCAACCGCATGTCATCTAAAAGATTGTTCAGATTTCTTATCCCATTCAAAGAGTTTAACAATACTTTTTTACCCTGAATTGTGTCAAATAAATCTTTTAAAGGTTGATCATTCGGGTCCATGTAAACAATGGATTTGGACCAAAGCTTTTGTCTTAATATCTTTTCAAACTTTTCTATATCATAGGCTGTATCCGCCCCAAATACTTTCATGGCTTCTTTCATGCCATATTCCTGCTGATGCCATATCCCCCCTGTAGAATCTTTGGAAGGAAGAAACATGATGAACTCTTTTTCCCTGTTTGGCTCAATGATAAAGGCCGATTCAGGATACTCGTATCCCGTTAAATAGTAGAAACTGCTTCTTTGCCGGAAGGGATAAGGTATATCAGCGTTTCGCCTCTTTCTCTCGGCACTCATCATTACAGCCATGGATCCATCTTCCATCTGTCGGATCATTTGCTGTCTTCTCTTCTGAAAAAAATCAGGGGATGTTTCCTGGGCATTTACCGAAAAAGGCATTAAAAAGATGGCCCAGATAATAATCAGACTGAAAAGTTTTAATGTTTTCATAACGACGGGATTTTAATTTAACAAATGTCATCCATCCAATTAGAAAATAACAATGAAA
>CAYNPZ010000591.1:0-1698 GCA_964399175.1 uncultured Bacteroidales bacterium | reverse complement strand
TTTTTTGGGCAGGGTGTTGCAGATATTCCCTGAAGGGCTGGAAGGTATAGCCGCTCTCCCGGAGGGTGGTAAGTAACTGACGGTATGTGGTGAGGGTGAAATCCACTCGCAAAGGAATCTGGTTAATCCGTTAATTTGTGGGGCAATGGAGAATATCCAGTGACTATAGAATAACTACTGTATCACTACCGGGTGACTACCGGGTGACTACCGAGAGACCGCTGAGTGACAATTGTATCAATATGAAATTATTCGTTTACAAATCATCCACAAAATCTTCGAAAAGGAGTATTCGCCTGGCATTTCGTTCCTGAAAAGCCAGATGCTCAAAATCTTTTGCTTTATGGGATAAATCAATTTTTTGTAGCAGGTTCTTAAATGCTTGCTTCAGTTCTGCCTGATTTTTGATGCCACAACGAGCAGATAAAAACGAATAGTCCGGTTGTTTTTGGCCCATCAGGAACATAACATCATAAAAATCCCGTCCCTTTGCCCTTGATAACAATGCAGAAATTTTCATGGCACACATAATTTCATCGGTGGGTACAGGAAATTTAAAATAAAATCCGCACCCTTTAATTGTTGCCAGTATGTGTGTATAGTCAATTTGTTGGTCCTGACTTTCAATCTTTATAAGAAACTTTTCTTTACGATATACGGATAGGTCAAGTTCAAAAAGTAGTTCCGGGAAATAGTTGTATGTATTCCTTTATTATGTACTTGCGCCGGGCAGGGTTATCCCATAAATAGTGTGGAAAATAGTTTTTTAGAAATTCGGTTTGTATCATATCGAATAGCATTTAAAAAATAAATCAGCACGTTTTTCAAGGGACTTGTTCTCAAATCGGGCCAGAAATTCCTGAAAACGATCTGTCTGAATCATTTCATGTAACATCTCCTCATCCAGCCGTAAATTAAGTAATTCATTTTTGGTGTTGTAAAAAGGATACAGGTAGAGTAGATCAAGGATAGATTTTTCCGGGGCTGCCATTAGAATGATTTTATCTTTAGTAAACTGTAGATGGGTATAGCCGAAGAAGAGTTGGGGTTTTAATTTTTTATAAGAAAAGCTACCCAGGGTATTTTCAAAACGTTTTGTTTTCATGGTACTTACACTAGTCGTTTGCACAATTGATTCCGGAATGAAACCATGAAAAGCCATGGCCGAGTGAAGACTAATATAAGATGGACGGTACATCCGGTTTGCTATAAAGAGATGGATGTTGTTGATATTCCGAAGTTCGGTGAAGGTATACAAATTATTTTTTAGTTTAATCAGGTATCCCTTTTTAACCCACCGGCTCAGATTATTTTTGTCAAAAGACGGATGCCATGCATATATCTGGTTTGGGGTAAAATAGATTTGATCAATAAACTCCTTTCTAAATTCTTCAAAAATCATTTTGTTTCTGTTTTTATGCAAAAATACGGAAAAAAAGAAATAGAAAAAATAATTTATATGCAAATTTTGTGTAAGCTGTTGGATTAGTTAATTCCCGGAATTTTAAACTCAATTAACTCACTCTACTCAACATGGGAAGCCCCCCCTTTTCTGTTTTTGTCAGCTAATATAATATTTGCCTGATATTTAATTCTCCCCATAATGTCGCACCTACGGTGCTCGGGGATGGCTGTTGATTTCGAGGTTCTACCATAATACCGCACCTACGGTGCTGTATAGATTGCTGTAATTCAGTT
>CAYNPZ010000590.1:0-1702 GCA_964399175.1 uncultured Bacteroidales bacterium | reverse complement strand
GTGCACTTGAACTGGTGCTTTCAAAATCCAGGAAACGGGAATATGCTTATGTAAGGCATTATTTTAGTTATCTGGCTGTAAAATATTATGACCCTGAATTTTTAGAAACAGGCCGTTCAACAGAAAAGAGACTGATAAAGCGGGTAGCTTTTTTGATGGGCAGAAGTAGAGCAAGTGTTTACAACTCGCTTAAAACTGTCAAGAACATTATCGAAGTTGATAAGCATTTCAGCATGAATGTTAATAAACTTGAATACTTTGTTGAAAGGAAATTTGCTGAATATAGAAACAAGCATTCATGAAAATTTACACAAGCTATTTTGCTAAGGTTGAGCGGATAACAAGGAAAGACATTGTTACAATTGGTATAGCAATAAACCCTCCGGATTTTTATACAGGGAATAATTACCGGCCGCTTGCTCCATCCCATGATTTGGTTACAAAGTTCAATAATGGGAAAATAAGCCGGGCCACTTACGATAAACATTATAACACTCAATTGGGAAATTTAGACCCCAATGCAGTTTTATATGACTTACATAAGATTTCAGGAGGCAGGGATATTACTCTTTTATGTTATGAAAAAGATCCCAAAGATTGTCACCGATCAAATGTATCTCATTGGCTTAATAAAACCCTCAATTGGGAAGTAGAGGAATTTTATGACTCCAAAGATTGGAAAGAATTTGAAAAGCAAAAAAAAGAAGAACGGGCCAGGCAGGCGGAAAAATCTCAAAGAAAACTTTTTTAGAGCATGAAGAATTTGGTTATAGTTCCCCATGGTGATGATGAAGTGTTGGGACTTGGAGGGTACATCCTTGAAAAGATCAGCCGGCACGATGAATTTTGTGTTGTTTATGTTGCCGTTGGAAGGGATGAAGAAACTGCGGATCAAAGAGAATCAGAAATACGAAGGGTTTTATTCCATCTTGGGGCCAGCCAGCATTCAATTTTATTCAGGGGCAAGGATGGAATGATGGATCAGATTCCGGACAAGGATCTTGTCAGTATGATTGAGGATCAAATTGATCGTTTTAGACCTGACCGGATATTTCTTCCCTATAAAAGTCACCACCAGGACCACAAGAAAGTATATGATTGCGGAATGGCCGCGGTCAGGCTAAGGAATAAACATTTTGTTCCATTTGTTGCCTTGTATGAATATCCGTTTGTGGGCAATTCTATAAACCACATTGAAGGGGGCCGGATGTATTTTGACATTACAGATTGGATGGAGAAGAAGGTTAAACTGTTTTATTATTATGAATCTCAGGTAAAAGAACCCCCCTCTCCGCTTAATGAAGAAGGCATCCAATCTTTGGCAAGACTAAGGGGACTTGAGTCCGGGACCAAGTATGCAGAAATGTTTTACATTCAAAGATTGGTAGTATGACAGCAACAATCCATCAGCCGGAATTTTTACCTTATTATGGATTTTTCAGGAAGGCGGCAAATGCCAATAATTTTGTTTTGTTGGATGATGTTCAGTTTAAAAAGAACAACTTCCAAAACAGGAATAAGATTCTTACAAGCACTGGAGTCCAATATATAACCATTCCTGTCAAATTCAAGGCAGGGGATAAGATCAATCAGGTACGCATTGATCAGGACAATTGGCCCCGGCAAAAAAAGAAGATCATCCGAACCATTCAGCAGGTATATTCCAAAACGCCTTATTTTGATGAAACATTCCCTATTATCC
>CAYNPZ010000589.1:1497-1704 GCA_964399175.1 uncultured Bacteroidales bacterium | reverse complement strand
CATGGACCGTTCCGGGAAAACCCCTTACCGTGAAGGTAAAGCCACCGTTTTTGATGGCGGGGTGCGCAATCCGGCCATAATAAAGTATCTCGGTCATATTGAGCCCAATACCACCTCGCATAAGGCTTTTGCTTCCATTGATATTTTACCCACGATTTGTCATGTGACCGGCAGTCCGTTTCCGGAAAACGAGATTGACGGTAAAAA
>CAYNPZ010000589.1:0-1487 GCA_964399175.1 uncultured Bacteroidales bacterium | reverse complement strand
ATCACTCACCAGCCTGGGTCGGGAAATCCCCATGATTATTATCCTTTTTCCAGAGGTTCCGATTTTCGGGGAGTGATAAGCGCTGATGGGCACTGGAAATTGCATTTGCCCCATCCGTATCGTTCACTGGAAAAAGGTGAAGGCGGTGAATATACCAGGGGAAAGGTCCGTCCCGTCCAACCCGACTCCAACCTGGCCGGGCAGATACGTATTCCCCTGAAATACACCCAGCGTAAGATCGATACAGCACTGTTTGATATGATTCATGATCCCTATGAGAAAAGAAATGTGATTCACCGATACCCGGAAGTGGCAGATGAGTTGCTTGAGTATGTCGAGAAACACAGGGATATGTTTTATTAGCAAATTTAATATGTGAGAAAAAGATAACTGTTATTTTCCTTTAAAATTTTAATTTATGAAATATCTACAATCCTTTCAACAAATCAGCCTGGAATTAGGGATTTCGTGTCTGTTATTTACAGGCTGTCAAGAGAAATCAGCTACAGAGCAAGAGAAGTCAAAACCAAATGTATTGATCATTTATACCGATGATCAGGGCTCAATTGATTTGAACTGCTATGGTGCAGAAGACCTTACTACTCCTAACACGGATAAGCTGGCGGAAACCGGCGTAAGATTCACCCAGTTTTATGCGGCTTCGCCGGTTAGTTCCCCTTCCCGGGCAGCTTTAATGACGGGAAAAACTCCCCAGGCTGCCGGTCTTCCGGGTAATGCACCACATAAAAAAGGTAAACCAGGTGGAATGCCCACAGAACAAGTTACCATTGCTGAAATTATGAAAGATGCGGGATACGTTACAGGCCATATTGGAAAATGGCATATGGGTTATACTAAACCCACCATGCCCAATCAGCAAGGATTTGACTATTCATTTGGTCACATGGGAGGTTGTATTGATAATTATTCCCATTTTTATTACTGGAGAGGACCTAATCGTCATGACTTATGGAAGAACGGGCAAGAAGTATGGCGCGACGGGGAATATTTCCTGGATCTAATGGTTGAGGAGATTGACCGGTTTATGGAAAGAAATAAGCAAGAACCCTTCTTTTTATACTGGGCCATTAATATGCCCCACTATCCCTATCAGGGCACTGAAAAATGGCGGGAGCACTACAGTGATCTGCCCAGCCCGCGTAACAGATACGCTGCTTTCGTTTCTACAATAGATGAATATATTGGGATGGTGTTGAATAAGTTAAAAGCGGAAGGGTTGCGGGATAATACCATTATCATTTTCCAGTCTGACCATGGACATAGCATGGAAACCAGAGCTTTTGGCGGGGGCGGTGATAATGGCCCCTATCGTGGGGCTAAATTCAGCCTGTTTGAAGGGGGCATCAGAATCCCGGCAATCATTAGCTGGAAAGAAGAGATTCCTCAGGGGCAGGTGAGGGATCAAATGGCTGTTAATGTTGATTGGCTGCCCACGATTGCGGAGTTGTGTGATATTCCCATGCATA
>CAYNPZ010000588.1:0-1710 GCA_964399175.1 uncultured Bacteroidales bacterium | reverse complement strand
TCATTTTTTTCAAGCCACTGCTCCAATTGTTGAAGCAACCTCTTCCGTATTTGTGGACGCTCTTCTGTCAAATTGCGGGTTTCACTCTGATCTTTTTCCAAATTATAAAGTTTGACTTCTTTTGTCTCGTAAAATTTCATCAACTTCCAGGGTCCGGACCGGATCACACTTACCGGGGTGGTACGCCAGGGATTATTGGGGTAGCCAGGGAAATGCCAGTAAAGGGCCTGCCGGTCGATTGTTTGTCCGGGATCCTTCAACAGAGGCACCAGGCTTTTTCCGTCGAGCTGATACCCCTGTGGTTTTTCTATACCAGTTGCTTCCAGATAAGTCGGGTAAAAATCAATGCTTATCACGGGCTCATTGCTGGTGCTTCCGGGAGTAGTTACTCCGGGCCAGCGGACAATCATCGGCACACGAATGCCGCCCTCGTAAAATGTTCCTTTTCCTCCTTTCAGGGGTGAATTGCTGGTAACATTATTTTCTTCATGGCCCAAAAAATCATATCCACCCTGACCTCCGTTATCAGAATAAAAGATAAGTATGGTATTATCGGCAATCCCGGTTGATTCCATGGCATCCATGATTTTGCCTACATTTCGGTCCATAATTTCAATCATAGCCGCATAGGTTGCATGGCTATGGCCCCTGTCCGGTTCTTTTTGTTCGTACTTCTCTACTATCTCCTCAGGCGCCTGGAAGGGGCTGTGGGGTGTATAAAAAGACAGGTTAAGATAAAACGGGCCTTCTTTATGATTATGAATAAACTCAATGCCTTTCCTTGTCAGATAATCGGTAAGATATTCCCCTTCTCTGGCCTCATTGATATAAGGATTGTTGTTCGGTTTGAAATACCCTCCTTCCCAGCCACCTGGATTACCTGCATTGTATCCGCCTATATTGACATCATAACCTTGCTGCTCCGGGCCATATTCCGGAGGATTGCCCAAATGCCACTTGCCGATTAAGGCGGTTGTATATCCCTGTTTTTTTAACATCTCTGCCTTGGTAATTTTTCCTGTTGGTAATTCATCGGCGTTAGGGGCCGGAATCATTTTTCCCGGACCGGAGCTTCCTACATGGTAGATGGGCTGGTTGGGATAATACTGGCCGCTTATCAGGGCGGCCCGGGTGGGAGCAGAATTGGCAGCATTGGTATAGGCCTGGGTAAATTTCATACCCTGTTGGGCCAGTTGATCAATATTTGGCGTTTCGTAATAGGTACGATTCAAAGGGTCAAAGCTGTTAATATCGGCAAGGCCCAAATCATCCGCCATAATAAAGACGATATTGGGTCTCTTCCCTTCCAAACGGTTTTCGGCAGGAGTATCTCCGGCAATCGCCTGTAAAGCTGCTATTTTTGTAAAAATTACAATCAATAAAGAAATTATTGAGATTTGATACATTCTTGTTGCTGTTCCTGAGCTACTCATAATATAATTTAAAATTTAAAAGTTACACCAGTACAAAGTTAACAGATATCAAATTCACAGACAGATTTAAATAAACCGACTAATCCGTTCTCATAGTTACTCCTTTCACTACACCTGCTTTCCACTGTCGATACTCATCCAACAGTTCCCTTACCTTTCCGGGATTTTCCGGGGCCAGGTCATTGGATTCATCCCGGTCGGGCTCCAGGTCGAACAGCAGGGTATCGGATTCGGTGATCATGAGCTTCCACGGGCCTTTCCTGACCGCCTTTTGTCC
>CAYNPZ010000587.1:0-1716 GCA_964399175.1 uncultured Bacteroidales bacterium | reverse complement strand
AGGTCCCGATATGATCTGGGCCGGTGATGATTTTGGAACTCAGCATGGTATGCTTGTAGATCCTGAAATATGGAGAAAACATTTTAAGCCTAGAATTAAATATATGTTTGACGAGTTCAGATCTGTTAATCCTGACATAACAATAGCCTGGTATAGTTGTGGTTCCATTACTGAGATCATCCCGAATTTCATTGAACTGGGGCTTGACGCATTAAATCCCCTCCAACCTCTTGCAAAGGATATGACACCTGAAAATCTTACTGAAAAATATATAGATGATCTCATATTTTTTGGAGGTATAGATATTCAGGAATTATTACCCCATGGTAGCCCCGAAGAAATTAAAAAGGAAGTGAAACGGAGAGCACAAATATATGGTAGTAAGGGTAATTATATCATCGCCCCGGCTCATACCATACAACTTGATACTCCTTTGGAAAATATATTCGCTTTTTTTGATGCAGTTAAAGAATTATGAGTATCTCTATCGGTTAATGATATTGAAGTATTTAAATAAATTTAATATGCACGTCAATCACAGCTTTTTAAAATTGTTTGGCAGTGTCTTATTATTGATAGCACTAATGCTTTGCTGGCAATGCAATCAATCGCCTGAAATGAAAGTTGATAATTCCAATAAGCAGGTTTCTGATGAGGATTATACCGTAGCGGCTTATTACTGGCCTTCTACCCATGATGAACCACGAAGCCGTAAAGTTTTTTGGAGTGAAGGGATCGGTGAGTGGGAAATGATCAAAAAGACAGAACCCCGCTTCAAGGGGCATTATCAACCACGCCAACCCCTTTGGGGCTATGTAATGGGCGATAATCCTCAGGATATGGAAAAGAAGATTGCTGCCGCTGCTGACCATGGAGTGGAGGCCTTTATTTTCGACTGGTACTGGTACGACGGTAAACCATTTCTGGAAGAAACGGTCAATAAAGGTTCCCTTAAGGCAGATAATAACGAACGGCTGAAGTTTTATCTGATGTGGGCCAATCATGATGCCAAAGGTGTATGGAATCACCAAAAATATGATTTAGATTCTGTTATTTGGAAAGGGACGGTAGACTGGAAGAATTTTAAGACCATTGTGGACAGGGTAATCAATAAATATTTTAAACATCCTTCTTACTTGAAAATCAAAGGAGAACCTGTTTTTTCCATTTACCATCTTGAAAATCTTATAAGCAGTTTTGATGGTATCGAAGGAACAAAAGAAGCTTTGAAGCATTTTCGGAGCAAAGTAAAGGAAGCGGGTTTTCCGGGTTTACATCTGCAATTGATTGGAAGAGCAAGAAATGATGAACCCTTTTTATTGGGTGGAAAATACGGAGAGAAATATAATATCAAAGAACTTGTCACGGAGCTTGGCGCAAATAGTGTTACTTCATACCAATGGGTTCACTATGGGTTGAATGAGGATTATATAAAATGGGGTGAGCAAGCTTTTTCACTAATGAATAAGTGGGATAAAACTCTGGAGATACCCTTTTCTCCTCATGTCTCAATTGGATGGGATAACACTCCACGGTATCCTCAAAAGGGAAAGGAGTCTGTTGTACATATTCATAATAACCCCGCAAGTTTTGCTGCTTATTTGCAGAAAGCAAGAGACTATGTGGATAATCATCCCGATGAGCCGAACCTGATCACAATAAATGCCTGGAACGAATGGGTTGAAGGAAGTTACCTTGAGCCTGATATGCGGTGGG
>CAYNPZ010000586.1:0-1722 GCA_964399175.1 uncultured Bacteroidales bacterium | reverse complement strand
TTTTTAAAATCATATCACACATGAAGAAACTAATCCTTGGCATCTTAATGACTTTCACTGCTATTGCTTGCTTTTCACAAGGCAAAAATGTAACCATTAAAGGGCAGGGGGTACTCCATTCACTCAATCTAAGTAAATCCTCACCTGTTGGAAGGCAGATTCTTGGCACCCCATATTTGAATGTTGACTATATGTACGGGAAAATTATCCTTTCCAACGGTAAGGTGGTTAAAGGATTGTTGCGTTATAATGTGCGCACACAAAATTTTGAAATTGTTATGGACAGCGATACGCTTTCTATTTCTGAACCTTCCTTTGTCAGAAAAGTAGAGTTTGCCGGCAAAACGTTTATATATTCCCTGGCTTTGGAGGAAGTAAATGGCAGGCAATATTTAAGCGAAGGGTTTTATGAGGTGATTGCAGGAGAAGGTAAGGTTTCAAAATTGCTTGTTAAACATGAGAAGAAGATCAAAGAAAGCAGTTATGCTCCAACTTATATGGGAGGTGGAGGTACCGGCACAAAACGTTATGTGGATGAGCAACAATTTTATATAAAACCAAGTGAAGGGAGTGCAGCCGTTCGGCTTGACAGTAAACTCGACCTGATTGACCTTTTCAGTGATTCTTCAATTGAACTTCAAGAAATACGGGAATATATCAGCACAAATAACATCAATACACAGAAATTGGAGGACTTAAAAAAACTTTTAAATTATTACAATGATTTGCTTAAACTATAGGAGGATACGTTTACAATAGAAATATTTTTTTTATTTCTAAAATAAAAACTCCCGGCAACCGCCGGGAGTTTTTTGTAGTTTTGATTTATATCCTTTAAGTTATCTTATTTATGGTTATTTCCATTGGCGTGCAACCCGCATTCTTTCTTCTCGGGCTCTTCCCACCACCATCTTCCGGCGCGCACATCTTCGCCGGGTTTTACCGCCCTGGTGCAGGGCTGGCAGCCTATGCTGGGGTAACCCTTGTCATGAAGTTCGTTGTAAGGAACATCATTTGCCTTGATGTAATCCCATATTTCCTTTTCTGTCCAGCTATAGAGCGGGTTCACCTTGATCATTTCATTCTGCTCATCCCATTCCACAGGCTGAAGATTGATTCTGGTAACCGACTGGGCCCTCCTTAAACCCGTGATCCAGACCTTCATGCCTTTGGTCGCCCTTTGCAGCGGCTCGATTTTACGGATGTGGCAGCATAGCTTCCTGTTTTCTATACTTTCATAAAACAGATTGATCCCCCTTTCCTTAACCATCTGCTGTACACGGTTATAGTCGGGGAAATAAATGTCCATTTTAATGTTATAATGCTTGTTGGTTTTATCGATCAAGGTATAGGTTTCAGGGAATAGCCTGCCGGTATCCAGTGTAATGATGTATGCATCATCATGCCTGGATGCAATCATATCGGTTAACACTTGATCTTCGGCACCTAAACTGGTGGCAAAAACCGTATCTTTTTTGTAATTCTCCAGGATGTAATTGACAATCTCCTGGGCCGAAGCTTCCTCAAGCAGCTTGTTGATCTCTTGTACTTTCTCTTGATTCACCATTTTCAATATTTTTAGTTAACATCGGTTTTCAAATAAGAACAGCGTAACAAAGATATAATTATATATTTTTTTAACAACAATTTCATATTGAAACTTTCAACGCTGTGATGCCATTTATTTCAGTTTCTTATATCTATTTTTCTAATTTATATCGG
>CAYNPZ010000585.1:0-1723 GCA_964399175.1 uncultured Bacteroidales bacterium | reverse complement strand
GACCCCGGGCAAACTGGGTTTTGTTCTGCAGGACCGCGGCGAACTGTTCACCCTAGAAGAAGGGCACAATAACGTTTATGAACCCGGAAAGCGGCCTTTCCACACCATTATACCCTCTTTCATAACCAAAGACGGCAAACCATTCATGAGTTTCGGCGTGATGGGCGGATCCATGCAACCCCAGGGCCATGCCCAGATCGTTATGAATATTGTGGACTTCGGAATGAACCTCCAGGAAGCGGGAGATGCACCCCGAATAAGACACGGGGGCTCTTCACAGCCCACAGGCGAAGAAATGACAGATGGAGGAACACTTTACCTGGAATCCGGATACGATTATCCGGTAGTTCGCGAGCTGATTAAAACGGGGCATGATGTAGAATATACCGTTGGAGGTTTCGGGGGCTATCAGGCCATTAAATACGACCCGGAAAACGGCGTTTATTATGGTGCCTCCGAATCACGAAAAGACGGCCAGGCCATCGGTTATTGAGATTAGGAATAACAACATTTTTTAGGAGACCAAAAAATAAAGAAGGTATCCTTTAAAAAAATTTCAATAAACAATCTATATATTCACATTAAGTCTTATTTTGGGACACCCTCTTTATTTTTTTAGAATTACTTTCAAATACCTATTTAATTGACTTCCTGAATAACTCCGCAGGCAACCCTTGCTCCTGCAGCACCTGATGGTTGTGATGTAAAATCATCCGCTCCTGCGTGAATAATCACGGCTTGCCCAAGGATGTCAGATTTTTTTTCACCGCCGACACTCCAGCCGTCAACTTTCATTGTAAACTCTACATTCCCGTTGGAATTGGCCACGACATTTGCAACATCGCCTTTATGAAATTCTCCATGGCCCCTTTTGCCATGTTCTTCATTTGTCGGGTTCCAGTGTCCGCCTGCCGAAGTGGCATCAGATGCACTGCAATCACCTTTCTTATGCAGATGAAAAGCGTGTTTCCCGGATTCCAGATTCTCCAGGTGAAGTTTTACTTTTACTTCATCTCCAACTTCTTTGAAAGTTGCCTCACCCTGAACATTGCTTCCGCTTGCCGGAGAAATGACAGCTACTGCCTTATCACCTCCGGCCGGAGCAGCCTTTTCTTCTAATTTACTATCATCATGGTCGATCTGTTTAAAACTGTAAATTAAAGCTACCATGAAAACTGCTAACAATACTATTGACAATCGTTTCATAATACATTGATTTTTTATGCTACAATTTCATACTTAAACAAATTCATCAATACATGGTTTTAATTATTTATTTAAATAATTTCAGGGACAAATATCGTTGTATTAAGGATAAACCCCGACATTTTGCTCCTTTAATAATCTTTTTTCTAAATTGTCGTTATTTACCATATAAAATTTGAATTGAATTCGACGGACAACTCTTCGGATGTCATGGAAGCAGTTTTTGAACTGGTGAACGAATGAAAATTCCAATAAAATGCTATATTTGTCAAGGAGGATATATTCACATATCAAATAAACTTTTATGGCATCAGCTTCGGTTCTTATACTAATACTGATATTATCAATAGGTTTCATCATTCTGGGCACCGCCAGATTGAAGATCCACCCCTTCATTGTTCTGATCACAGCCTGTTTTCTGGTAGCCCTGGCGGCAGGGATGCCACTGGAGAAGATCGGTACTACCATCAGCGAAGGCTTCGGAAGCATCCTGGGCAACATTGGAATTGTCATTGTA
>CAYNPZ010000584.1:0-1725 GCA_964399175.1 uncultured Bacteroidales bacterium | reverse complement strand
GAAAGCCTGGGAGGTGTGGAATCCCTCATAGAATTGCCCGCTCTCATGACTCATGGTTCAGTTCCTGAGGAAGACCGCAGGAAACTTGGAATTACCGATACGCTCATACGCATGTCTGTTGGTATCGAAGAAACCGAAGACCTTATCGAAGATTTGAAACAGGCCCTGGACAAAATTTAGATACGGATGATCTAATGAAAGAACAATAATGGATTTCCATGATTCACTTCGTATTAATTATTTACAAGATTTACAATAGCTGTAGCCTGAAAATAGTTCGCCCGGAGGACAGGGCTGACAGCCTATACAACTGTGCAATTTATCATTGGAAACTTTTAAGGGTTTGATAAGATCCGAAGTATCCGTAGGCGAATCTATTTCCAACTGTGTAAGGAAACCTTGAAAACACTCACATGACCAACATTCTTCCCTGGTTACTGAAGCCCTAAGCTTCTTTAGATACTTCTCAACATCTTTATATGTTAGTTCATTATGCATTTTCCTTTGGATAATCAGTTATGTTACTAATATTCATTATACAATAATTCAGAAAACCCATTCACTCTACTATTCCTTCCGTTCAAAACTGCAGAACAGAAAGTTCTGTGTGGTTTGCGAGGGTGTTTGGTGGTCTGTCTTGATACAATGGATCTTTTCAAAAGCGTCTTTCACCCGGTCAGTCATCATTTGTTCAGAATATCGCATTACTTTAAGACCGCTGCACTTTTCGGGCCCCTCTTCTGAAAAGGTGCCAAGCACCAGATAACCGGAAGGATTGATATGCTTCCTGGCTGTTTGGAGGTATTGCTGTATTTCCTGCTCCTGCGTCATGAAATGAAATGTGGCCCTGTCGTGCCAGAAGTCGTATGTTTCGGGTGGCTGAAAGTTGGCAGCATCTGCAACGATCCAGTTCACCTTTTCTGCTTCGCTGCCTAACCTTTGACGGGCTTTATCAAGCGCTTTTTCTGAAATATCCACCACGGTAATGTTCTCATAACCGCGTTCCAGAAGGCAATCTGCAAGATAACTGTCGCCGCCTCCCACATCAATTATATTGGCTGTTTTGGGTACCTCACATATTTTTAAAAAGTAAAGCGAGGTGGTCGGCTCTGGTTGATACCAGCCCACCTCATCCTTTCTTTTGGTTTGATAAATGTTTTCCCAGTGTTCTTTTCTTCCTTCACCCGTACTCATAATTGTTTATTTTTTATGTTATATTACTTTCAAATATAAAAGGAGACAGGGATACAGTCTTTCAAAATCTTTCCTTTTTTTTACAAAAATTTCATGATATGCTCTTCTCTTAAGTAGGGAGATCAGTTCATGGCGAACCTATTCTTCTTTGTTCAGGTGGGCATTTCACCGTACCATAAGAACAAAACACACAGCAGTCCCCTTGTTGAGGTTTTAGCAGTGTATGGCAATTCTCACACTCGTAAAAATGCTGACAAGCATTCGCAGGCATTTCTTCTTCTTTTTGATGCCCACAGTTCGGGCACGTTATGACAGAGTTATATTGGATTTCCATAATCATATACTTATTTTTATTCCAGTGATGTTGACCTCCATATACCGGGAAATTGACCCCGGGGGTCAATAACTGCCATACTGGCATTTTGACCCACGGATGGGTTATCTCCCCGTAATACCTGGATCTGTTTTAACACAAAAAAGCTAACTCAGATCTTTCTTTTTTTCTTCAAATTCCTGCTTATCGATCTCTCC
>CAYNPZ010000583.1:0-1733 GCA_964399175.1 uncultured Bacteroidales bacterium | reverse complement strand
TACCATCAGCGAAGGCTTCGGAAGCATCCTGGGCAACATTGGAATTGTCATTGTATTGGGGACCATTATTGGTACGATCCTGGAAAAATCGGGGGCTGCCATCAAGCTGGCCGACATGGTGCTGAAAATTACGGGAAATAAAAGACCCGCCCTGGGACTCTCCCTGATCGGTTATATTGTATCCATACCTGTATTCTGTGATTCAGCCTATGTAATTTTGTCCTCCCTGAAACGCTCTCTCATATATAAAACAGGTAAACCAGCAGTAATACTGAGTGTTGCTCTCGCCACCGGCCTGTACGCTTCCCATACACTGGTTCCTCCGACTCCCGGGCCGCTTGCCGCAGCCGGTAACCTGAATATGACCGGGCAGCTGGGCCTGGTAATCCTTTTCGGCCTGGGAATTTCCCTGGTCACTATGTATGCCGGGAATTTATGGGCTTCTTACAGTGGAAAGAAGCATCAATCAGGGGAAGATACAGAAAAACCCGAACTGGATTATACGGAGATAGAAAAGCATTACGGCGGTTTGCCCTCGGGTTTCAAAACGCTTGCTCCCATATTTATACCCATTATCCTCATTGCGCTGGGTTCCATAAGCGATCTACCCGGAAAACCGCTTGGCTCAGGAAGCGTATACTCCACCCTATCGTTTCTGGGATATCCCATGAACGCCCTTTTTATCGGATTCCTGTTTTCTCTGTTGCTATTGCCCGGCTTTACAAGAGAAACACTCAGCCACTGGATCGGAAAGGGTATCCAATCAGCCGGCCCCATCATCATAATTACCGGTGCCGGTGCTGCCTTTGGAAGTGTTCTGAAAGCCACCCAAATTGGAGAAAATCTCGGACAGGTTTTATCCGAATACAACCTGGGTATCTTTTTGCCCTTTATCATAGCAGCCGCTTTAAAAACAGCTCAGGGCTCCTCAACGGTTGCCCTGGTAACGGCATCTGCCCTGGTTGCTCCCCTGCTCCCGGGCCTTGGACTTGAATCCGATCTGGGAAGAACACTGGCAGTAATGGCGGTGGGTGCCGGAGCCATGACCGTCAGCCATGCCAATGACAGCTTCTTCTGGGTCGTTAGCCAGTTCAGTAAGATGGATGTGGCCACATCTTACAAAACTTTTTCCATAGCCACGCTGGTGCAGGGTATCGTTACAGTGACTGTGATTTATGTGCTTTATCTGTTTCTGCCTTTATAGAAAAATCTTCTTATACCTTAATTTTCGATGGCTTATCCGGAAAGCAAAACGCATCCCTTTTAACTGAATAAGATACCAAACCCTGATTACAAAATACTAAGCGGATCATAAAGCCAAAGTAAGCCTCAAGAGGCGCCTGTCATGAAAAGGGAATTTCATGGCATGCAATAATTTGATGCCTTTGATTAAACTCCAATAGCTAATAAACGCCCCTTCTTTTTCCCCATGAACATGTACCGCCTGTAGTTGTTGATAAAGTTATCGGAATTTTGTGATTCAAAAGTTTAATAATGTTGAGAAAAAAGGTTTATATCACTATACTATCAGGCCTTATTTCCCTTTTTATTGGCGGCTGCTCACCACAGACCAGCACAGTAACGGTACCGGTGGATACTACTGAGGTCTTTTCAGGAGCAGGAGACCAGGAAGCGCCCGAAAGATGGTGGACTACCTTCGGGGAACCGAAACTGAACACCCTGGTCGATAGCGCCCTGAAATCGAATTTCAACCTGAGAACAGCCTGGCAACG
>CAYNPZ010000582.1:0-1742 GCA_964399175.1 uncultured Bacteroidales bacterium | reverse complement strand
AAAGAAAAGCCTGAAATTAGCACTGCCATTTTAAAAACTTCTGAGCCCTTGCGTTCCGCTTAATGCAAAGGTTAGGCCACTATTATGTATCCACTTTTGAAGGCTGTTTACAATAATGAGCGCAACCAGTCATACTTAATAGGTTATAATTTCATCATTGGTTAGCTAATTCAAAGGGACGTATCTACTATAGACATCCTCATTTACCAGTTCTTCCCATCGCGCCTTGTACTTTTCAAAAACCGCTTGATATTTCTCATTTTCATGAACCTTATCATAAGTCGCTTGATCCGGCCAAGTGGATTCGAAAATATATTTGTATTTACCTTCCCGGTCACCCCTTTCTTTCCAGACATTGTACCGGATGTTTGGATATCCAACTTCCGCAACTACCTTATTGAAATCATTTAATATGGCTACAAATTCAGCTTCATTTTCAACAGATTTTAGATTTACAAGATGAACAGCTCTAAATACTCCTTCCTTATTTTCTTCTTTTTTAGTCATTTCTTGGCCGAAAATGGCACTTGGGATACCAATAAAAAAGGCCACAATTATTATAAAAAACATAGTGAATTTTGACATGATACTCTCCTTTTATTAAGATGGATAGAAAAAAAATATATTTTTGACTTATCTCAAAAATCTGTAAAGCCTAACACAGATTTAAATGATTTACACTGATTTCTATCAGCGATCATCAGTAAGATCTACGTCATCAGTGTTCTAAATATTAATACTTCACCATCTGTCCACTCACCGGAACTGAACCATGCCACTGGACCATCACCCAGCGCCCGTTTTGTTTTTCCAGTATTCCGCTCATTCTTGTGTTTTTGGCTTTAAAGGGTTTTCCCATAGATGTGCCTTCAAAGTCGGCAATCTGGTAAAACCGGGCATAAGTCCCTGTAGGATCCGGGAAGATGCTCCGTTCTTTGATGATAAACCGGGTTTCTTCCACATTTTCGAACCAGCGTCGCTGAGATTCCACAAAGGAGGAGTGATCGGTCCACTTTTCCGCCTCATCCGTTCCGAAGAGGCACAAGCCATCACCGGGAGCGATGATTTCTGACAGCAGTTCAATATCTTTCCTTGCATAAGCTTTTGAAATGTTGTCCAGACATTTTTCAATGGCAGCCTGCTCTTTTTCCAAATCCGGCTTGGGTTTAGGCTTTTCCGTGGAGTGGTAGAAGGCAATTTTCCAGTCGCCTTTTTCTTTTTTCAGTATGGCGCTCTCCAGCCAGTTAAATTCCAGCCTTTGTTCACCCATTCTACCAGTACCTTTATTGTCGAGTGTTACCCAGGCATTGCGGCCTTTGACCTCAGCGGTGAATTTGTCCAGTTGGTAGTTCATCATCTCAGCACCCATGTTTTCGTAGTTTTTCAAAAAGCCGATGAAGTCTTCACAGCTCATCCTTACCCCGTTTTCAAATATGACAAAATCACCGGTACAGGCATTTCGGATACCGTCATAATCATATTTTTCAATGCTTTGGAAAAAATTCCCGATGGCAGCTTGTACTTTTTCTTCCTCAGTGTCTTTCTGAGGATTTAGCTGAAAACCCGTCAGCAGGGCAATCAGCATTACAACTAAGATTTTTTGTGTGGTTTTCATGATTGCAGGTTTTAAAAACAGCTTTAGCTGTATTGTTTGTTTTGAATTTCGTATTTTGGTGATTGTAGTTTATTTGTTATTTGTGAATTGGAATTTGCCTGCCTGCCGGTTGGCAGGGTGCTTAATA
>CAYNPZ010000581.1:0-1744 GCA_964399175.1 uncultured Bacteroidales bacterium | reverse complement strand
ATTCTATAGGAATAGGTTCTTTATGAACATTTTCAATGCCAAAATCCCTCAATTGCTCCATCAAGAAATGTTCGTTCTTATGGCCGGCACTGCTTCCCGCCCGCCGTGGACCAAAACCTGCCATATTTTTGATCCATTCCATCATCAGGGAAGTGTCAAAAGAATTACTGCTGATGTTTTCCATGATTTTTTCAAGATTTGTGATTAATTATTATCGAGATGGCTCATAACATTTCTGTAAAAAGAAATCTAATATTAAGTTCTTTATTATCAATCATCATTGGCATAATTCATCACTTTGTCAGCTCTTCAGATCCAGCACGGGTGTGCCGTCAAAAGCATCTATGCCGTCAATCTCAATCACATTGCCCTTAACGGAAATTACCCGGCACCGGGTGATGGCAATCAGGTTGGGACGAACCGGGGAATGCGTTGCAAATACACCGGTCAGCGGATTGGATGAATTTCCCCGGGGATGAACCTGCAGCACAGATCTATCTTCCGGATTGTCATTGAGGTGAAACCACCAGACTACCGTCACATGAGACAATTTCTCAAACCTCAACAGCCCTGGCTCGTACTTTTTGTCCAGCACAATCGTGGTTTTTCCGTTCTCTTTCACCACCTTTCCGATGGGATAGACCTTGAAGTATTCCTCCTCGGCCTTGCTCTCGCTGGGTTGGTTATGCCCCGCAAACTGAAAAAAAGCCAGCAGAAGAATAACCCATAATAAACTGGTACTTTTCATTTTTAAAGTTGGTTTATTTTTACACTAAATATATTGTCTTCATATTTCTAACCTGCATTATTCGTAAATCCCGCTGATGAAGCGGGATAGTGAAGTTTGAACAAGAATTAATTATTTGAGAATAATTCGGGCTAAAACAGATTAACTTCCAACCCGCTCTCCTTAAGATATTTTTTTACCTCTCTGATACTTAAAGTACGATAATGAAAAACAGAGGCAGCCAGCAGGATTTGTGCTCCGCCTTTTGCTGCTCCCTCATAAAAATGTTCCGGTTTTCCTGCTCCACCTGAAGCGACCACAGGCAATTCCACTGCATCGGAAATGGCCTTTGTGTATTCAATATCATATCCGTCTTTTGTGCCATCCGCATCCATACTGGTTGGCAAAATGATACCTGCACCCAGTTCCTGACATTTCTTTGCCCATGCTACAGCATCTTGTCCAACCGGTTTTTTACCTCCGCTAATTACCAATTCAAAACCCGATGGCATTTCGGAATTTCTTCTGGCATCTATGGCAATTGTAATTTTATCTGAACCAAATTGATGGGCTGCCTTTTTTATTAGGCCGGCATCCTTGACAGCAGCACTGTTCATTGAAACCTTATCAGCGCCTGCTTCCAATACCATCTCAATATCCTCAAGGGAGGATATTCCTCCACCAACTGTCAGCGGAATGTCAATAACAGATGAAACATTTCTGACCCATTCGAGTCTTGTACCCCGATTTTCAATGGTAGCCGCAATATCAAGCATGGCTAGTTCATCGGCTCCTTCTTTTTGATAGAAAGCTGCGTTTTCGACCGGGTCACCAGCATCACTGATATCCACAAAATGTACTCCTTTTACTACCCGCCCGTCTTTCATATCCAGACAAGGCATGATTTTTACATTTTTCATGATTTCTTCCATATTTTTGGATATATAAATATTCGACATCAAAATAATATTTACCAAAGCTAATGTTTTATCACAAAATGTAGAAATATTTTTGTTT
>CAYNPZ010000580.1:0-1749 GCA_964399175.1 uncultured Bacteroidales bacterium | reverse complement strand
ATCTGTATGCTGCCGTTATGCTTCTGTATGATCTGCCGGGAAAGGCTTAGCCCGATCCCTGAGCCTCCTTCTTTGGTGGTGTAGAACGGAATGAAAATGCTGTCGAGCTGTGTTTCGGGGATTCCGCTGCCGTTATCCTTTATCCGTATCTGGATCTGGTCCTTGTTGCTGTAAGCTTCAAGGTTAACGATCCCTTCTTTTTCTTCCGGGATGGATTCTACTGCATTTTTTACCAGGTTGATCAGCACTTGTTCCAGCAGTTTTTCGTCTCCCGGTATTTTGAGATCATCGGCGTCAACCTGGCTGGTAAACCGGATCCTTTCTTCGGGCTGCTGTTCCCGGAATAACCTCATCGCCTGATTGAACAGTTCTCTTACTTTTATTTCAGTGAACCGGGGTTCGGGGATTTTGGTCAGATGGCGGTAGCTTTCGACAAATTTGCCCAGTCCCGTGCTTCGTTTTCTTATGGTCTGCAAACCTTCTTCCAGATCTTCCATAAGTTTCTGATCATTTTCCTCCTCCACAAGGGTTTCTTTTTTCTTTTCTGAAACCATATTAAGCAAATTTCCCGACATGATGCGTATGGGGCTGATGGAGTTTATGATTTCATGCCTGAGCACCCGGATCAGTTTCTGCCAGGCTTCTACCTCGCTGCGGTCGATCTCCCGGCTGATATCCTGGAAGGAGGCAATTTTCAGGTTCTGCCCCTCCAGTTTTATTTCAGACACTTTGATCGAGATGTTTTTCAGACTGCCGCTTACCAATAGCTTCAGCAGTGATTCTTCACCGTTTTTCATCGAATAGAGCCGGTCCGGGAGATCCTTGTGTTTTACTCCCAGTTTCTGTATGTTTTTAACCGTTCCCGTCTCAAACATGTCATTTATGGCGTTGTTCTGAAGCTTAATTTCCCCTTTCGGGTTAAAGGCCATGAGTCCGATGGGTATATGCTGTATGGTATTCTGAAAAAAGTGGTGTTCCAGTTCTTTTTCTTTTTTTACGAGTCTGAAACCTGTTATGATCTCATTAAAACCTTCATGCAGTTGCCCCATGAACCCATCTTTGTGATTCTTCGGAAATGCAAGTGTGGTGTCCTGGCTCTTAACCGCATCGATGAACCGCAGCAGATCCCTTTTGATTTTATGGATGAAACGGATTAAACAGATGGTTTCCAGAACCAGCAGAATTCCCAGCCCACTGGAAGTGGCCACCATATATTCCTGATGCAGGCTCCAGACAAAGCCCATGCTTGTAAGGGTGATCAGCAGCACGTAGGCTACAATGCGGACTTGGAAACTATTGAAGGCCATATTTCCTGATTTTTGCATATAAAGTGGAACGGTTGATGCCTAATTTTTCTGAGGTCAGGCTGATGTTTCCCCGGAATTTTTGTAGTGCAGATGCAATGATCCGCTTTTCATTCTCCTCCAGGTTGAATGTGTTTTTGTGTGGTAAATGAGAAGTGTTTTTTTCAGGGAACAACAAATGGGGCTGGATTTCCTTGTCTTCACTTAGGATTACCGCCTTCTCAATAGCATGCTGCAATTCCCTGATGTTGCCCGGCCAGTGATAGGCCTGCATCTGTTCCATCGTCTGCTGGCTGATGAAAAGCCTGGGTTTTCGGTACTTTGCGCTAAATTGTTCAATGAAGAAGGTTGTCAGATCCGGGATGTCCTCCGGTCGCTCCCGTAAAGGTGGAATGTCGATTTGTATGGTATTGATCCGGTAAAGCAGATCTTCCCTGAACCGGTT
>CAYNPZ010000579.1:993-1752 GCA_964399175.1 uncultured Bacteroidales bacterium | reverse complement strand
GAGTAAAAGGTTTAAGGTTTGAAGTTTAATTGATAATCCTCATGTTGTTGTAATCGAGTTCCTTGAAGGCGGAATTTTTGCTTTTGAATTCTGGCACCATGTATTTCATCTGCTCGACAATCTCGTAATGGTTCAGGTTTCTGTTGATCTGAAGCAGCCGGTCAACCTGAGATTTTACTTCAGAATGGCTTTTTTCTTCCACCCGTGCGATCATAATTTTCGGATGGTGGGTGGGGATTGTATTTTCTTTTTTTGTCAGCAGTTCTTCATACAGTTTTTCCCCCGGTCGCAAGCCGGTGTATTTGATCTGAATGTCCTTCCCGATGGTTAATCCGTACAGTTTGACCATGTTTTTGGCCAGATCCAGGATCTTGACCGATTCGCCCATGTCAAATATGAAAATTTCCCCGCCTTTGCCCAGGGCTCCGGGTGGGTGATGGTAATGGGTCCTCCGTTCTCTATCTGCTTTTTAAAACGGGGCATCACCGAGCCGTTTGAACCCAGGACATTGCCAAAGCGGGTGGTCACAAATTTTGTTTCCTCAAACCGGTTCAGCGATTGCACGAATATTTCGGCTATCCGCTTGGAAGCGCCCATCACATTGGTTGGATTCACGGCCTTGTCGGTGGAAATGAATACAAATTTGCCGACGTTGTACTGAAGCGCCAGCTCGGCAAGATGCCGGGTTCCCTCGACATTTGTGGAGACCGCTTCCGTGACATTCTCTTCAATTAAAGGCACATGTTTATAAGCTGCAGC
>CAYNPZ010000579.1:0-983 GCA_964399175.1 uncultured Bacteroidales bacterium | reverse complement strand
GATAGATCAGCTCAGGTTCGGTATGCTGGAATATCTTATCCAGCCGCTTATGATTGGTGATGTCGGCCAGCATGACTTCAATATCCAGATAGGGAAAATTTTCCTTCAACTCCAGTTCCAGATCATAGATAGGGGATTCCGCCTGGTCTATCAGAATTACTTTTTTGGGGTAGAACTGGCATATCTGCCTCGCGATCTCACTGCCAATGGAACCGGCAGCGCCGGTAACCAGTATAATTTTATTGACCAGGTCTTTTTGAATTAGTTGTGTATCCAGCTTTATGGGTTCACGTTGCAGGATTTCTTCTACTTTCAGGCCTTTTATCTGGTTGTAGCTCAATTCTCCCTGTATCCATTTATTGGAGCTGGGTACGGTCAATATCTGAACATCTTTTTCCAGACAGGTTTTGATGATTTTTTGCTTGATCCCGATTTCAATCTCGTCACGTGCAAAAATAAGGCTTTTCACAGTGAAGCGTTCAATCAGTTTATCCATCTGATCTGCATCATATATAGGGATCCCTTCCAGTTTTTTTCCTACGTAGTTCTTTTTATCGTCAATGAAAGCAACCACCTTTTGTTTGATCCCTATCTCCCGGTCCAGAGTACGTTTGGTAACGGACCCGTAGTGGTCGCCCCCGAAAATAACCACATTGTTCTGTAATCTGGAGGGATTAATCAGTTCATGGTATATGTTTTTTATGGCCAACCTGGAGAAGATCATCAGAAAGGAGGTGACAAAGAAGTCAATGATGATCAGAACAAGGCTTCCCGTGAATATCACCATAAAGATCCGTTCGGTGTCCTTTACGCTGGTAAAGCGAATCAGTCCGGCATAGGGCCGGAAAAAGATAAAGGTTAAAGTACGGATCCCCAGAACTATAGGGATAACTGTTGATAGCTGGCTAATGGAGGAGGGGATGGCCTGGAAATTAAAACGGATAAAGTAGGCAACAATAATTGAGATGGTACATATGGAGAGA
>CAYNPZ010000578.1:0-1761 GCA_964399175.1 uncultured Bacteroidales bacterium | reverse complement strand
GCTGCTCTCCCCAAAACTTATAAATGCATTGGAAATGGCTTGTTCATCCAAAATGCGGTTGAGGTTTTCCAATGCAATTCCCTTGCCTATACCTCCCAGATCGACCATCATACCTTCTTTTTCCAGGAAAACAGTAAGATTTGCCCGGTTGAGCTTCATCTTTTCAATACCGGTGATTTCAATTGCCCGGGCAATTGTATCCTGATTGTTCTGGTTTTTTTCGGAAAATGCCTTTATTAATGGAAGTGCGGTGATATCAAACAAACCATTGGTTAGTCTCTGGTATTCACAGCTTTGAGATAATATAGAAAACAATTCTTCTGTCACCTCAACCGGTTGAATGCCGGCAGCAGCATTGATAAGGGAAACGAGGCTATCCTCATCAAAACGGGAAAGCAATGATTCCAGTCTGTTCACTTCATTGAAGATCCGCTGAAATACCGAATGGGCAAAACGGCGCTCCAGTCCCCAAAAGATGATGTCCATCCGTGTGCCCATGGCAAAGAAGTTGTTATGGTAGAGATCTAAAGGCATAAAGTGCTTTTCGCTATATTTTCAGCGGTCATAATACCAGAATTTTGGTGGCAAATTTATGGTTTTTTATTTATAATTCGATACCAGTTGTTCAATAGTCCTTTCATTAAGTGAATTTTGATGTATAATCATACTATAACGAAGGATAAGGGGTTTGGATTGTGAAACATGAACCGGTTTTCTCCCCGGATATACCGGGTTTTGCATGCTGCCTTTATCCCTGATGATCCATCCGGGCGGAAAATCCGGGTTGGAAGAATGAGCAATAATCAGTATCCCTTCCGGATCCTCATTCTTTGTAAAAGAGCCTGAAAAATCCATCCACGGACTGGCAGGCACGGCTGTGGTTTTTGGTTTCACAGGGCCATATTCAGCAGTGAATTGAATGTCCTCGGGCAATTTGATCCTCGCTGAAAAACCACCATATCCCTTTTCATTATCCGAACCACCGATGTAAAGATTGTCTTTCAGGGCATGAATCCGTATGGTGAAATCAATGGTTCTCATTCCATTCTTTGCCGGATGAATTGTTATGGTATTTTTTTCTTTTGCGAAAGGGATTTTGTTTCCATCTTCATCTTTGAGATTTGGTGATTTCCAATATACAACAGGTTGAAGTATCAACTTCTGTTCTTCGTATTTTGTATCAACTGATGCAAAATCCCATGCAAAATCCTCTGTTGTCCACATGTCACCCATATTCTGCCCGTCAAGAATCACCTGGTGCCAGGCCCAGAAGATGCCACGTTGGTGAAGGTGATCCTCCGGGAAATCTTCGGTCAGCACAGTGCCATCAAAGCCATACAGCGGATGGATGTAGTTGCTCCTTGTATACGCTCCATTGTGTGATTTTGGGGCTTGCTGGTAAAAAAGCACTTTTTGATTCCCTTCTTTTACCAGAATCCCGTCATCTTTCTGCACAGTCTTTAGTGGACTATTCTGGGCCGCTAATACCAGAGGTAGGCAGAGGATGATCAGTAGGGTGTATATTTTGAATCCGTACATAATGGTGGGGTCTATTAATTTAAGTATAGTAGTGAGTAATGAGTAGTGAGTAAACTGATTTTCACTCAAAACTCATCACTCACTACTTATTAACTCATTCTAAAACACATCGTGTACATTCATATAATAGAAAATCTGTTAAAAAGTCACCAGATGATCAGACTGTCGGTTCCCATCCGGGCTCGTAGTTTCTGCTCCACATCTGCATGGCCTGGCCGTCTC
>CAYNPZ010000577.1:0-1786 GCA_964399175.1 uncultured Bacteroidales bacterium | reverse complement strand
CACCGATATAAACAAACGGGATTATTAACTTAACCAAAGACATATTCTAATGAATCATCAAATTACTGTACTGGAAGGTGACGGGATCGGCCCGGAAGTTATCGCAGAGGCGGTGAAGGTATTAAAAGCCGTTGAAAAGCGATTTGGTTATACATTTGAGCTTAATTACGGCGATATTGGAGCAATTGCAATAGACCGCAAAGGTCATCCCTTCCCGGAGGACACCCTCAGCAAATGTCTCTCATCAGATGCCATACTGTTTGGCACCATAGGAGAACCCAGGTATGATGACAATCCGGGTGCCAAAACGCGGCCGGAAGAGGGGTTGCTGGCCATGAGGAAGGCTCTGGGCCTGTATGCCAACGTGAGGCCCATACGCAGTTATCCCATGCTGGAACAATTTTCCCCATTAAAGGACTCCGTTATAAAAGGTGTTGATTTTGTCGTTTACCGGGAGCTTACAGGCGGCATCTACTTTGGAGACCGCGGCCGTGATGATGCATTCAACGCAGCTTACGATACATGTGTCTATACTTACGATGAAATCAAACGCATAACACAACAAGCATTCCGGGCAGCCATGAAAAGGAAGAATCATGTAACGCTGGTGGATAAAGCCAATGTGCTTGAATCATCAAGACTT
Organism: uncultured Bacteroidales bacterium; assembly: GCA_964399175.1. Lineage (GTDB taxonomy): Bacteria > Bacteroidota > Bacteroidia > Bacteroidales > UBA12077 > JAGXLC01. The sequence goes on along the minus strand of CAYNPZ010000577.1, from coordinate 1,143 downwards.
TGGCGGGAGGTGGTTAAACAAACCGCCATGGCCTATCCGGAAGTGAAGCTGGATTTTATGTTTGTCGACAATGCCGCCATGCAAATCATGCTGAATCCCGCTCAGTTCGATGTTATCCTGACCGGAAATATGTTCGGGGATATTCTTACCGATGAAGCTTCGGTCATAACCGGTTCCCTCGGAATGTTGCCATCTGCATCCATCGGAGCCAACCATGCCCTTTTTGAACCCATTCATGGCTCCTATCCGCAGGCAGCCGGCAAAGCCATTGCCAATCCCATGGCTACCATACTAAGCCTGGCCATGATGCTGGAATACTCTTTTGAGATGAAAGAAGAGAGCCAATGCATCCGGGAGGCCATTGATAATGCCATGGAAGAAGGATTTGTCACCCGGGACCTGAACAGGGAAGCATATTATAGAACTCATGAAGTGGGAGATGCAGTAGCGCAAAATATATTGAAGCTTCAACCCGAACAAAAGCTTTAAATGGTCTAACCTTCTCCTGTGTTAGCGAAACTCCGGCCTGTGTCTTTCCTCCACAGACCGGAGTTTTTTCTCGTGCCATTCAAAACCAAATTTATTATCTTTGCAATATCATGGCTGTTTGCAGCGTTTAGTCCCTTTACAATCTGTTTGTAAATATTTAAAACTGAAATTCGATGCTCCAGGATCTCATAAAAATCAAACCGCAGACCAAAAGAAACTATTATACCGATAAGTATGAATTCGCCACACCTGTCAGAAAGCCCAGGGAAAAGGCAAAATATTATTTTCAATGGGCGATGATATTCCATGCAAAAAGAAAACCGGCCGAAGCCTATAAATATTACGAAAAGGCCATCTTTCACCACAAAAAGCCCGTCTACCTGAAACAAATGGCCATACTGCACCACGAAATGGGATATCTGAAAGAAGCATTAAACTACATCAGGGTAGCTGTAGATATTGAAAAACAGGAACAGAGAGAAAAAGAGAGAAGAGAAAAAGCGCTTCAGGAAAAGGATTTCTCCGCAAGGCTTCCTTTCAGGTACAATACCAACTATTGTTATTCCTCCGTGTCTCATTCTACAGAAAGAAGGAATGCGACCATTACAACAACACCCGTTCGATATTTACAGGATATTTGAATTTAGCAGGATT
>CAYNPZ010000576.1:0-1790 GCA_964399175.1 uncultured Bacteroidales bacterium | reverse complement strand
GGGGCTGGTATTTCACTCAACACAGGTTATCATCAGGGCCGCGCAAAATAACCGGCTCCCCGGTAAGATCATGATCACCACCCACCCGCAACGCTGGACCGATAAGCCCATTCCGTGGATGAAAGAACTGGTTTGGCAAAATACAAAGAACATAGTGAAATATTTCCTGGTAAAACTTCAATCAAATGCATAAAAAAACTTCTATGAGATTATTTTCTTCGATCTTTATTTTTGTTTCAATTCTTATTATTTCTTCAGCCAAAGGTCAACCAGTTCCTGAACATATCTCCAACTACGGCATTTATACTTTCCTCGGCGAAATGGCCAATGAGCAGATCATTGAGCTGAACACCACCCTCAAACCCTATACGCGGTCAGCCATACTGGATAAACTACAAACCATCCGGAAACATAAAGGCCAACTCAACCGCAGGCAACGCAAAGAGCTGGCCTTCTACCTGCGCGATTACAGCCTGACTGACAGCACGGATTCCAATCCCCTTTCGGGTGATTCCGGCCTGGACATATTTGAGAAAAACGATCATTTTTCCACCGGCATCAATCCCCTGGGCCTGTTCTACAAGGATGGCTCCTTTGCCTTCGGCCTGCGCCCCATCTGGGGCATCGAGTACCTCTCCAACGAAAACGGATCGTTCAGCCGCACATGGGGTTTTGGCAGGATATACGGCAAGGTCGGTGATCATTTTGGATTTTATGCGAGTCTACGCGACAACCACATGAGCGGCGTACTGGCTCGTCCGGAACATTTCACAAGAAGAGAAACAGGTGTTTATAAGGCTAATGATATAGGGGGTGCGGATTACAGTGAGATGCGGGGCGGAGTTTCCTATAGCTGGGACTGGGGAGAAGTGATGCTGGCCAAAGATCATCTTGAATGGGGCGACAACCATAACGGGGCCCTTATCCGCAACGGGAGAACGCCCTCTATCGGAATGGTAAAACTCCATCTGAAACCTGCCCGGTGGTTTGAGTTCAACTACTACCACGGCTGGCTGGTCTCAGAGGTGGTCGACAGTCTGCGGACCTATACACCTCCATCAGGTTACAAGCGCACCGTTTATAAGCCCAAATACATGGCTGCAAATATGTTTACGGTAATTCCCACACCCAACATCCATTTTTCCTTTGGCAATTCAATCATTTATGGAGACATACCCATACAGGCAGGGTACCTGGTTCCGTTTATGTTCTTTAAGTCGATTGATCACACCATCAATGCCCATATTGAGAACCAGAACTCCCAGATGTATGCCAATCTAAGCATCCGGTCAATCAAACACCTTCACCTGTACGGATCCCTTTTCATCGATGAATTTGCCTTCTTCCGTGTCGGCAACCCTGATGAACATAACTTTTATAGCTGGAAAGCCGGTGCCAGGTTATCCAACTGGCCCATAAGAAATATCTCCCTCACCCTGGAGACAACCAAATCCCGTCCATTTACCTATAAACACCGGATACCGGTTCTTACCTACGAAACGAACCGCTTCAACATGGGCCATTACATGAGGGACAATTCCAAAGACTATTACCTGGAACTGGACATCAATCCCCTGCCCCGTTTTCATTTTAAGACCAGTTATCTGTATGCAGCCCATGGTAATGAATACGATTATGCCTTGACGGGTGGCGACTTCATACTCGATCAGTACGATTTCATGGAAGAAAAAACCTGGAGCAACGAAACCCTCTCCTTTGAGGCAGATTTCGAATTCTCAAACAACGCCTACATCTTTGCCGGGTATACATTAAGAGACATTCAGGGATAC
>CAYNPZ010000575.1:0-1796 GCA_964399175.1 uncultured Bacteroidales bacterium | reverse complement strand
GGGAGCTGATAATAACGGCCGGTATTGAAATTAAATGACCACTTGGGTGCGAAGCGATAGGAAAGCGAGAACCTTGGAGAGATTTGATCAAGCAAATTATTCATGCTTTCAGAATAGTTGTTGGCATCGGAACGGAAACCGAGTGAGAGAGAAAGCTTGTTGTCAAAATAGCTTTTGCTTAATTGTCCGAACAGATTCCACTGAAAAAGGTCCAGCTCGCTGTTATAATCTATGGTAACAGGACGGCCTCCGAGAAATGATTGACGGAAGGTATTGTTGGAATATTGCGCATATTCCAGCCCAAGACCAGTATTAATCCGGTAACCATTGGTCTGGATATTATGTTCATACCGGAATTTGTTCTTTGCCTCATCAGAGGTATAATCCAGCCGTTTGAGGGAGTCTACTTCATTGTTGTTTCTGTACTTATAGGATCGGTTTCGCAGGTAATTCCTGCTGAGAACCCAGGTGTCATAACCTTTTTCCCGGTAATGCTTGTAGACTGCACCTACTGTGTAGTTACGCTGGGTGTTCACCGGAACATAATTGAGGATATATTGCTGTGATTCGGTTTCGTTGGCATCGGTGTTGAGTTCAAAGTCATCAATTGCTCCCAGGCCGATTAGTCGGAGTTCATTTTTATCGTCGAACTTTGTTCTGGATTTAAACTGAAAATCGTTGAAAGTTGGTAAAAACGGCAATTGAAGCGCGTCGAAAAGCAACTGTAAATATGAACGGCGTGCCGAAAAAATGAACGTGGTATTGTTGAAAAGGGGGCCGTCAAAGGTAAGTGAGGCCTCGGAAGCCCCGATAGATCCCTGAAGTTCCACCTTTTCCTTGTTTCCGTTGATTTGTTTAAGGTCAAGAACCGAACTGAGCGCTTCTCCCCGGTTTGCAGGGAAGGCACCTGAGTAAAAGTCTACCTCGCGTATAAAATCTACGTTGATGATTCCCACCGGCCCGCCGGATGCTCCCTGGGTGGCAAAATGATTAATGTTGGGTATTTCCACTTCATCAAGGTAAAAGCTGTTTTCACTGGGACCTCCGCCCCTGACAATGACATCATTTCGGAATGAAACACTGGAGGCAACGCCGGGGAAATTCTGGATAACCCTTGATATATCCCTGTTGGCACCCGGGCTTTTCTCTATTTGCTCCACACCGATTCTGCGCAGAGAAACCGGACTTTCCTTGTCTAAACGGAATGGAGAAGCTTTAATCACTACTTCTTCCAGTTGTTCTGTCTTTTCATTCAGCGGAATCTCGATATAGACCGGCTTTGCATTGGTAACCATAAAGGATTCAGTAACATGGGTTTCATAGCCCACAGAAGATACTCTAAGCTTCACATAACCGGGCTCCAATCCCGTGAATGTAAATTCACCCTCGTAATTGGAGACAGAACCTATGGAGGTTTGCCAGATTACTATATTGACAAAAGGAACCGGTTCATTGTTTTTGGCATTGTATACCTTGCCCTTAATCTCTCCCTGCCCTGGTTGGGCAGAAACGTTTATAGCAAACAACAGTAAGGATATAAAGAGCGCCAATGAGGTAATGCGTTTCATTATTTTTGTGTGTTTGCCTTTATACAGTGAAAGGATAACTTTTGTTTAAATTAATTTAGTTATAATTAAACAAAAATAGATTGATCCCTGATATTTATTGCAGGATTGTCCAGACAATTATAGCGTGTTATCTCACGTAAACGGGAATTTTTCGGATAAAAAAAGCGGGAGACGATAAATTTCGCTTATCGTCTCCCGCCCGTAAAAAAGGGAGTTTAATCTTTATTG
>CAYNPZ010000574.1:0-1808 GCA_964399175.1 uncultured Bacteroidales bacterium | reverse complement strand
GATTATTTGTAATTTGATGGGTAATATGATCTATCTTATCAAGAAATTGAACGACCGTTTGAGCATCCCAATTCTCATTAAGGTACTTAAGGATGTTTTCCAGATCTTCTTTAGCAAGAGGGGCCCATATTATCAGCTCAGCCATTATATTTTTTTCTGTTATCTTCCATCACCTGATTATGGGGTATCCCTTCATTATTATCCAATTGTTTAAGACTTTCCTTTAATCCTTCTTGCTGGGTGGATGTGAGATTATTCCATTCATCAACATCATCTTTACTGTTTACATGGTTCAGAATTATCCCATATAATTCTTCCAGTGTTTTTTGATCCAGGCTATCAAGGGTCCGAAACAACTTAAGTTTTAAATCTGCTGTATCCATTGTTGTTATTTTTTCAAATTAAAACGCAAGAATGTAGTATTTTAATTTATAACTTTTATCTTTATTTGGCCTATGCTTTAATCTTTATAATTCTTTAAAACATTCAACACATAATCGATATCTTTTTCCGTATGATCGGCTGCTATCTGGAAACGTATTTCTTCATCACCTGTGGGTACCACCGGATAGCTTAAGCCGGTAGCCAGAATTCCGTTTTCATTCAGGTAAGCTACCATACTTTTTGTTTTTTGTGTATCCCTTACCATTAAGGGAACAACCGGATGTTCTCCCTCGATTGTTTCAAATCCGGCTTCTTTTAGGCCGTTTTCAAAGCGTTTGGTCATTGCCCTCAAATGTTCCAGTATTTTCTTTCCTTCCTTCGAGTCAACAATATCGATGGCTTTTCTGGCTGCTTCTGCTTCGGAAACCGTAATGGGATTGGAGTAAACATAGGTTGGGGCCGTTTCCCTCAGGTAGGTGATCACATCCGAGGAGGAAACCACATACCCCCCGTTTACCCCAAAAGCCTTTCCGAGGGTCCCGATCAGGATGTCTACCTTTGTACCTGTATACTCCTCAACACCCCGGCCTGTATTGCCAAATGCTCCGACACCATGCGAATCGTCGACGATAGAAACTACTCCTTCCTCGAACCGGTCGTTGTATTTTTTGCAGATGTTCACCAGTTCGTCCAGTGGGGCATTATCACCACGCATGCTGAATATCCCGTCGGTAATTACCAGGGCCCGCTTTCCTTTTCCTACACTCCTTTCAAGCGCTTTTTCCAGCTCCTCCATGTTGTTGTGGGAATAAATTTCCTTTCCCACAGGCTTCCCCAGCCGAATGGCATTTATTATGCAGTTGTGATTGAGTTCGTCGCTGATCAGAATCGTTTCTTTAGTAGTCAGCGGATAAATTACTCCAAGGCTGGTTGCATAGGCTGAGCTGAAGATCATACCTTCCTCGCGGGAGTGGAACTCTGCAAGTCGTCTCTCAAGTTCTACATGAGACTTGTAGGTTCCGTTGATGAACCTTACGGCCCCAGGACCAACACCGAATTCCCGCGTTCCCTGTTCTTCGGCTTCTATCATCTCGCTTCTGAGCGACAATCCCAGGTAAGAATTCGCATTCATTCGCAAAAATTCCTTATTGCCATATCCTTCGAGCAGATAACGGGTGCCTTTGCCATCTTTCGGTCTTATAATTTCTGTGATCACTTTTTCTTTTCCTTTTGCCCTTCCTTCTTCTTCGAGTTTTTTGACATGGTCTGAGAGAACGCTGTTTAATTTATTGAGTGCCATAATACCTCCTTGATTATTTGATTTTTTAATTAATAAACTGACATTAGTAACTTTTTTCTTCTAGTGATTTACCCAGACGGGAGGATAAATTTATTAAATTCTTTTTAGAATTGGTCAACCTGTT
>CAYNPZ010000573.1:0-1814 GCA_964399175.1 uncultured Bacteroidales bacterium | reverse complement strand
CAAGAAATTGTTAAACTAAAAATACACAATCAATCATGAAAATCACACAGGTATTTTTCTTTATTATGCTGGCTGGTATAGGGCTCTCCTGCAATGCACAGACCAACCAGGAGAATGAGCAAACAAATGAAAACCAGGTAGAAGCTGATCAGGTAAATGTATATTACTTTCATATGACGAGGCGTTGTTATACCTGTAAAGCGGTGGAAGAGGTTTCAAAACAGGCTGTAGAGGAAATGGACAAAAACAAGGTAAGTTTTACCGACTATAACATTGAAAAGCCGGAAGGAGAAAAAATGGCGGAGAAGCTGAACGTTGCCGGTCAGACGCTATTAATCGTAGGCGGTGATAAAAAGATCAACATTACAAGGGAAGGTTTTATGAATGTACGGCAACCTGAAAAACTGAAAGATATTAGGTTCATCCGGTTAATGCGTAGGTCTTCTCATGAAGACTATATAACTTGAGAATAAAAAACTCATTATCTCTAAATCCATAAACTTGTCTTTTCATTGTTTTGATCTTATTATTCGTTCCTTCTAAAGGTCCGGTTGATATTGGATAATCATACCAGGCTAAAATACCACTACGATGAGCTAATAAAGTATTTGCAAATTTTTTCATTCTGGGTACCCCACAGGCAAAAGCTTTTGCTACCCAGCTATCCAGTACATTTTCTCCTTGTTGGCGGGTCTCCTGTTCCCATATCAGATCCAATTCCTCTTTCAGATAATAGGCTACTGCCAGGGGTTTGTTTATTTCTAAAGCCTCATTTAATCGCCTTTCCTCTTCCCGTTGTTTATTAAGGTTATATTCATTTTTTAACAACAGCCACCTTGTACCTTTTAATAGGGCTTTTTTGTTGACATCAGTCTCTTGTCTATATAAATCCCTTCTTAATTCAGACAGTTCTTGATTTAACTGTTTTTTGATATGAAACCGGTCAAATACAATTTGGGCCTCGGGAATATTGTTCATTACCGCCGAAATATATGCCGGAGACATATCAATGGCTGCAGCTTCAATTTTAACTTTATTGCGTTTTATACGTTTCCAGAAACCCTCAAGACTATCTGCATCTTTACCCTTGGCAGCATAGAGAATAATTCCTGTCTCTAAGTCAAACACGATGGTCATATACTTATGACCTTTCTCAATGGCAAATTCATCAATAGCTATATTTTTAACCCCTTTTAATTTGGGTCTGCTATAATGCCGCTTTAAATAATCTTTTTGGATTTCTTTTATTAAATCCCATCCCACTCCCAAATGATCAGCTACATCTTTTATCGTCCCAATTCTTGAGAGTTCAAGGGCATAGCGTTTAAAGCAATTCGTATAAAAAGCTTTGGGTTGGGCAAACTTGATCTTTTCCTGCCTTATCTTACTGCACTCTTTACATTCTAATCGTTGAGCCTCAAATAGGATATACACTGGTCTTTTTCCTATCGGGACCCCTTTTAATAATCGCTCCGTTTTACCTGCTCTTATTACTTGCCAACTCCCACAATTTGAACATTGCAATTTTGCTTTTTTTGTTTTAACTTTGACAGTAACTGCGGAGTATTTGTAATCGGTTTTTATCAGTTCCTGATCTCGCAGACCAAAGGCATGATACAATAAACTGGTTGTCATTATTCAATTGTTTTTTAGATTTAATTACACAATTATAATGACTTCCAGTTTATTTTTCAACCTTACCTACGCATCAACCGGATGAACCCTTAAAAATACCTAAAATCCGCAGATAGAAAATTTGAAAAAATCAGTGCCTGAATAAAGGCTTAATTTATCCAATTTTAATGTAAAAATTA
>CAYNPZ010000572.1:0-1821 GCA_964399175.1 uncultured Bacteroidales bacterium | reverse complement strand
AACCTCAAACTTTAAACCTCAAACATGAAACCATTCACTCATTCGATCATTGTCTCAGAGCGCTCCGTCTTTCTTCATCACCCGGTAAATTTTTTCTTCAATATTTTCTGATGGGGCAGGGGCAGGAGAAAGCTCTATTTTCCCCTCCGTGTTGATAAAAAAATAGGCTGGCATATTCTTTACCCTGTATTTATTAAGCAGGTTCTTATGATCGCCCAGATGAAGGAAGGTCCAGGGATAGCCATGATGGTCCACAAAACGCTTCATTTGTGAAAAGCTCTCTTTGCCGGAGATGATCACAATTTTAAAATGCTTTTTATGTTTTTTATAGAGATTCTCCAGAATGTTGTAATGCCTGATACAACTATAATTCTTGGAATGGCAGAATCCTAGGTAAACATATTCTCCCTTGAAGTTGTTAAGGCAAACCCTGTTGCTGTCGGCGTCATAGAGGCAAAACTCGGGTGCCTGGTCTCCTTTCGAGAGGGTTTTATTTTTTTCCTGGATGTTATTGGCAATAACAAGATTCTCCTCATACTTGATATAATGCTCGGTGGAATCCAGTATATGCCGGACGGCTTGTTTGGAGAATGATTGATCGTAATAGGCGTCATGCAAGCCTTTTAATAATACCATCTCCCTGAGCTGCTCATTCCTCCCCAATACCGAATCCCTGCGAATAAGGGAGTCAAGACGGGAATAGCTCTTTAACCGGTTGATGACATAATATATTTCATTACCATATTTTGAGAACAGATCCTTGAAATAATCCGAGAAAAGTGTAGATATAAAATCCATATAAGCTGGATTATGGTACCTGATCTCACTACCGGCAAGCAGATTGTTTTTAACCTTTTGAACGGGATAACCCAGCGAAAGCTTCAGACCACCCAACGTGTAGGCTTTATAGTCCTGAAAAAAGGAAATCTCTGATTGTACTTTAGTATCCAGCAGGGTGTATATGGAATCTTTTATCCGGGACAGATTCTTGACATTGTTTACATTTTTATTAATGATTTCGTCATAAAAGTTTGAGAATTTGTTGATCTTGTAATTAAGCTCTTTTTTGCCCGAGTTGACAATACCTATATGAACGGGTATCCCTTTGAAGTATGGGTTCAGTTTTTGGGCTTTGGACTTTTTCTTCTTGTCGGGTAGTGCCAGTTCGTATTTCTGTCCGGTCTCAGCAAAAAAGAAACCTTTGTATACCCCCAGATTGACAAATATTTTTCTCACCTGTTCGAAATTCAACATGCAGCTAAAAGTCCCGTCATTTAGAACTTCCGCTGTTTCCAGGTGAACGGTGTCTTTTGTGATATAATCCGAATAGGTGTAAAAGGTGATCATTTCCCCGGCATAGTCGGGAGTTTTTCCGTGCAGTCGGGTTTGCCCGGAGGAGGCGACACTCGTTCCCAGTAAAAGGAAAAGAAGAAAGAAATATTTGAATATGAAGTCCCTATTTTGTATGATCATGAATGTCCATTCCTTTTGGCAAAAACTTGCTGGCATCGCCTCCATTTCTGATAATATCCCTTACGATTGTAGAATTTACCGGTGTATGTTCAGGCATGGTCAGCAGAAACACGGTTTCAATTCCTTCATGCATCGCTTTATTGACTTGAGCGATGGCTCTTTCATATTCAAAATCGGCGGCAGTTCTCAGGCCCCGAAGCAGATGACTGGCCTCTAGCTCTTTGCAGTGTTCAATGGTTAATCCTTCGAAATGGTCCACTTTTACCCGCGGTTCATCCTTAAAAACATTGGCGATCCATCTTTTCCTGTCTTCCAGCGAAAAATATCCCTTTTTGTTGACATTGTATC
>CAYNPZ010000571.1:0-1822 GCA_964399175.1 uncultured Bacteroidales bacterium | reverse complement strand
AGACACCCAGGTCTCCATAACCCAGATCATCGGCAAATACGACCACGAAATTCGGGCGTTCGGGTTTTTGTTTTTCTTTTTCTGTTTCCTTCGCTTCTGTGGTCTGTGTCCCTGCCAGGCCCAGTGAAACCAGGCCAGCCAGAGCAATGGATGTAGACTGTATTGCTTTCATCTTTTATAAATTTATGGATTTCTATTGATCATTTAGCAATTAATATTTGGGATTTTGCCAGGGAACCCTTCCCCCTTTTTGAATGTGTTCCATCATCAAATCGACCAATTCATTAAACTTTCCGGGTCTTTTTTCAGCTAAATCATTCTGTTCCCGGGGATCCTTCTTTAGGTTATACAATTCCATAGGCTCATAAGGGCTATTGTGTACCAGTTTCCAATCTCCATAACGTAAAGCCTGAATGGTCTGTCCTCCATAGCGGGTTCCTCCTTCCCGTCTGGAGAAATATAAGGGCCGCTTTGTCTCTTCCGGCTCATTGCCCATAAGCACAGGGAGAAAACTCCGCCCTTCCGTCGGGCCATCATAAGCAGCACCTATGATTTCCATCACAGTAGGAAATATATCCATAGTAAGGGCAATATGGTCCGTTTGACTACCCTTTTCTATATGGCCCGGCCATACCATTGCCGCAGGCACTTTTAATCCCCCTTCATACATACTTTGCTTGCCATCCCGCAGAGGGCCATTATTGGCACCAACACGCAAAAGCCCGCCATTATCACTGGTAAATATAATAAGAGTTTTTTTGTATTCTCCGGTCTCTTTAAGGGCATTCACAACTTCTCCTATTCCGTGATCCAAATGTTCAATTAATGCTACCAGCTTCGCCCGGCTTTCGGAAATATCCGGCTCCCGGTTCTGTACCTTTTCCAGCCACTCCTCCGGAGGCTGGATAGGGGTATGGGGTGCATTGTATGCAAGATACAGGAAAAAAGGACGGTCATATTCCGCCCGTTCATGAATGTAATCTACCGACCATTCGGTGAATAAGTTCGTAGCATGGCCCCTGGGGTCGATTGTCTCTTTATTCAAACGCATGTAATTGATGCCGTGGCGGCGGTGGCTCCAGTAATCATCCATCATATCACCGAGCCAGCCATGGAAATGATCAAATCCGCGGTCATTGGGCAGATTGGGGGATTCCAGACCCAAATGCCATTTCCCGATAATGGAGGTATGATAGCCGTTATGTTTTAATACACTTGAAAGCAAAGTGGCGTCCGGGTCCAGATAGCCCCAGCTATTTTCCGGATGGGTTCTTATAACCCCGGGAACACCAACATAATCCTGATATCTGCCGGTCAGCAAGGCTGCACGGGTAGGGGAAGAAACAGAACAATTGGCATAAAAGTTATCAAACCGCATTCCTTCCTTTACCAATTCATCCATATTCGGTGTCCGGATATCTTCGGTGCCATAGTAAGATACATCATGATAGCCCTGGTCATCAGTAAGAATAATAAGTATATTGGGCCTGGAAGACTTACTCTGAGCCTTGGTGGACAGAACAGAAAAGAGGAAGATCATACAAAAACCTCCTATGATCTTACGAAAGTTTATTGTTTTAGCAACATTTGTCTTTAATGGCATAGCTTAATGATTTTGAATTTTTCAATATCTTATGGTTCATTTTTCATTACAATTTAATCAAACCAATTGCCTGTTTTTTCAATTTCATTTTTCAATTCCAGCATCTGGCGTTTCGTATTTTATACTTTTTCGGGATGGTTTATGGAAATTCCGGCAAAGGAGCTTCATTTTTTTCAAGCCACTGCTCCAATTGTTGAAGCAACCTCTTCCGTATTTGTG
>CAYNPZ010000570.1:0-1826 GCA_964399175.1 uncultured Bacteroidales bacterium | reverse complement strand
AACCGGGCGAGTTTTTATATTTGTAAGAGATAAACCGCCCGGTTGTCTACGTTTAAAATCAATAGCGGCCCGGGTCCCTGTGCCCGGGCGTTTTACCCTAACCACGAGAGATATGAACTCCAATCTGAATAATAAGCCCTCAACCACATCTACGATAAAGAGCAACTCTCTTTATCTCGCCAGGGAAAGCCTAATTTGAGTTTTCTTACTGTTTTTTTATACTCTCACTAGCTGGGTTCAACCAGTCAGTGCAATCTTGATCTGGTCAAAATAACACTTAAGGGTTGACAGTATAGTTACACCAACTCAAGAGAAACCGCCGAGATTGTTCTTGCTTGCAAAAAGTGGTTGGATATTGAATACAATACTTAAACTTGATCTGAAAAAACAGGTGGCGCAAAATTGCAAAAATCTCATGATAATCAGGAGTTACTCTCCAATTATTATCTGGAGGAGAGGTTACCGGACCGAGATTCCTGGCAGAAACCAAAGGGCTTTGAAGAAGCTTGCGAGGAAATATAAAAATTATACGAAGAAAGAAAGGATATCCTGGAAAGAACGGTATAATTAGGTTTTATAATGCAACCTAGATAATTATGACCTATAAGGCAAGCAAAAATAAATCTTGTGGCAGTTCAGTCACATTTTTATTGATGCTTGTTAATAGAGATTTTTATGACAAGTAACGCAATCGATAATTATTTAGAGCATTACCCCTTCCAACCTCATTGGGAGAGTAAATACGAAGATACTATCTGTGATATTAAAAAATACGTACCACGAAAGTATCTACCAGACGACCTTGGAGAGGTTCACCCCCTGCATATTTGTGACCTCCATCCTTTTATCAATAGGAAACCTCAGAAGTTTTACAAGGAAGAAATTTTTTTAAAATTTCTAAGTTTCCACCTTGATTTTTTCGAGAAGGATAATGCACCGCAAAAAGTCTACCAGCAAATCGATTCGTATTTTACTGAAGCTTGGTTTAAGTTAAGAAAATTCAATAAACGTGTACAGGAAACAAACCTTAAGGAAAAACCAAGGGAAGAAAAATTTAGGACCTTTATACTTCCATGGTATGCACACCAACTTTGCGAGGACATTTATGACAACCTCCTAGCATTACCAATACGGTGCGTTGAAAAACTTAGAGATAAAAGACAAGGTGCATACTTAAATCTAGGTACGAATAAGAAAGTAAAAGATATTCTGTCTAATGAAGGGGGTCTCGAATTTCTCACTTGGTACCATAATGCTCTCATTAGGAACGCTGCTAGCCACCCTAGTGGCCAAATAATATTTGAGTCCGATGACATGATTCTATTTCGTGATCGTGATAAGGAAGAAAGTTTCTTTGAAGAAGAGATAATTGATTTAGTGGAAGACATGCTAGACTTGTGTAATGCCGTTGCTTTTGCCACTAAGATACTTTATGTAAAACATTTTCACCTACTAAAAGATTCTTTGCTCAAATTTAAAAATATAAAAAGAAAATTTAAGGATTCGTATCTAAAGGATACAGTAAAATCTCCGTTTGTTGAAGTAGAGGATATAGAAAGCAACACTGGCAAGCAATTGAATATAGAGGTAAACATAAACCCCTCGGAAAACAAGTTACTTTTTATGGAAGCATTACGATGTATGTTAATAACTTATGAGTTTTACCCAGACGTGGATTCAATTCTTGTAGGAAGCGGAGATCAAGAGTCTGCCTTTTATATTAGGGCTAGAACTAAGGACATAAAAAAATGGAAAGAGGACACTATTGATGATAGAGAGTTTTTGTCCATAATAACAGACGACTCCTTGATATTCCCGGGCTTCGA
>CAYNPZ010000569.1:0-1828 GCA_964399175.1 uncultured Bacteroidales bacterium | reverse complement strand
TGTTTTCCATCAGCCTGAAGAACATTCATAAGAAATGGATCATATGATCAATCTGTCGATGGAATACTTATACCCGATTAATATATCGGGTTGACTTCTTGCTTTGGTAAGATAATCGGTTAAACTCACATTCATATACGATCCAAAAGGGTTTTGATATCAAGAAACGCTATTTTTGTGTCTTCATAGTCCACAGTTCGTTTCTTGCCTTCATAGTTAACCACAAAACATCGTTTTGGCATATAGTTCTTTATGAAAGCCTGTAAGCTTCTGGAAATCTTAGTAGAAGAAAGCTTTACTTCAATTGGGATGATTTCTCCCCTTACCTCTACAACAAAATCAACTTCTGCCTTTGATTTGTTTCTCCAAAATTTGACTTCCAACCCCTTTTTTATCAACTCAGTAAGCACATAATTTTCAAACATTATGCCTTCAGCTTCGGTCCGGAAACTATTAACGATAGCGTTTCTCAACCCGGTATCCAAAAAATAGACTTTAGGTTGTTTTGTTATTTCCTTATTTTTATTGTTGTAAAACGGCTGAATTCTTACAATTAAATGACTTTTCTCCATCGCATCCAGGTATTTCTTTATGGTTTGGTGAGAAATTTTTATAACATCGGCTATCTTGTTATAGGTTATTAGTGAAGAGGTGTTAATGGCCAGATATCGCGTGAATTTTTCCAGGGAATCAATGTCATCAATTGAAAATGTTCGTGCGATGTCTTTTAAAATCATGGTTTCGTATAGGTCTTTGAGAATGGTCTCTTTAATTTCAGTATCTTCCGTTAACACCGCTTTGGGATAACCGCCATAAACCATGTGCTCCCAAACTGCCCGTTGTATTATTTTTTCGTTCAAAGAACGCCATTGTTTCGCTTTGAGAAATTCCTGAAGGGAGAACGGATATAACCGGAGTATTGACACCCGCCCTACGAGATAAGATAACACTTCTTTTTTCAGGATAAGTTCTGAAGATGAAGTAATCCAGAGACGGTTCCCTTTATCAGCGAGATATTTCAATTTTCTACCCGCATCTTTACAATAATGAACTTCATCAAGCATCGTTAGTTGTTTGACGTACTGAGTCTCAAATTTTTTGATATCCTCATCAAACAGTTCTCGGGCATCCGGATCATCAAAAAGAACGTAGGCTGCTTCATTAAGATGTTTTTTCAGAAACGTTGTTTTCCCGGCTTGTCTTGCCCCAACCAGAGCAACCACAGGATAAGCCTTTGAGATTTTTTCAAATTTGTCCCATATTTGCCTTTCTATGTATATAGCGTTCCACATCAGGTTATTCAATTAGGTTTAACCATTTTTAAATGAGACTTCAAAATTAGTCGTACTAAAATTAAATTACAAATTAATTTTAGTAAAATCTAACAATTTATGGGATTTTTTCTGTTTTGCTTTTGCTAAAAAACAAGACTACCGGAACCGGCATTTGTTCAGGAAGGAAACTTTAAAATATTAAAAATTCCGCACCATCCCATACTTTGCTTGCCAATTTCAATGGTCTTCCTTTGCGGTTTGTTTTTCCCGGTGCTTTCCCTGCCCGCGATCCTGCAGCCTCTCTCATTCGCCCTGCCCCTGACCTATGGGGTGGATATCCTCCACGGGGCCATCCACGGACAGCATATCCTGCCACTCTGGCTGAACTTTCTGATCATCGCCGCCTTTGGGTTTGCCTTGTTTTCCATTAGCCTGAAAAACATCCACAAAAAATGGATTCTATGATGAGCCGTTTTGCCAAATTTCTCATGCTAACTAAAAAAACCATTTATGACACTGCGATTGAACCAGGTTACGTTGGATTATCTTTTTTT
>CAYNPZ010000568.1:0-1829 GCA_964399175.1 uncultured Bacteroidales bacterium | reverse complement strand
GGGTGCTTTATATTTCATCGGTCATTATCAGTACAGTGGGTATATTGGTTGCCATTCTGATGATCAACGTGGAAAGTGCCCTGGATGCCTGGTGGAAGTTATCCTCTATTTTTAGCGGTGGTATGCTGGGATTGTTCCTGCTCGGGGTTTTCTTCAGAAAGAAGAATGTGGTAGGAGCTATCGCTGGAGTGATTGCCGGATTGTCGGTGATCATCTGGTTGAGCCTGTCCAACTTATTTCTCGGCCCGGAAGCATTGGGCAATCAGTTTCATACGTATCTGACCATTGTATTGGGAACTACTACCATATTCCTGGTAGGATTCCTGGTATCGCTGTTTCATAAAGGGAATGGGGAAAAATAGCAGAAGGCTTGACTGATGGGGTTTCGTTTCCTGGATCTCTGAAATATAGCTAAGGGGGAAAAGCAAAGAATATATTTGTTTACTTATTTTGTTATGAAACTATAAATTAAACATGATGGATAAAATGCTATGGTTTAACGAACCAAAAAAATGGAAGATCATTGATAAATCCTCTGCATCAATGTTCGTTACTCCCAAAACTGATTCTTGGAGAGAGAGCTATTATGGATTTACAGTAGATGATGCACCTTATTTTTATACTACTTGTGGAGGTGAGTTTGAGGCCATAGTCAAAATTACTGGAGATTATAAAAAACGGTTCGATCAAATGGGACTAATGATTCGCATAAACGAAAAAAGATGGATAAAAACAGGTGTTGAATATGTAAATAACAAAATTAATATAAGTTGTGTGGTCACCATTGGAAAAAGTGATTGGAGTGTTGTAGAATTGAGTGAATTTCCTAAATCAATTTGGATAAAAGTAAAAAGAATAGTGGATGCTGTTAAAATTTATTATTCATTAGATAATAAGAATTTTACAATGATACGAATTGCGTTCTTTCCTGATAGGACACCTGTAATGGTAGGGTTAACAGCGGCATCCCCAGACGGTGAAGGCTTCAATGCTTTATTTGAAGGATTTGATATAAAGCATCTTCCTGACTTAAGAAGACTTAAATGGTTAGAGAATAATAAGGATTAAATTATAAGTTTTGAATATATGAGCAAAATTTTATTGGAGTAAGTTTTTATACTGGACTCATTTTTTATCTCGCACTTTTTAATCAAAATATTATTTTTTATTAATAATCAGGAAGATATAACGAATATTATGCCCCTAAATCACAACATATATCATCACGCACTGTTAATGGACGGATTTTGCTGGAGTGAGTAAAAAAATACACCAAATAAATAATCCAGAGTTATGAGAATTCAGAATTTTAACATTTTATGGCTACTTTTGTCTACAAGTGTGGTAGTAGGTTTTTTCTCCTGTAAAAGAACCAATAAGGAGAATAGCAAGAATGATGGTTCCGAAAAACCCAACTTTTTGTTTATCCTGATTGATGACCTGGGCTCCCAGGATTTGGGATGTTATGGTAACAATTTTATTGAAACGCCCAATATTGACAATTTGGCGGAACAAGGCATGCGGTGGTCCAATGCTTATTCTTCGTGTCCTGTATCATCACCAAGCCGGGTTGCCATACTCACCGGAAAGAACCAGGCCCGTGTGAACTTCACCGGGCATATAAGTGCTATACGCCAACATCGTCATCCCGAGAAAAGCAGAATCTTACCCCCCAATGATCTGATGCAGATTCCTAAGGAAGAGGTGATATTACCGGAGGCTTTAAAACTTGCTGGTTATAAGTCTATTAGTATTGGCAAATGGCATGTGGGCGGCAAAGGCTATTGGCCCACGGATATGGGATTTGATGAAAATGTTGCCGGCTGGAC
>CAYNPZ010000567.1:0-1846 GCA_964399175.1 uncultured Bacteroidales bacterium | reverse complement strand
AATAACCCCGATCAGGTTACCACCTGCATATACAATGGTACCGGTCAGTGCATTGTTAAAAATACCGGGTTTCTCATATACTTTGGAAAAATAATAATGAGATATCACCAACAGCACCAGGGTGGCTATACTGGCCAGAGCCCCGACTAGAGGGATAAGTGCAGCAATGGGTAATAAGATACCCACACGTCCTAAAGTAATGGCTTGTCTTTTCATAATCTGTCTATTTTTAATGTTAACCAATTGGTATGCAAGATAACAATAATATTAAATCAATGCAATAAATGCGTCTTGTTTTTCAGTAATATAACTGTAAGCCCTCACAGAAAAGCCAGAAAGAAAGTCTTGACTTACGTTCTTAAAATGATAGCAATTGCTTACCTCCAATTTTTTCACAGAAATTTTCGTTCCTGTTATAACATTTCTATTTTTATATACTTTAAAACTAATGTAGTATGAGTGTATCCAAGGCAAAAGCAAGTGAGCTGTTTCGGAACAATTGCAGTACTGTCCCAACGGAAGTTAAGCCATTCGGCGCCGGAAGATTTTCCAAAACCTTCTACATTCAGGATGAAAAGGAGGGCGAATACATCATGCGGATAGCCCCTTCGGATTCGCTGCTGCAATTGTTCTACGAATACCGGATGATGCGCCAGGAGCCTGAAATCCATGAACGTCTGCTTAACGAGACTACCGTTCCTGTACCTCGAATTATTGCTTACGATTTCAGCCGGACCCTTATTGACAGGGATTATCTGATCATGAACAAGCTGCCGGGAAAGCCCCTGAGTGAAGCTTCTCTTTCCAACGAAGCGTTTATCAAAGCATTTAAAGAATGGGGCGAATATGTCAGGCAGATCCACTCGCTCACCGAACCCGAAAATCGTTTTGGTTATGTGGGTTCCCACCATCCAATGGAACCGCAGGATACCTGGAAGGAAGCTTTCCACATCATGTACCGGAAATTGCTGGATGATATCCGTCAGCAAGGGATTTACGATACCGAAACCTATGATATGGCATACCAGCTGCTTGAAGACAACCTGAAGGTATTTGATCACTGCCAGACTTCCCGCCTATGCCATGGCGACCTGTGGGTGACCAACCTGCTGGTAGACGAAAGCGGACAGGTAACCGGTCTCATTGACTTTGACCGCGCCTGCTGGGGCGATATTGAATGGGACCTGGCCATTGCCGAATACTGTGGTGTTACCCGTCCGCCTTTCTGGGAAGGTTATGGCGAAAGAATCAACACACATACCAGCGATGCCAACATCCGGAGAATGTTCTATCTCCTTTACGAACACCAGAAATACATCATTATCGCCCTGAGCAGCCGCCGCAATGATCCCCAGGGAGCCCAACGCTATGCCAGGGAATCGCTGGAGATTATGCAGCAGTTTAAGCGCTCGGGAGATATAATCCTGTAGATCTTTGGCTCATCTGGTATACAAAAGTTTTATTATAAAGATGAATGGTTTGAAAGTTTGATTGTTTGAAAGTTTGACAGGAGTTATTCTGTAGAGTCATGGCCTGGCGTGGCTCGAGATTCACAGATTATTATATTGGTCTAATGGTCATTCAGCTGTAAATTCGATGGTCATTCGGTGATAATTCAGTTGTTAATTCGGTGGTCATTCCTTGTCATTTGATTGTATCCCCAGATTATCAAAACCTTGAATTTTCCAAAACCTTAAACATCAAACCTGAAACCTTAAACGCTTTGCTTCGCCTTAGCCTTATTCCAACAATGTGACAATGGATCAATGTAACAATTTTTCAGATTCAAATGCCGAATGTGAATTCTCTGGTCTTAGCCTTAGCCTCAGCCTCAATTCAACAATAT
>CAYNPZ010000566.1:0-1847 GCA_964399175.1 uncultured Bacteroidales bacterium | reverse complement strand
CCACCGATATCGAAGTCGGATTGTTGCTCAATTTCGGAAAAAAGCCCGAATTCAAGCGAAAGATTTTCACGAATGAAGATTAGAACACGAATAAAGAAGATTAGAACGCGGATGACGCGGATACAACGGATAATCACGGATAAAAAAATAAAAATCCGCGTTAATCCGCCCAATCCGTGTTATCTGTGTTCAAAATATCCCAAACATTATCCGTGGTCATCCGCTCAATCCGTGTCATCCGCGTTCCATACATTTTTGCATTTCTCCATTAAGGTAGCCGAAGCCGCCAAGGTGATAGAAAACGCCCAGCGCGATCTGAACATTGCCTTTGTAAATGAACTGGATGTTTTATTTAACAAGCTGAACATTGATACCCTGGAAGTACTGGAAGCAGCAGGCACCAAATGGAACTTCCTCCCTTTCCGGCCCGGGCTGCTAGGAGACCATTGCATAGGCGTGGATCCTTACTATCTCACCCACAAAGCAGCAGAAATCGGCCACCACCCGGAGATCACCCTGGCCGGTAGGCGGCTGAACGACAGCATGGGCTTCCGTGTAGCTGCCTAAACAGTCAAGCACATGATTAAAAAAGGGCAAAAAATAGAAGGCAGCAAAATATTGGTGTTGGGCATTACCTTTAAAGAAAACTGCCCGGATATCCGCAATTCCCGAGTTATTGATGTAATACGGGAATTCTGGTCATACAACTGTGAGGTGGAGGTCTATGATCCCTGGGCTGATTTTGACGAGGTAAAAGCTGAATATGGTATTGAGTTGATCAAAGAAAAAGAAGATCTTAGTAAGTATGATGCCATTGTAGAAGCTGTTGCCCACAGGGAATTCGATTCACTGGATTTTAGCCAATACAGCAAAAACCGCGCTACCGTTGTTTACGACATCAAGGGTGCATTACCCAAAGAAACAGTGGATGCACGATTGTAAGAAATTTTTGGTACAAATTATCACAAATAAAAACATACCTTGGGCCCCTTTTTGTAGCAATTTGAGTCAATTTTTCAATCAAATGTTTTCTTTTCGAAAAAAAAACAAATAAATGTCACAGAGACCTCGTTTTTAATGCAAACATCATCTTAAAATTTCAAACATGATTCAAATTAAAACAAAATTAACTTCTTCAACGATAAAACTTAAAAATGTTAAAAACCTGATAGGGAAAGAAGTTGAAATTACTATCAGGGAAGTTTCCGAGAGGAAGAGTAAACATAACTGGAATCATTCTGGGAGTGTCGATTTGAAAGGAAAATTAGATAATAGCAGTATCAGAGATTTTGCTCATGAATAAGCTGCTTCTTGATACCAATGTATTTATTTATGATATTGATAAATCTTCCAAATATCATGAATCAGCTAATGAAATTCTTAATTCGGATAATTCGTTTTATACCACCACAAAAGTTATTTCAGAATATTTTGCTGTTCTAACAAAATTTGACATTAAATTTGAAGCTATCTGGAGTTATTTTCTGGATATAAAAAGAAATGTTAACCTCATATATCCAAACAAAAAAAGTTTACAGGTATTTGAAAATCTAATGCAGAAATATAAACCAACAGGAAACAGAATATATGATATAGAAATAGTGTCTGTTATGGTAGAATCTCAAATTCCTCTCATAGGAACATTTAATATAAAAGATTTCAATCATATTGATGAAATAGACATTTACAAAGTTGAATAAGTTCATTTATTCTTGCAATTCGTGGACCACATCATTCATGAAATCTCTTAATCAGTGCAATTCGTGAAATTCGTGGACAGTATTATTAGTGAAATTCCTGCCTTGCCGGCAGGCAGGCGTGCAATTCGTGGACAACATTATTAGTGT
>CAYNPZ010000565.1:0-1856 GCA_964399175.1 uncultured Bacteroidales bacterium | reverse complement strand
TTGGACACCCAGACATAATCTCCCGAAGCCGCACTGTCAATCACGGGTCCATCCGGAATATCATGTATCCATGAAGAATTTTGACCTTCCTCCTTCCAATAGCCATAATTGGTTTCGAAGTCTTCCTCATGGGGTGGAATATAAGTTGGAACTATAAATAGCTCATGATTGTATTTGTCATTATAGGTAGCCTCATCGGAAGGTAAAGTTGTTTTTGCATTTACATTTCTATACCACCCGGGAGAAGATAAATCGGCGGGAGTAGAAAAGGTATGAACAATTGAATCTTTGAAGGGGATGCTTTCGAAGATGGTATCTCTTACCTTGGTTTCTCCTCCATCCAGACTGTAATAGAGTGGAATGGTATCCCTGGTGGGATTACCTCCGAAATTTTTCACCATCACAGTTATGCTGTCTTCTTCCGTATGGCCACAACCACTAGTGGGAGTAACCCAGTTGGTAACCCCTACATCCTGTGCGATATAATCTCCTGTTATAAAGAGATCATCAATATTCCACCCCGAAAATGTCCAGGAACCATCTGTTTCACCTCCTGTGAAACGAATTTTTAAGCCTGATTTTCTGTCGGTTTCAGAAGAAAGATTGTAATTGATCAAATTCCAGTTATATTCAGTTATTTTCTCCGTATTGTTCCAAAATTCTTTCCATGTACTTCCAGTATCGGTACTATAATCAATATACACTTCGTCAGAACCTTCTACATTCAGCCACCTGTAAAAATGGACGGATAGATTCTGAAAATAAGTGGCATCTATCATTGGGCTCGTAGCTTTATCAGAACGATCCGAGAGGTAATTCTCATAATTGCCTTCATAATAACCCAGTCCGGTTAAATCCACACCCAGTACAGTATCTCCTGAATGAGCTGAGGTAGGGTCAGGGTAACCGTAATCTTCAGCCTGAAGCCCCCGGGGTTCATTTATTTCAAACTCGCCGGTTAAATCCCATGCAGCTTTTTCTTCAAAGTTATCGGAAAAGATCGTTTCCCTTATTGTACGTGAACCTGAAGGTGATTTGGAAACAAGAGGGAAAGTTGAATTATTGATTTTTATTGCTTCGCTGGGAACTTTTGCATCCAGAATATGACCATCTTTACCATGATCTTCATCAACAGGTATATCATAAGTAATCCACAAATGATTGGTACCGCGCTGTAAATCATAATCAATATTTTCAAATACTGCAATTCCTGAATTAAAATTTATACCTGATGCAATCTGGGTCGCCTGAAGAAATTCATCTTTAGAGGAAATGAATAATTTGACTCCATTATTTTTAATATCACTGTCCTCAGTATTGAGTGATTCTATGGCTAAAGAATCCAGAATTAATTCTCCGGAATTTCCCCCTACATCAATTGCTATACGAAGTATCGGATTATTTGAAGAATTCGTCGGTACAATATTTTCAGGGGTGACCTGGTGATAGGATATATCATCCACATATTTTGAAACTTCTCCTTTATCCAGAATGGTGATGCTATCAATGCAGGTTCCTGCTCCGTTATTCGTTTTGCCTTCAAAAGCTATATAAAAGGAGTCTGTCAGCATGCTGTCAGGCAAAAGCATATCCCTTTCAGTCCAGTTACTGACCACATCAGAATATGAAGCTAATTGATGCCAG
Organism: uncultured Bacteroidales bacterium; assembly: GCA_964399175.1. Classification (GTDB taxonomy): domain Bacteria; phylum Bacteroidota; class Bacteroidia; order Bacteroidales; family UBA12077; genus JAGXLC01. The sequence continues at coordinate 212 of CAYNPZ010000565.1, read as the reverse complement.
CTTTTATTTTCCCCGTTTTTGTAATAAACTTTCAGTTCATCATGATCACCCAAAATCTCGTCCTGAGCATGCCAGAAATGAAGTTCGGGTTTTACGGCATATTCGAGATCAATGGGAGGTGTTACAAGTTTGGTTTTTTCATTGGATAAACTTTCATAGTGAAACATGGCGTTGTAGTTGCCTTCGTAAGCGTATGGGGGTCTGCCGTTCCC
>CAYNPZ010000564.1:0-1864 GCA_964399175.1 uncultured Bacteroidales bacterium | reverse complement strand
AATTATTATATAAGAAGAAACCTTCCAAGGGAAGAAAAAAGAGAGGTACCTTTTGCGGAGGCCAAAGAGATGGGTGCAACCGCATTGTTTGGAGAAAAATATGGCGATCTGGTCCGGGTCATTAAGTTCGGCGACATTGTGGAATTGTGCGGGGGTACGCACGTAGATGCCACCGGGCAGATCGGCTTTTTCAAGATCACTTCGGAGACAGCAATATCAGCAGGAATCAGGAGGATTGAAGCACTCACTGCGGATAAGGCCGAGGAATACATAAGGAAAAACCTGCAAACCCTGGAAGAAGTCAGCGAGCTGCTCAACAATCCGGCTAATGTGAGCAAAAGCCTGGAAAAGCTCATTGACGACAACAACAAACTGAACAAGCAGGTTGAATCCCTGCTGCAGGATAAGGTGAACAGTCTGAAACGCGATCTGCTGAACAAGATGGAGCAGGTCAATGGAATTAACTACATTGCCGATATTGTTGATATTGATTCAGCCGGGGCCATGAAGGACATGGCTTTCCAGATGAAAAACGAGGTGGATAACCTGGTGCTTCTGCTGGGGGCCAACATTGACGGCAAGGCCAACCTATCCCTCATGATCTCGGAAAACCTGGTAAAGGAAAAAGAGGTAAACGCCAATGATATCATCAGGGAAGCCGCCAAAGAGATCAATGGCGGCGGAGGCGGCCAGCCCTTCTTTGCCACTGCCGGCGGCAAAGCCCCGGACAAGCTCAGCGCAGCGCTGGATAAAGGGAAGAAGTTAGTGATGGAGAAGATTGCTTAGAACTAACCGGCTAAGCGGTTTGGAACCGCTAAGCCGATAATCGCCACGGATCCGTCAGGGGCCGGACAAGTTGACACGGATTGGATGAACCACCGGCTAAGCGGTTTGGAACCGCTAAGCCGGTGTTTACCGCACCACAATTCTTTTCACAATGGGTGAAGGCGAACCCTGAACGTTTATCCTGAACAAATAAACACCCGGCTTGTTCCCCGAAAGATTCACTGTCTGTCTTTGTCGGGTAAGTTCCATTTCCCTGACCTTTTTTCCTATAACGGAATAAATCTCCAGCGACCCTTTTTTATATTGGTACATTCCTATGGTAACTTGGCCATCAGAAGGATTGGGATATACACGCAAGATATCCGAACCCCTATTGTCACTTAACCCGGTTACACTTTTAACAACAATGTCAAACTCCTGTATAACGGGATCATCATCTTTTTGATCTTTGAGTATTAGAATGACATGTTGTTCTCCCACATGATCCTCACCAGGAATGCCTGAAATTTCTGCCGCACTATCTCCAAGCATCTCAAATGAAAGCCATGGCGGCAGTTGTTCATAATCATACCTCAGCGAATCCCCGTCTTCATCTTCACCCTTTATTTCATAGCTGTAGTAATGACCTGCTTTTGCTGCCGTATCGGGAGTGGTTATAAATTCAGGTATATGATTTACAACCTCCCCATCTGATACAGGGACCGCAGTTACTGCAGCCGAAAAATCCGACTCATTCCCCGCCTCATCCACTGCTGTAACCCGATAATAATAATTAGTGTCGGATTTACCCTCACTGGTGCTATAGCTCGTATCTGCTACCAACTCATCGTTGATCTGATTGTACTCTCCAAGGGAATCCTGCGAGTGGTATACATTGTAGCCTTCCACATCTTCCACCAGGCTCTTTTTCCAGGTGAGTTTTAAATTCCCTTTTGTTTCCGACCCGGCCAAGCTATCTGGAGGGAGTGGAGCAATGGTATCTTTCGTCTTCACCCCTTTAATCTGTCTCAGTGCCGATCCACCACCTATGTACACATTGCCCCGGGCAAAAGCCAGCGGACGGGGTGAAACTTTCCCG
>CAYNPZ010000563.1:1275-1867 GCA_964399175.1 uncultured Bacteroidales bacterium | reverse complement strand
CGAATACGGATCCACCGCTTGATCCGAAGCGAGATCATATGTGGCCGGAAGTACCATGGGAAACACCCACCATATTTGAGCAATTAAGGAAAACACTAGATCGCGATGTTGATTTGGTAATAATTACAGCGGGTATCAATGACATTGGTTTTTCAAATATTTTAAATCCAACGGTTAGCAGGAATAAATTGGACAGTGCCATAAGGCATAACTGTTATTATGACCTCAAACAACTTCTGCAAAAAACACGTCAACAATTCCCTTCGGCTGTTATTATGGTTACCGGATACTATCCTTTGATATCCGAACAGTCGGATCTGGATATAGTCAGAATCCTCATTAATATAATGGGACCGGTTGGTAGGCTAGCTTCCTATGCAACTGCCAAACATGTGGCCCGGCAAGTACGCTTTTTCGCCAGGCGTCAGCTTTACTGGCTGCGCCTGGCTGTAACAGAACAGCATGCAGATCCGGACACAAGGGGACCGGGTATCCTTTTTACACATCCTGCATTTGGGCCCCAACATAGTGTAGGCGCGCCTCAAAACCTTGTTTTTACGCCCAAGTCACCACAGTCGCTTGAAGAATGGTG
>CAYNPZ010000563.1:1008-1265 GCA_964399175.1 uncultured Bacteroidales bacterium | reverse complement strand
CCCTTTGACGCAAATTCTTCAAATCAAACCTGATGATCCGATGAATTATCAGCGACGGCAAGCTTGCCTTGCTTACCAAAACCGGTTGAATAATATTGCTGCCAAAGTTAAGTGTGCTGTTGCTGCCATTGGGCACCCCAACCCTTCTGGCGCCAAACGTTATGCTGATGCTCTTGTATCAAAATGGAACCTCAATAACCGCATTTCCTTACATGAAGACTTAAATAAACTAAGAAACTGGCCGGTTCAGCTAAGCT
>CAYNPZ010000563.1:0-928 GCA_964399175.1 uncultured Bacteroidales bacterium | reverse complement strand
GAAAATCCACTTAGCATCCGCAGTGCGTGGCAGCACATGATCGTTGATTCACTGGCAGTGGAGATTTATACACGGAACAAAATCTTCGCAGGCACAAATCATCATGTTTTTCTGGAAGTGGCTCCCGGACGCAAGTGGATTTTGAACGAAAAAGTATATGATGGAGACCTCTTTGAAGATTTCCAACCCGGTTCCAAAACCAGATATGTAATTGATCCGGCAGAGGGTAATCCGGATAACAGGCTGCATCTTGGAGACATAGAAAAGGTAGTACTGATTCACCAATTGGCAGCCAGCCTGCCAAAAGGATCATGGAAACCGGAATGGATCCGCCTGGAAATAAATGGAAGAGAAGTCCATCGCCAGGAAATAAAATCCCCATTAGATGTAAAAATCTGGGATCAAAACGATTTCTGGAAAGCTGATTATCCATTATAGTATTGTAAAATTCAAAAAATAAAGAACCTATGAGTACCGACATTATTTTAAAAGAAGATCAGGTGAATATTCAAGGAAATGTAAAGGTGTTAGATGCTTATGAAAATAGCGAAAGAGGCACAACCCTTGAGAATGGAGCTGTCAAAACTAGGGAACTGGAGGCGTATTATCGTCTGAAAATTGGGGATACCGTAATCTATGAAAATAGTTTGCACCATTATGGGCAAGCCAATTTCCAAAGAGTTGATACGGAAAATCTTGATGTAAGGGACAGTGAATTTGCGACCCTTACTCTTGGCCGTGTAGTGGAAGAAAGCATGACTGCCGGGCAATTTGTGATGAAAGACGAAAAAGGCAACAATTTCCTGGATATTAAAGGAAATGATGGGAGTTTTGAATTGGGTAAAGAAGGAGAACATTCAGGTGAAATCCATTTATACGATCAAAAGAGGTTTAGAAGGATCCACTTAAATGGAGGTGAAGGGCAAAC
>CAYNPZ010000562.1:0-1870 GCA_964399175.1 uncultured Bacteroidales bacterium | reverse complement strand
AATTTTTTAAACACTTAAATTTAGGTTTATATGGACAAAAAATCTAATGAATCCGTGAAACCCACCTATAACAGAGGTTATGTCATTTTAATAGCAGTTATTGTAGCATTTGGTGGTCTGCTTTTTGGTTTTGACACCGGCGTTATTTCCGGGGCATTGCTGTTGATTAAAAATGATCCGGATTTGCTGATGAATAACATGGCTGTACTTCCTGAACGTCAGCAGGAATGGGTTGTTAGTATCACAGTACTCGGTGCTGCAATCGGGGCTGTACTCAGCGGTCGGATGACCGATAAATTGGGTCGTAAAAAGGTTATCATAATTGCTGGAATAATATTTACCGTAGGCTCAATTGGTCTTGCTGCTGCCAGTTCCGTTGCATTGCTTATCATTTGGCGATTAATTATCGGATTCGGTATTGGTCTTGCTTCTTATACAGTGCCGCTTTATATTTCTGAAATTTCTCCAACCCAGGCTCGTGGCGCTTTGGTTTCTATCAATCAATTGGCTATAACGATTGGAGTTTTTCTTTCTTATATTGCGGGTTTGAGTTTTGCAAATTTTGAAGAAGGCTGGAGGTGGATGTTTCTGGCAGGGTTAATTCCATCTTTAATTTTAACTGTAGGTATGTTTTTCCTGTCCGAAACACCAAGATGGTTAATGGTTAACAAAGGTGAAGACGAGGCTAGAAAAGTACTTGATAAAATCGGTGAGAGCAATAAAGAAGAGGTACTAGAGAAAATTAAAAATACCGTAAAAAAAGAAAGAGAACAAATTCAAATAAGTTCCATAAAGCAGTTGCTTGCACCATGGGTTCGGCCAGCCCTGATAATTGGAGCGGGTATCATGTTTTTCCAGCAATTCACCGGAATCAATACGATCACCTATTACGCCCCGACCATATTTGAAATGGCAGGTTTTGGTGCAGAAAGCACCCAGCCTGTTTATGATGCAATTCTTCCCGCCCTGCCGCTTGGATTTGTGAATGTATTATTCACAGTAGTTTCCATTATGCTCGTTGATCGTTGGGGAAGAAAACCACTGTTATATCTGGGCCTTATTGGTATGACTGCTTCTTTAGCAGTTCTGGGAGTTGTGTTTACCTTCTATAGCAGCATTGATCCTGTTACCGTTAAATGGGCGGCTTTTACCAGTATGATGATTTATATTCCTTCCTTTGCAATAAGCCTTGGTCCTATTGCCTGGCTGCTTATATCTGAAGTTTATCCTACTAAAATTCGTGGATTTGGAATGAGTATAGCTACTATGGTAAATTGGGTTTCCAATTTTATCATAACCAATACTTTCCTTACTTTGGGATTGGTTACCACTGGTAAAATGGCAGATCCTTCCGGGGCAGGAACCTTGGTTAATCCTGGGGGTGCATTTTTGATTTATGGAGCAATAGGCATTCTGGGGCTTATTTTTGTATACAGGTATATTCCGGAAACCAAAGGACATTCTCTTGAATATATAGAAAACCATTTTCTGGAAGGCAAGCATCCCAAAAATTTATGAGATACCGCTCGTCAAAAACAGCCTATTAACAGTTAGTGAAGCAGTAGAACTTTAAATAATGTATTGGAATATTATGAAATATCTAAAAAACACAGCTTTAAATTTCTTTTTCCTTCTTTTCATTTTAACTTCAGCGTGTACAAGGAGTACCACCAATAAGGAAAAACCCAACATAGTGGTGATAGAAATTGATGATTTGGGATATGGGGATGTCGGTGCATATAAGGAAGAAATAGGCTTTACCCCTAATATAGACAGACTCGCCGAGGAAGGAATGCTCTTCATGGATTATCATTCGAATGGTCCCATGTCTTCTCCCACGAGAGCTGCTTTTTTAACAGGTATGTATCAG
>CAYNPZ010000561.1:0-1873 GCA_964399175.1 uncultured Bacteroidales bacterium | reverse complement strand
CGGCAAGGCAGGAATTACACGAAGAATTTTGTCCACGGATCCGTCGGGTGCCGGACAAGTTTTCACGGATTACACGAATTGCGCTGATTAATATGTTTTTTGGGAGGTTTGGAGATGTTTATGTAAGCCAGTTTAAACTGATATTGTCTGATGATTCATCTTTTGGACTACAGACAATTGATTTTTGTCTGAAGAAACAAATTTCCAATTATCCTCAGCCATTAAATTCCATCCTGCTACATGAAGAGCATCAAGTGTCCGAAGTCCATATTGCCGGCCAAACTTTTCTATTAACAATTTAGCTTCTTCAATAATGTCTGAACCTAAGCGAACTATGTTAAAAGAATTAAATTGTTCTTCAATGGCTCTTTGAATAGCATTAATTTTATCTTCAGGAATTTCGCCATTCCTTACTTTTCGATAAATAGCACTTTGAATTTCTATGAAAGCCAATTCCAAAACCTAAATATCATTAGAGGTATTTGTAATTAACTCTTTAGTTTTATCAGAACCATTCTCTGTGCTAAAAAGTTTTACCAGAGCTGAAGTATCAAAGAAGAGAATCATATCCGTTCTTCTCTTTCCTTATGAATATCCCCTGAGGTTAGTTCGACATTTCCCAATAATTTCATAACGTCCATATAAGGTGGATGGTCCTGCTCTGTTGTTTCTGTATTGACTTTTCTTTTATCCGTTAAGGAATCAATAAAGAGTTTAACTTTTCTTAAGTCCTGAGGTTCAAGATGGTCAATTTTAGATTTTATTTTTTCTTTTATTTTCATAGCCTTCATTAAATCTAATTGCACTACCCACACGGAATAACGATAAGATTTGCATAAAAGTACGCGAAGAAGAACTCACAACTCATAACTAATTCACAACTTATTCCCCTGCTTAGCTCTCCGTAGCCCGAACATTTGAGATGAAGGAGAAGAGCCTCTTCTTCATTCGTGTAACCGTGTCCGGCTTTTGACGGATTCGTGGACCCTCTTCTATATTTTCCCTTTAATTTTAATGAGTTCATTTGTAAAAAAATTAGAAATTTGCTCTTTTGTAACTATTTCAGCTGGCTGCAAATGCTCTGCTATTGTTGCCTCATCAATGTCTTCAGTATATACCAGTGTCTCCGAATAGGTGATGGGAGAAAGATTTGGGATTAATGTTTTCGTTCTTTCAATGATTTCAAGAAGTGACATATGATATTTTGTCAGATAGTATAAATCATAGTAATCCCTTATCGTGTTTCTTTGTGCAATAGAAGCCATTTTTAGAGTAGCAATAACATCTATTTCACAAATGTTTATGTTTTTATAAGGTGTGGTATAATTCCCTACATTGAAAGGAATGGCTACTGATCCCCTGGAAAAGAATGTTACTTTTATTTCATTAATGATAAAATCAATTTGCCAGGGGGCTTCCTGCCTGATTATGCGATGGTCAGGAAATACTTTTTCTATATTCCTTTTAATTTCATTGAAGGAAAGTTTTTCTTCATCATAAACAAAGTCCAGATCTTCCGATAAGCGATGTCTTAACTGTAAAGATAAAGCTGTTCCTCCTACAAGGGAGTATTTGTTGATGAATTGTATCTCAGCAAGTTCTTCAAATACCTTTTGAGTTTGACCGGGTAGAAAATCAATGTTAAACTGTGATATCATTCCTCAGAATCACTTTGTTCATGAAATGAATATGTTTTTTATACCGATCTTTCTCTTTCCAGTTTTTTAAAACTTCAACTATCTTATGATGAGAGATTTTTTTTGAGAGGGTTATAAAATCTGAAATTTCACCGTGTGAAATCACAAGCTTTATAATCCGTTCTGGGGGAATATCAGCCTTATCTTTATAAGACCAAAAAATGTGTTTTGAAAAA
>CAYNPZ010000560.1:0-1875 GCA_964399175.1 uncultured Bacteroidales bacterium | reverse complement strand
ACTATCAGTTTTTAGACTGAACTCAATAATCTATATGCAAATATTACATTATATAAAACTAAAATCAAATGTTTAATTATTGAATTATTAACTATTTATCAAATATTTGAAGGCTATTTTAAGTTATCAAAACTGAGATCTGATTTTGTTATTAGAGAATTTGATTGTTAAGGTATAAATTCAAGCTTAATCTTAAATTTCCAGGATTATAGCCGCATGTCTTCATCAAGAAAATCCCCCTCCGACAGCCGAAGAGGAGATTTTCAACCTAACCCAAACCCAAAAACCGAATCTAATAAGAAATTTAATACATATAGACTTATAATTTATCTAATTAATAAGGAAAATTTTTATCCAGTATTCTGGAGTGTTTTTTAACTACATCTTGATATTTGGGATTTGCTGCAACATTTTTATTCTCATTGGGATCTTTTTTATGATCAAAAAGCATTCGCGCAACTGTTGAATCATTCTCATTCCACTCAGTATAAAGATAGCGATCGGTAACCACACAATTACCACCTCCAAACTTAGAAAATACGGCATCTCTCCCCTGAGCATCGGGATTATTAATGAGTTGTTTGAAACTTGTACCTTCCAGATGGGACGGTTTTTTTAATTCTGTCAGATCAAGTAGGGTTGGATAAAGATCCACCAAACCAACAAGCTGATCCCGTTCTCCGGCTTGATTACCGGGAACTTTAATAATCAGGGGTGACCGTACGGCATTTTCCAGTGTATTGTGTTTGCCCCAGAAGTTGTGTTCACCCAAATGCCATCCGTGATCACCCCAAAGTACAACAATTGTGTTTTCAGCCATACCATGTTTATCCAATGCGTCCATGAGCTTACCGATCTGGGCGTCAACGTAACTGACACACGCATAATAAGCGTGCCGGGTCTCCCGATGAAAAGCATCCGAATTATAATAGCCTTCAACACGGCCATACTGGAAAATTTCTCCTGAATTACTGACCTGATCCGGAAGGTTTTCAGGCCGAAAGCGGTTGTCAGCAATTTCAATGTCCTCCCGGTTGTATAAATCCCAGTATTTTTCGGGTGCATTCAGGGGCAAGTGAGGTCTCCAAAAGCCAACGGCCAGGAAGAAAGGACTATCGGAGTTCTGGAGCTTCTGAAGTTTATTAACCGATTTTCGGGCTACTCTGCCGTCCTGATAAGCAGTGTCAGGTACATCGGCTTTTTCGTCATAAGGACCCCGATGGGTTTTCTCATTGATATAATGCTTTGAAGAATCGTTTTGCCAGAGACCATAGGTATTATAACGGGCCCAGTCTTTTGCACCGTGGTATATAGAGTCCGAACGCCAGGGAGCTTCACTCCAGGCTTCCTGTATGTCACTCATGTGATGAGTCACCTTGCCCAAAGAAAGGGTCGTGTAACCGTGTTCTTTCAAATAGCCGGGAAGCGCGATAAATTCCTCTTCCATTTCTTCTGCCCGCCAATGATCAGATTCATGTATCCCGGTAAGTATAGATGCCCTTGAAGGTCCACTGGTCGGACACTGAGTATAGGCCCGGTTAAATTGAACTCCCTCGGATGCCAATTCATCAATATTGGGTGAATGGATATGTTCCTGGCCATAGCAGCCCAATTCCGGCCGAAGATCATCCACTGCAATGAAGAGAATGTTGTATTTTTTTTCTTTCCCCTCTTTTTTATCAGAGTCTTGACATCCGGTGGTTAAAAGTAGGGTAGGAGCAGCCAATAAACTAAGTATTTTTGGAAAATTTTTCATAAAATTTCAATTTCAATTTTTAAATTATCTCAATAAATTCCTTTATTCCCTGTATTTCTTCACAGCATCCACAAAGGCCTGCAGATTCTCCGAGGTGACTCCGGGAGGCATACCTCCCC
>CAYNPZ010000559.1:0-1876 GCA_964399175.1 uncultured Bacteroidales bacterium | reverse complement strand
AAAACCAAACTGAACAAACTTCTATTTTTTGCAGATTTCCTGCATTACAGTAAAACAGGTTTTTCTATTACAGGACTTACATATCGTGCAATCCCTCTGGGGCCAGTACCCAGCGAATATGACAAGCTGTATATAAAATTAGCTGAGGAAGGTGAGATATATGTTGATGAAATGGTAATGTCCGAGGGTAATTATGCCGAAGTAATCAATGGGGTTGAAGAATATAATGAAAAGATGTTTACGGATACCGAAATAGAAGTTCTCAACACCATTATCAAAAAGTTTCGTTCGGTTTCCTCCAAAGAAATCGTTGACTTGAGCCATAGATATAAAGCCTGGAAAGACAATCAGGAGCAAAAAAATCTAATAAACTATCAGCAATACGCGTTTGATATAGATATATAAGCCGTTTGCAAACAGTTTAAATATCCGGCAGCCACCGGCGGCCTGCAACAAGAATGCACAATTCTCGGAACACCCTACCTCACCCTAAGATGGAACACAGAAAGACCAGTCACCCTGCGTGAACACGGGAGAGAAACGAATCCGAAAAGCATACCGGGAAACATTCCAACTCAAGAGAAAACCACAACGCCCGGAAAAATGGGACGGGAAAACCGCGGGGAGGTGTTTGCAGGCTATTTTGGGGAATATGTTGCACGCAGATTTCGCTGATTAATTTATTACATATTATCCGCGTTCATCTGCGGGACATGTCAGGCTTTTGACGGATCTGCGTGAGAATACATTTTTGCGATATTTGTGTGAAACAACATTTCATGGACTTTACCCTTGAAAATGGTTGAAGAGTTGAGAAGAAAGTTGAACAGTTGATAAGTTGAAGAGTTGAAAAGAGAAGAAGTTGAGAAGTAGAAATACATTGCCTTCCATAACAATTTCCTTTAAAATTACGTTTACTAGAAAAGTATTTCCATGCGAATTACCGAGAAAGAAAAAGAGATCATTAAACGTTTGGCCAAAGATATATTTGGGGCGCAGACACGTATCTATCTTTTCGGGTCAAGAACATCGGACCAGTTAAAAGGCGGAGATATCGACCTGTTTATAACCAATGAGAACAAGCAAAATCTTACCCTGAGGTCAAAATTATCCTTTCTTTCAGAACTGAAATCCATCATTGGCGATCAAAAAATAGATGTGGTGCTGGATACTGAATCAACTAAAGCAAAGAAGAATTTTTATTGCTCCATTCAAACACAGTCCGTGGAATTATGACTCATGATCGTCATAAAGATGAGCTAAGGGAAGCTCTCCAGCTATGTGAAATCCATAACGAACGCATGCAGTATGCTTATCATAAAGTGATGGATTATTTCCCGCTCAACGCAACGAATTATCAAGAATTAACCAAAGATGATCTGAGCTATCTGGATCAGTTGATTTTTCGGTTCTCTAAACTTCAAGATAGCATGGGCAACCGTTTGTTTCCTGCTTTACTGAAAAATCTGGGTGAAGATATCCGGGGTCTTCCATTTATTGACTTATTGACAACCCTTGAAAAGCTTGAATTATTAGATGATCATAAACAGTGGTTTCAGCTACGCGAGACGCGAAATACTGTAACTCACGAATATCCTTTTATTTCAGATGAAGTAATTGAAGGATTAAATGCATTGTCTGAAGATGCTATAGTCATTTCTGATGTGTGGAATTCCCTGAAAACATATTGCCTGGAACGCTTTAATATCCAGTAAAGAAATAGTAAACAGTAAAGAGAAATCTACCCGAAATATTATTTTGAAAAGTTGAGAAGTTGAAGAGTTGAGGAGGACAGAACTCCGACCTCTGCCCTTAGGCACGTAGCGACGCACGCCTGCCCCGAAGTAGTGAAGCGGAAGCGGGGGCCGTGCGTCGT
>CAYNPZ010000558.1:0-1884 GCA_964399175.1 uncultured Bacteroidales bacterium | reverse complement strand
AATCCTCTGATGGACACAGCTCGATGCAACAATGTGACAATGCAACCATTTAGCTATTATCCACCTTACCACAGCCGTTCTGTTCTTAGCCTTAGCCTACTTTTACTCAGTTGGCAAAATTTGCCAGAATCCTCTGATGGGCACAGCTCAAGGAAACAATTTGACAATGCAATCATTTAGCAATCTGACCGTAGCCTTTCTACTCTTCGCCTTAGCCTCAGCCTCAGTCTTAGCCTCAATTTACGACACACATTGTCGCAACCTGCCCTTACATTTGCAAACAACAAAAGAGGAGGTAAAATTGGAAACGGCAAAATTCAATGTTTTAAATGCCATTATTCAGATAAGTGAAAATATCGAAGATTCCAGGATGAAGGAGGATAAGATTTCCGCTGTCCGACATGAGATCGCCCGGCTGGCTGATTATCTGCAGGTGAATGAAATACAGGCGCTGTTTTTTGCTGTCATATTTTCCATTAACTACGAGAAATCACAGGCGGCTGTGGATGAGCTTGCCCGTCATTTTAATGTCAGCCCGCTTAGGATCTTAACCTATCACAAGGAGCTGGAGGACATGGTTGATAAAAACATCCTGGAAGGCAAAGCCCGGCGCCGTCGGGGGCGAAACATGCACCTGGCAAAAAAGAATTATATTGTTCCCAATCAGCTTATCCAATCCATACTGGAAAATAAAAAGGCATCCTTCGCTAAAGAAAATACAGTCAGAGATTTTACGGGTTTCCTCCAGGAACTGGACGAATTGTTTGAATACAGAAGGGATGAGATCATACATTCGTTGCAGCTCTTTGAAGAAGCGGAGGAACTTGCGGAACAGTATGAGGAGCTCGATGAAATACAAACGATCAATGATTTTGGCCTGGAGCTGGAAGAAAAGCTGCTCTATTGTTATGTCTGCCGGTGCACCATTGCCGGGGAAATTGATGTAAGTATCAATGAACCCCTGGGAGCCATTTTTGACAACATTCGTGAGCAATTCCTTTTTAAAAAGAGCCTTTTCCAGGAAAAAGGCCCCCTGTTTGAAAAAGAGCTGCTGGAATGGAGCAAGTCACAATTCCGTAATAAACGTACCATCAGGCTTACGGAGAAGTCATTAAAAATGCTCTTTGGGGAAGATGTGAATTTCCTTATGAATAAGGAAGAAATGAAAAATGTGATCAAACCCGATTCCATAGAAGCAACGGAACTTTTTTACAATGCCCGTGAAAAAGAGCGGGTCACTTTCCTGCAAGACCTTCTGAAAAAACATAAACTGCCTGAATTGCAAAACAGGCTGAAGGAACGGAATATGCCTCAGGGCGTCACTGTTTTATTGCATGGGAAGCCCGGCACCGGCAAAACAGAAACGGCCAGGCAGCTTGCCAGGCAAACCGCAAGGGAGGTGGTCCATGTGGATCTGAGTGATACCAAATCCATGTGGTTCGGAGAAAGCGAAAAGAATGTCAGGGAGATCTTTGATTCGTACCGCAATTATGCTCAAAACCAGGATATGTATCCCATCCTGCTGTTCAACGAGGCCGATGCCCTTTTCTCCAAACGGGGCGACAGCCACAGGTCATCCGTAGGGCAAACCGAAAATGCCATTCAGAACATCTTGCTGGAACAACTGGAGGCGTTTGAGGGCATCCTGGTAGCTACCACCAACCTGACCATGAACCTGGATCAGGCCTTTGAAAGACGCTTCCTTTACAAGATCTGTTTCCGGGAACCTTCAACAAATGTGAAAAGCAGGATATGGAAGTCAAAGCTTGGCGGACTGAAGGAAGCGGATTATGAAAAGCTTGCCGCACAATACCATTTTTCCGGGGGACAGATCGATAACGTGGCCAGGAAGGTGATCACAGAGGAGGTGCTTTACAACCGTAC
>CAYNPZ010000557.1:0-1891 GCA_964399175.1 uncultured Bacteroidales bacterium | reverse complement strand
GTTATTGATTCTTTATTCGCTGATAATTGGTGGCTTTTTCGAAACCTTCGATTCGGAATTTTTTCCTGTCAGGAACTATCGGGAGTAGTTCTTCATAACGAAACCAGGCAAAAAATACGGGATATAAATGGTTTGATTCAGGAGTCCAATTGATTAAGTAAGGATGTAAATCCCCATTTTCTTTTATTGTTTGAAACAACGGTGTATTCGGGTATACACGATAGTATGAATTGATACCAACGGAAGCAACCGGCTGTGTGTCTAAAAAATCGAGCAATTCTTGTGTACGGGTAATATCTTCATAGGGATAACCCACAGATAAATCAATAATCACCGGGATACCATTGGTATCAGCATACTTGAGAAATGTCTCCAATTGGTGAAAACCGTTTCGAACATCTTTGTGGGTATCGATACTCAATGTTATGAGGGAGGCTCCTGTTCTATGCAAGTAAGTAAACAATTCGGATGAGATCGGTTTAGGCTTCATATAAAGTGCCCAATCAATCGGTCCTGCAATGGACAATATAGCCTTGCATATATTGATACAGTGTTCAAGGTTAAGGTTAAACTCGCTATCACATAGATGAAATTTTGTATATCCGTAATGTTTGAGGGTATATAACTCATGGCCCACTGATATCGGTTCATGAAACAGAACCGGCGTATTTCCTTCCACACAAAAAAAACAATTTTCCGGACAACCTATTTGCGTTCGGAATCCGATCGTACCTTCTTTTTGTATATAAGTCTGATAATCGACTATATCTCCCCGCTTATTTTTATATGATTTTTCTGAAAACGCAGCAAACCCATTGGTTAGTTGATTTGCCTTTCCTTTGTATTCCAAGGTATTTATTAATTGCTTAAAAGCGAACTCTCCCGGACCAAATATTCCATAGTCAGCTCCTGTGTATTCCAATATTTCACGGGGCATGACGGAAAAACCACTTCCTCCAAGAACAACTGGAATATTAAAAGATTTACATACCCCAATGTATGTTTTGATTTCATCAAGAAAAAAGACGTTTGTATAATATAAAGCCGAATCAATCTGACGGATGGTGACCCCAATGATATCAGGCTGTACTTCGGAAATGGTATTCTTTAATGTTTCCGAAGGGTTGCCGTCAAAACACAGATCTAATAAAACCGGTTTATGTCGGGTATCTGTAAGCATTCCATACAAATACTCCAGACCTAAAGGAGGCACCGGTGGAGCATCGTAACGGTTCGGATTAACCAAGAGAATTTTCATAACAAATCTTTTACTTTTAGGGTTTTCGTATCTTTCCGGTATGAAAACGATAAAATTAAACCGGTTATATGTTGGGAATAAAATACAAATTTTTTGAATCCTGAAGATTTTTAGGAAATTTTTCAAGCCAATTTGCAAGTCAATTATCTTGTAAGTGTATTAAGGTTAATTTCAATATTAACATAAAAATACAGGCTGAAGAACTTAAAGGTCAATTAATAACAAATTTAACCTATAGAGGATGGAAGAGGATGTGTTAATGGGCTCTTTGAGCGTTTATATAAAAAACGTAAGCCGCATGGGGTTAATCTGTGGAAATGGCTTAAGAAAGTCCTGGAGCTTGTTCCTGATTATCCAGCCAATCAAGCAATTGACGATCTCATGCTGCAAAATCTGGAGCTTGACTAAAATTGCCTCCCAATTCATTCTTAAGATGGATTGCTCGGATGGATACCTGTAAATTCCGCAACAAACTGACTCCCTATTCCGGAAGAATTTGCCCCCCTCTCCGGAAAACTGACGCCGGGGTTAAAAACTGCCATACCAGCATTTTGATCCCCCCTTTCCGGCGAAAGTTATCTGGTAAGAAAGATGTAACCACCAAGGGCGCCTGAGATAACTCTAAGGGTTATA
>CAYNPZ010000556.1:0-1915 GCA_964399175.1 uncultured Bacteroidales bacterium | reverse complement strand
TGCATACTTATCAGTTAGTTATAACCGTTGACTTCATTAAATCAGATAAGAAATATAATACCCAGATTCCGCAAATGAAAAATTTGGAAAAATCGGGAAGCTAAGGAAAATCAGTCCTTCCAAAGCTTGCCCGATTCTAAAATTTTCACCATTTTTGGTGAAACAAAACACAAGTAGCTATGCAAGTTACATATTCTAATGAAAAAATCAATGGCTTTGGCGGTATTAATCTGACCGATCATATTCTTAGCAATGGAGGAATATATGAATTTATTGACAGAGAGCTGGGTAGCCGCTATGCCAATGCCAGTTACTCCTACAGTGATATCGTGCGCTCCTATTTAAACCTGATTTTTTCAGGCGGAGATTGTGCTGAAGACATTAACGACCATAACCGCCCGATATTAGAACAATTAAAGGGGTTCAATCCTCCATCAGCAGATACGCTTTTGCGGATGCAGAAAGAACTGTCCACCGAAAAACAGCTTTATACCGGTCATAAGGGTATCGAGCATGAGTTTAACAGCAATATTGCTTTAAACCGACTGATGATCGGGCTTTTAATAAACCTCAGGCAAGTTATATCGAGCGATGGTAATACGCTTGATTATGACAATCAGTTTACTGCCAATGACAAATATGATTCACGGCGCAGCTATAAAAAAGCCGATGGCTATATGCCGGGCATCGCATCCATTGGTAACTACCCGGTTTATATTGAAAACCGCAATGGCAACAGCAATGTAAAATACCGGCAGGCAGAAACCCTTGAGCGGATGTTCAATCTGCTTAAAGAATTTGACATCCGGATAAAACGTTTCCGTGCCGATTGCGGGTCTTTTACCCGGGAGGTTGTCTCCCTCGTGGAGAAAGAGGCCGAGTACTTTTATATACGGGCAATGCGCTGCAGCGAACTGCTCTCGCGGATAAAAAATATTATCAACTGGCAAGAGGTGGAGATTGGCTATAAGACCTATCAGGTAGCCTCTATTGAATATGCTCCTTTTGGCGGAGAGAAGAGCTATCGTTATGTAATCAGCCGGCAAAAGAAAAGCGACGGGCAGTGTGACCTGTTTAGCGGAGATCATTTTGTTTATCGCGCCATTATGACCAATGACTGGGAAAAAACAGACGAAGAAATCATCAGGTTTTATAACGCCCGGGGTGAAAGTGAGCGATTGTTTGATGAGATGAACAATGATTTTTGCTGGAAGAAGATGCCGTTCTCCTTTTTACAGGAAAACACGGTATTTATGATTATTATGGCCATATGCCGTAATTTATACCACTTTTTAATCAATTTTATCAGCAAGAAGGTGGATTTTGTTAAACCCTATTATCGACTGAAGAAGTTTATCTATCGTTTTATCGTTGTGCCGGTAAAATGGATACGCAGGGGGCGGCAGGACGTATTAAAGCTATTCTCATCGCAAGGCTATCATTTGGCTGTGGAATAGAAAAGAGCACTTTCCAGTCTAAAAAGAGGGAGAGGTATGTTTTAATCTCAAATTTAAATTACTGAATTTCAGTGGGTTATATTTGAAAAGAAAAACATATTATCTTTGCCACCATGCTAATAAATAAAACAGGTCAATTGAGATACTATTGATAGGAATTTATTTGAAGAAACGGCTAATTTTTACATTAAAATTGGGTAAATTAAGCCTTTATTCAGGCAGTGATTTTTCCAAATTTTTCATCTGCGGATTTTAGGCGTTACTAAATTTTTATACATCAAACCGTTTGGCAGTTTTGAATCCATTTTTTAAATACGCTACTAAAATCATTTAACAATATTCTATCTTTCTTCTGAATAAACACAGTAAGTAGCACACCTCTGTGTTATATTCGACGAAATACACGGACTTTCACTAGATACATTCACCAGAATATTTAATTTATCTTGTTTCGTTCT
>CAYNPZ010000555.1:0-1917 GCA_964399175.1 uncultured Bacteroidales bacterium | reverse complement strand
CTTTTCGGCCAGCTTTCGGCCGCGGAAGAGGCGGAGAACAAAGCAGAAGAAAATCACCAACAGCCCCGGAGTCCCAATATTGTATTGTTTTATGTTGACGATTTGGGCTATGGTGATCTGGGATGCTATGGTGCTGAAAATGTTGAAACGCCCCATGTGGATGAATTGGCTGAGGACGGGCTTAAATTTACCGACGCCCATTGTTCTGCAGCTACATCTACACCATCAAGATATGGCCTTCTCACGGGGAGTTATGCTTTCCGGAGCGGTGCCCGCGTGTTGCCGGGAGATGCTCCCATGCTTATAAAGCCGGATCAGAAAACGCTGCCTTCTATGTTGCAGGAAGCTGGATATCAAACGGCCATTGTTGGTAAATGGCATCTTGGCCTGGGTGACGGGGATGTCAACTGGAATGAGGAAATTAAACCTGGTCCGCTGGAAGTGGGATTTGATTACAGCTATATCATACCTGCAACCGGCGACCGGGTACCGTGTGTATGGGTTGAAAACCATCATGTGGTGGATCTGGATCCGGAAGATCCGATACGGGTAAGTTATGGAGAGAAAGTGGGCAACGAGCCTACCGGTATATCACATCCCGAGTTGTTAAAGGTAGGCGCTGATCCCCAGCACAGCAACACAATCATCAACGGTGTGAGCCGGATTGGGTATATGGCTGGCGGCCACACAGCCCGCTGGCAGGATGAACTCTTTTCCTGGAAAATGCTTTGGAAAGCCCGTGAATTTCTGGACAGGAATAATGAAAAGCCTTTCTTCCTGTATTTTTCTTTCCACGACATTCACGTGCCCAGGATTCCCAACCAGAAGTTCAGGGGTGCATCTGAGATCGGCCCGCGGGGCGATGCCATTGTTCAGATGGACTGGGTGACCGGTCAGGTGATGAAGAAGCTGGAAAAGATGGGAAAGAAAGAGAATACCCTCGTGATCTTCACCAGCGATAACGGGCCCGTTCTGGATGATGGTTATGCCGATCAGGCTGAGGAAAAATGGAATTCTGATGAACCTGCCGGTCCTTTCAGTGGGGGCAAATACAGTGCCCTGGAAGGGGGAACGCGCGTACCCATGATCATTAGCTGGCCTGGTGTAGTAGAATCGGGAGAAACCGATGCCTTGGTCAGCCAGGTGGATTTTCTGGCCTCCCTGGCTGAACTAACCGGCCAGGAGCTGGAAGGTACAGAAGCCCCCGACAGCTACAACTTGCTGCCCGCGTTGCTGGGTAATTCACAGGAAGGACGCGATGTCATGGTGGAGGAATCATGGACGCTGGGCTTACGCCAGGGTAAATGGAAGTACATCAAGCCCGGAAAGGAACCTGCATGGATTCAGGATAAGAAAAATATCGACGGTGGCGGTTCCATGCAGATTCAGCTCTATAACCTGGAAAAGGATATTGATGAGTCTAATAATGTGGGTTCAGAGCATCCGGAGAAAGTAGAGGAACTGCAGACCATTCCTTGAAAAGATACAGGAACAGGGGTACAGTCGTCCGGAGATTGACTGAAGATACATATTTAACGTAGATTAATCCGGGGTTCAGGAAAGATTTTCAAATTAGTTTAAACGTATGAACTATTATAAGCACCAAATAACAAATAACAAATTACAAATAAGCACCAATAACTAATTATTCAATGATTCAAAACCCAGGACTAAAGTTCAGAGATCTTTAGCTTGGTGTGGAGTTTTGAATTTTGGTGATTTGAATTTGGAAATCCCGCCTGCTGACGGGCAGGTATTTGAAATTTGGTGCTTGAAATTTGGAATTTTTAATGTTAATTTTTGCACTATTCCCGGTGTCTTCTCTCTTTGCTCTCTGCTCTTCGCTCTTTTAGTTTTTCTCATATTCAAACATAAAGTCTTCCGACTGTGTATGGGCGTCTTTCATCTTTTTCTCCA
>CAYNPZ010000554.1:0-1932 GCA_964399175.1 uncultured Bacteroidales bacterium | reverse complement strand
TGGTCGATCAATACGAAATGATTCTAACACAATCTGATTCAATTCATATTATTGATTTAAACACAGAAATTTCAAAATTAGCAGCAAACATTAGAGCTGATTATAATTACAAAACACCGGATTCCATCCAATTAGCAACTGCGATTAATTATAATAGCAATTATTTCCTGACCAATGATAAGAAATTAACCCATAAAGACTTAATAATTATCACACCAAATAGTCTTAAGGATTTTTTATAAGATTATTAAATATTTCATGGGGGAGTAAACCAGGGACACGGTACCCGAAAATCGATACATTTTGCTGTATGCCCTGAACTCTTCGCCCTTTGTACAAAAAGTTGACCCACATCACCATGAACCATTTGACCGTTTCCCCAAACCTTTTTATTTTCGTAAGTTTAATCGCTCCATGTGAGTGAGGGGGAGGAGGTGTATCCGGGAAAGAACGACAGCGCGAAAAAATGAGGGTACGAAGGAACGAGGGGGCGAAGATGCGAAAACGTGAGGGTGCGAAACAATATAACCTGCAGCCTCCTCCTCTAAGCACTTAGCTCTTTGCTCTCTGCCAGCACCCAGTAACCAGCAAAGCCATTACAAAAGCACCATACTCCAGCTAAAGATAATCCGGGATCCGAGATCAGGGATTCGTTATGCCTCTTCCTCTAAGCTCTGTGCTATTAGCTAGCAATTCTCATCTCTCTTCGGTTACTCAGGTCACGGAGAACAAAACCGGAAAATATGTCAATGACAAACCCACATAAATTGCCGGAAATTTTCAGAAAATATTTCTGGGACTGTGATTTTTATGAACTGTCTTTGGAACGATATCCGAAATTTATATTAGAAAGACTGTTAAATTACGGAACGCTTGAAGACATTCAATGGATCAAAAGACAGGTTGGGGAAGCTTATTTTCAGCAAATTGCTACTCAAAGCAGAAGGCTCGACAAAAAAACACTCAATTACTGGAAAACCATTTATCAGGATGCAGATTGACCCAGCGATATTACCAGAGAATCAGCAAGCCTTATTGAATATATTGAAAAGCACTTCCTGGATCGATAGGTTTTATCTCGCAGTTGGAACCGGTTTGGCCTTGCAATACAGACACCGAAAATCGGTGGATTTTGATTTTTTTAGCAGGGAAGACTTTACCAACGAAGAGGTTATAAGCAAATTAAGAGACATTGGTAAAGTTCAGTTACAATCCGAAGCAAAAAATACACTACATGCATTGGTAAACGATATCCGGATAAGTTTTCTCGGTTATCAGTATCCTTTATTGAAGGAACCGATAACTTTTGAATATTTTAAAATAGCGGACCATCTCGATATCGCTTGTATGAAATTATCCGCTATCGTTTCAAGAGGTACAAAAAAAGATTTTATTGATTTATTTTATCTGCTGAAAAATTTTAAGCTTGAGGAATTATTTCAATACTATTCGAAGAAATATCCTGTTGAGGATTATCGCTACATACTGTTAAAATCGCTGGTTTATTTTGAAGATGCGGAACAGGATCCGATGCCTGTTTTATATGAACCGGTCCGTTGGGAAGATGTCAAGCATACCATAATAAATAAAGTAAGGAAAACTGGGAGAATATAGTAGGAAGAGAAGTAGTAAGTAGAGGTCAGAGATCAGTGGTCAGTATCAAGCAGAAACGGCAGGGCGAAAACACGAAAGCACGAAAGAACGAGGGGGCGACTTAAGCGAGAGGGCGACGAAGAAGTTATGAGAAATGAGTAGTGAGTTCCCCGTATGCTGCATTTTCTGCCCTTAGCCTTAGCCTCAGTTAACCTCAAACTTTAAACTTTAAACCTGAAACAACGAAAACACGAGCGCACGACGGCACCAACTGAAGCTACTGGGCGGCGGGTCCCTTTAGAGCCTGTCCCGGTTATTCCATCGGGAGGCCAGGGGTGC
>CAYNPZ010000553.1:0-1933 GCA_964399175.1 uncultured Bacteroidales bacterium | reverse complement strand
CTGTCCCTTTTGTAGAAGAACTGGTATTAGCCCCTAATTGTTCATAGGAGAAACCAAAAAAATCCTTCATTTTAAATTTTAACAATTGAAAACAACTGTAATATGAACAATGAACGCTTGGTGCATAAAGGTTTTCTTCTATTAATTTTTTAGCTGCCTGAATATTGAGTTCTGATTTGTTCTCTAAATTACTCACTTCATTGAAAGTTTTGCAAAGTTATGGAAGTATTTCGAAATTACAAAAAAAAGTTGATGTAGGCAATAACCTTTTTAGCTGTTTTTCCCAAAATCTCCATGAATCCCCTTTTTTATTTGGAAAGTTTGCCTTATCAGCTATTTTTATCTCCTTTCCTTTTTTCCTTCAACTCCTGGTTACGGGCAAATCGGATAATTTTCCGGTTGACCCGGTCATAATCGGCTGCTGCCATTCTCTTGCGCAAGTCAACAAATACTGATGGATTAAAACAATTGTTCCGCGTGGTATCGATCCAGGCCCAGAAAATACCGGATATAAATGTTTTCCTCTGACTTATAAATAATTGGATGATAAAAGCAAACCCTAATATAAGGACAAAGCCTTAAGGATTTATGATTGTTCACCACAAAGTCCTTACTTCTTGTGCCTTCTGCGAACTTATAAAACCGGTCGATGTGTCTTTTGTGTAAGCTCGTCCAGGAGGGTTTCCTTATTTGATTCTTCCTACCGATCGATTGACTGTGCCAGGTTGAACTCATAGGTCCTCTCAAAGACCTGCTCTTTCGAACCATCTTCAAAGACGGCGGTCAGGCTCGCACGAATTTTCATCATTGGAAGACTCTCCGGAAAACCAGGGGTTTCAGTGGTTTTTTTCCACCTTTTCACCTCCTTGTCTACATATTTCTCTTGCTTTACTACAGTACCCTCAGAATTATTGTCTATATAGGGTTTCTGTGTGAGGCGCCGTCCTCCCGGGCCGTACTGATTTCTACTCACTAATTTTATCTTTTCAGATTGGCCATATCCTATTACCCCCCTTATAATACAGTCCGGAGAATTGTTGATATCCAGGATTTCGTCCTTCGTCCCTCCTGGCACCCATCCCAGAACAGTATCAACTTCGATGCGCTGATTGAAGCTGTTGAAATCCAGAGTCTCATTCTCGTTGGCCTTTTCTCCCATGAGACCAGCAATAAAACCCAATCTGGAATCTTCACAACCTTCCATGGCAAGTGGGGCATTGCCTAATGACGACCTCCAGAGAAGAGGTATCTGTATATTCTTACTGTCAACTATCCAGAATGCATCGTGGGAGTTTACAATCCCGGTCGAGAAGACAAGCCCCCCTTTTATGCCACATGTTCCTCCATTTCTCCCGTCAAAGGTTACGCAGGAGGGCCACCCGTTCTTGGCTCGAACATCCGGGCCATCAACGATATCACCTCCCACATCCAGTGTCCCCAGATTAATAACCTTGACATTGTCGCGATTTTTGTTTCTGATAAGCGAAGGGAAATTGCCATGACCTTCTGAAAGCACCGTAAGTTCTTTACCAGTCACAACCGTTAACACAGCACCCTTATCAACAATCAGGGATACACCTGATCTAGGAATCTCAAGTGTCCCAGCCATCTCGTATTTCCCCTTTTGAAGAACAGTTATATTGGCTTGCATCAGCGCCCATTCGATGATTTCCCGGGGATAAACGCTTTCACGAACCCTTTTCCCACTATTGCCGTCCGTGGCAATAATTTTATTGTCCTCCTGCGAGATCAGTATATAATCAAATGAACCGCCGGCTGCGAAAATGTTTTGAAATGAGCCCAGCAATATGAGACTAAAAAATACCATAAATAGGGCCGACTTTAATCCCCCCGTATGTCTGTTTGGAACCATACCTGTCCTGCAACTCATAGCATCCCCTGCTTGCTGATCAGTCATAATCACAAGAATATT
>CAYNPZ010000552.1:0-1941 GCA_964399175.1 uncultured Bacteroidales bacterium | reverse complement strand
CCTCGCGCATTCATAAACTTCACTACGTTTGTTTATGAATGATCCAGGCTAAAACTAATATATACCGGAGGATTGCTGGAAACAATTAAAATACGACGAGTCTGTATGTTTTAAAGATGAGTTTGTATTATCCAAAGATGAAAATGTTAACAATGCAAAATGAAAGGCTTGTTCAGAAAAGCAAAACTTGTATGAGAAAATTTATATGATGCATGCTGTGCTTCTTGGATAGAGATTGTTATTAAGGCTTCAGGGATTTATTGACTAAAGAAATCCGACTCCGGCTCACATGCAGAAAAGAATTCTTTTGGGGACATGCCCGAGAACTGACGGAATTCATTGCTCATGTGCGCCTGGTCATAATATCCGCAGTCGTATGCCAACGCAGTCAACGTGTCATCAGGATACTTGCTTTTCCGGAATAACGCATGCTGAAATCTGATGGTCTGCAGGAATTGTTTCGGTGAGGTTCCGACATATTCTGAAAAGATTCTTTCAAATTGCCTCCTGCTCAGAAATGTTTCGGAGGCCAGAAGATCAACTGAAATAATGGCTTTGCTATTCTCTATACGTTCCGTACAGTATTTTATCCTTTTGAATGCGTATCTTTCTTTATTAATTTGAAAGCGATTGTTCAAGAACTTTTCAGCTACCATAACCTTATCTGTAAATGAAACCGCTTCATTTAGCTTTTCTTCAATTTCAGAAAATTCATTTTTATTCAGAAGACTGAGGGGTATGTTTCGGTCATACAATTCAGCCGGTGAAAAATCAAAGAAGCGCATCAGGCCATGGGGCTCAAATACAATTGAAAATAAAGATACTGTGCCCGGTATGATAAGATCATAATATGCTTTCTGTTGACCGCTTAATATAGATCTTTCGGAAATGTTCTTCCGTTCGTCAGATGCTTTGGGCAAACTCCCCGAAAAAAACATAATTTCAGTCAGCCCTGTCGGTACAATCCGGTGGGTATAGATTTCAGATGCAGCGGAGGATGCCTCAACAGCATAAAATTGTTTTATATATCCCGACAAATGTGGGGAGGGTCTGGCAACGGAGATACTCATTTTCTCAATTGTTGTTCTGCAAAAATAGCAATCATTTTGATGAAAAAGCGAGCGGGTGCCAAAAAAGATATCCTTTCACCACCCGCTTCTCTTTCTTTATTGTTTACCTGTCACCGTACAATCCAACTCTGTTGCCTTCGCTGTCGGTAAATAATGCAAAATAACCCAGCCCTTCTGCCTCAATTTTGGTTTTAGCCTGCACAATTGAACCACCATTCTTTTTGATTCTGCCGATTGTCTCATCCAGATCCTCACCTGGGTTAAAGCTGACCAGCACTCCGTCCTTTGATGGTTTAAAACCGGGAGCAAAAGAGATGGCACCTTCGCTTCCAGGGAAACAGGCCATTTTTTCCTCACCGTAATCCGAGACTTCCAGATCAAGGCGCAAAACTGCGTTGTAAAAGTTTACAGCTCTATCCATGTCAATTGCCGGGATTTCCACCCATGAAATAATTTTTTTCATCGTCTTTGAATTTTTATGGTTGAACATTTTTGATGAGACAAAAGTAGGGCGGACATCTCTGCATAAATTGTAAAATTGCGACATTCATCAGCGGATAGATATTCAATGAAAATCAGAGGGTAGAAATAAAAGGTCTTAACCTAGATCATTCATAAACGAATGGAGGGAGGTTTATGAATGCGGGAGGGATTAAGGGAAGGATCCAGGAACGGAACCCGCTTGCGGGTAAGCTCACTGAAAGTCAACCCCGCATTATTCTTAAATATTTCGGGTTAATTGGGAAAGATCAGGATAAGCTTTCTAAGCTACATTTCAAAATTTTATCGCCCCATTCATTTTATCTCCAGCACCCAGTCCTTTTCCCGTCCAAAACCCTGAATTTCCAATTGGTCTTTATAAACGTTTACG
>CAYNPZ010000551.1:0-1959 GCA_964399175.1 uncultured Bacteroidales bacterium | reverse complement strand
TTTATCAATCTTCAAAAATATACGATTCAATAACCGTATTTTTCATGCGCTTCATCTATAGTCAATATTTCTACCAGCCTTACCTGCTTTTTCTTCTCTAAAATAGTGTAAAAAATTGTCCAGGTACGACTTACGTGCATTCTGTATAGTTCTACCCCTGAAACAACTAGTTTTTCTTTGTCCCGGTGACCATCCCAGGTATGTGGTGCGTTGGCTAATTCCTTGAAGTGGTCCTGGAAGATTCTTTTGCTTTTATCGTCCAGACTATCGAAAAAATCCTTGGTTTCAGAACAATGATAAACCTCGTACTCACTCATCTATATCAACGGGACTAAGTTCATCTTCGCCCATATTTTTAACTTTCTTGGCTTTTTCCGCTAATTCAAGCCGGTTTGCCTTTTGAATCAATTCCTTGATCAACTGATCGTAGGTTTGTCCTGCCTTCTTCATTTCACCTAGCTCCTTCCATCTCTCTTCGGATACTGCTATTCTTTTATCAGCCGGCATATGTTTCACCTCTTGACGTTAATTTCTGGTTTATTAACTATACATTCCGGGTTCATGTAATTATTTACAATATTGTAAAGGTTATCAAGATAATCGGTTTAGACACCATATCAATATATTTAAATTAACCGTTACAGTTTGTATGAAGTGCATCCCGGGAGCCAGGTTATAAATGCCTATCAATAGGGCATTACGAAGTCTTGCAACATTACAAGCTTACATCTTCTTCCATTTCGTGAATTTTCTCTTGTCTTTCTTTTTGCTTCTCCTCTCTTTTCTTTTCTAATTTCTTAGCCAGCTGCTTATACTCTTCTACGTCATAGTTTAATTCGCTGATTGGATGTAATTCTCCCCATTCCAGTTTTGGTAAAGTGAAGCTCGGTTCCTCTTCATGCTTGTTCCTTATATTCTCTTTTGGGTTGGAGCGAGACATCTCGTAAATTTCATAAATATCCAGTTCAGCCGCATTTTCCAGCTGCTCTGAATAGCTAAAATAGGCAATATCCTTTACCCAAATATTTTTGTCTTCCAAGGATGTGTATTTATCTTTCAACTGTTGAAAATGTTGCTTTATCCTTTGCTTCACACGGTTGGTTGTCTGTCCCACATAGAGTAACTCTTTGTCTTCGTTGAACAGTTTGTATAGGCGCAAACAAATCCCTCCTACTATAAGCGTACTTGGTTTATTATGGTATTGTTATTATTACTATGCAAACAACGGTAAATTGGAACTATACTTCGGGCACGTTACCAAGTGAGGTATGAAAAACTTAGCAACTACCATAAGACGGTTGCCAAAAAAAGAACTGATTGAGAGCAAACTTTGTGCAAAATTTAGGAAACTGTTTTTAAAACTTTAACCGTAGAAAACCTTTTCTAATCCAAAGTCATTTCAAAAGTTTGTATGGAGTACAGAGTGGGGAGCTAGGTGGTTTATCCTGTCATTCCTACCTTGCTGACTAAGAAAACTTACCTTCTCCTTTAATGATCCGTTTTGTTTGTCAGCGCCTTGCAACTTATCCCTCTCAGGCGTTCATGCCGACTTAACTTCCAAATTCCAGCATGAAGGCTGTATTTGATCGATTTCTTGCTTACGTAAAGGGTTTTTAAAAAGTTTTTGTAACACTTTATGTGTTATGTGTGGGTGTTGTATTTTTGCTGGAAAAAATTAAGACGTCTTTCTTCTCATTTTAATTCCGAAGGATAGTAAGTACTAATATTACATTTCTTTCAACTCATTCACGGACGAAACGAGGTTATGGGTGGGGCTGCAAATTACAATTTTTTAAACTTATTCACATGATTTGTCGGGAGGGGTTTTGGGGGATACTAAACAAAAAATGGGCGAGATTGACTCACGTCCTTTTATCAAAATAACCAGGTAATCCAATTACTTCACGGGTTCAATAACATTTGCATGGACTTTATTGTCTTCTCCGTAGTTCATTGTAG
>CAYNPZ010000550.1:0-1970 GCA_964399175.1 uncultured Bacteroidales bacterium | reverse complement strand
ATTGGCGCGCAGGCCGGCGGTGAGCTGGCCGTCCCCGCAATTGACATGAACGACCAAACCACCCTGGATTTCTGATTTGTCAAGTATCCGGTCGGCCTGGTAAGTATAATACACATTCCCAAAATACAAAAACAAACCGCCAATTACCAAAATAAAAAACGGTATCAATATTTTCAGAAATAAACGTTTCTTTCTGGACATAAGCAATATATTTCTATTTTTGACTCTCTGGGGCTAGCTTTAAAAAGCAGCTCTTTACACAAAAACGGCCGCAAAACTCTTATGGCTTAAAACATAACCTCTTAAGTGATTTTATTCCCAACTTATTGATTAAGAATATAATCAATAATTATGAAAATACCATTATTTTATAGTGTTTTTTGTGTCCAGTACAAAAAGCCAAAAATTGGTTGATAAAGAGGCAAAGTGACTTTATAAACAACTGCTAATCAATGTTATAGTTTTACGGAGTTTTAATAATAGAGCACCTTTACAGGTCCGACTCTTTTTTTGCCATATATATCGTTAAATGTTTAATAATACTTCTTACCGTTAAGCAGACTATCCAATTTCTCCCGCATAATCTCAGCACGGTTCTGTACATCAGGCTCTGCAATAAGATTATGTTCTTCCCGGGGATCATTTTGCAGATTGTAGAGTTCGTCAAGACTGTCTGTATTTTCGGAATATTGAATATATTTCCACTTTTCAGTTCGTATAACCTGCCATGAAGGAACATTCGGGACTACCTTTTCCCTGAAGTATTCAGCCAGAAATGCCTCGCGCCACGAGGTATCGGCATTATGCAGGAGAGGAACAAACGATCGCCCATCCATCGGAATAAGTGACTCTACACCGACGAGATCAAGAAGCGTTGGGGCTATATCAATGTTCAATACCATTTGTTCGCGAACACTTCCTTCAGGAATAATCGATGGATACCTCATCAACAAAGGGACACGGAGTGTCGGATCATAAGGCCAACGTTTTGTATGGAACTGCCCGTGTTCACCCATCAGCATGCCCTGGTCACTGGTAAAAATGATGATTGTATTATCCAGATCTCTGTTTTTTTCCAATGCAGCAAAAAGTTGTCCCACTCCCTCATCTATGCTGGCAAGGCAGCGTAACTGGTCACGTACAATACTTGAACGATCTGAGCCCCTGCCACGCCGTGGTTCACCAGGTTCCGGAACAATACCTACCAGTGATTTCCAATCACTAAAAACGTTAGTATCAGAACGCATTGCACGCATTAATACAGGCTTATTTTTCAGATCTTTTTCGCTTAAGGATAAAGGTTCAAACTCATAATTTTTATAAAGGGTTTGCTTGTCTTTAGGGGGAATTATTGGAGAATGAAGCCCTTTATGGGAAAACACCAACGCAAAAGGTTTATTGTTATGATCCTTGTTCACAAAGTCCACCGCCTCTTCATTAAGGTGATTAGGCATGTTTCCTGTGATTTGACGCCGCTGACCATTGTCATTCACAACCCCATCAACATATATTCCCTGACCTTTAAAACTATACCAATGATCGAATCCTACACGCCTCGTATCATCCAATCCCATATGCCATTTCCCTATAAAAGCTGTCTCATAACCGGCTTCACGAAGCTGGCGCGGCCACGTCACCAATCTATGACTGATGACATCCAAACCTACCCTATCATTATTTATGACCCCGTGGTTACTTGCATATTGTCCCGTTAAAAAGCTTGCACGACTCGGAGAAGATAGAGGAGTTGTCACAAAGGCATTCTTGAAGAATACACCTTCTTCTGCAATACGGTCAATATTTGGGGTTTCCATAACAGGATGTCCTTCTATGCCAAGCAGACCGGTTTGTTGATCATCGGTAATAATAAAAATAATGTTGGGCCTTTTCTGATCACTGTCATGATCTATATCAGTATCATGATCTGTATTACAACCTGAAAACAAAAGGGCGCTTGCACAAAACTTAAA
>CAYNPZ010000549.1:0-1971 GCA_964399175.1 uncultured Bacteroidales bacterium | reverse complement strand
CCATATAAGGCTTAGAAGGTTATATGGTCTTATATGCCTTATATGGTTCAAAAAAATTCCTGTTGGAACTACCAATCCTTATATTCTTTCATCGGATTTTTGGCCCGGTCAAAAAACTCCTCCTGCAGTTTAAGTACTGAATCATTCTTTTTCAGATAGTCGATGAGCTCAACAAGTTGATCCACCTGGCTGTTTATGACGAGTTCGCCAAGTTCCGCACTGGCATAGCTTCCATCGCCTCCGTAATGATTTGGAAACCTGCCGTACCACCAGATTCCGGTATAACCATAAGGCATATCGGTTAACCTTTTTTGATCCTCGCCCGACTCATCGTCCGCTGCTTCAGTGTCAACCAGATCGGGCCGGATAGCAAATACTGCAGAGGTCTCCGTCTCCCCCGCATGCATGTCCTGCTCACTTTGCATCATCCGGTTGATCTTTTCCTGTGTTTCCTCATCGGTTTCCGGCTGAAATAATACTACTGCATAGTCTTTTTGCGAGGCTAGCTGCGACTGACAGAAGTAGGGGAGAAAGGAGCTATTACCGCCATGGCCGTTAACCAGAATGATCTTTTTCAGACCGTTTCGTGCCAGTTCCTGGCAGGTTTCCTCAAGCATTTTCCATATCAGTTCATTACTGAAAGCTAGGGTTCCCGGTTGATGTTTCGCTTCAAAGATCTGCCCGAAGTAAAAATGGGGATATACCACTGTATATTCCTGCTTAGCAGCTCTTTTGGCGATTTCCCTTGCCTGGATCACATCAGATGCCAGTGGCAGATGCGGACCGTGTTTCTCCAAAACACCCATCGGAATGATGCAGGTACCATTAGATTTTTCCGCTGCTTCTGCGAATTGAGGCGCTGTAAGTTCGCCCATTTTTACCGGAAGATTTTTTGTTTTGGATTGCTGGGCCTGCGCTCCCAATACAGGGAGGAAGAGCATCATAAACAGAATGATTTGTTTCTTCATAATTTCAGTTTTATTTGGTTTGGAGAGTTAAAAATATAATTTTCCACGGATAATACAAGGAGACCAACAATTTTGAACATTCAGATGCCTTGAGATAACCCATCTTCCCTATAACCGGAAAAATAATTTTATGGTTTCGCTTTTCTGAGTTATAATTATTGATACGTTGTTTGATAAACACAAGAGTATTAACCCATTTTCTGTTAAAACAATACAATACAAGAAATAAAGCAATTCCGAAGTTAAGTCGGGGGGATGATATATCCAATTCGTTTTATTCAAAATTAAAAATTAGTATATTTGTTTCATGAGTTCAGTCAATATGTATTTTAGTTTTTAGACCGGACTCATATGGACATAATATAAATCAAATAAATTTTGAATCATGAAACTTGTAGGTATTGTTCTGTTAATTTTAGGTATTATAGGTGGCGTATATTTTGGAATTCAGGCTATTAACGCGTCAGAAAGTTTTGGTATCCTTGGAGCTGAAGTGGCCGTTAGTACTGCAAACTGGACACCTGTAATTGTGAGTGGAGTTGTGTTGGTGATCGGTGTCATATTAATGAGCACCAGAAAGAAGTAACCAGGAGTCTATTATGAAAAGCTCTACGAGATTATTTAGTAAATCAGTATTATTGATCACTGTATTGATAATGGGTATTAATCTGCATTCCATAGGACAGAAGCAAAGTCCGGAAATAGGTTTAAAAGGAGGTTTGAATGTTTCTAATTTTTATGAGAATGAAGTGGATGACAAGAATCCCCGCTATGGTATCCATTTAGGTCTGAGAGCAAAAATGCCGGTAACGGATTTCCTGGCCATCCAGCCTGAATTCTTATATAGTACCAGGGGTGCTGCCTATGATTATTCCATTTTGAGATATGACTGGGAGACAAAACTTAATATGAGTTATTTGGATCTCCCGATTATGGGGGTTATTGACTTAAGTAATTATGTGAGTGTTCAGGGAGGTGTTTACGGTTCATTTTTAATGGGTGT
>CAYNPZ010000548.1:0-1975 GCA_964399175.1 uncultured Bacteroidales bacterium | reverse complement strand
AATCAATCTGCCAAAAAAAGGATATCCCACATGGATTTTTCTTTACCCAAAAATCTATTTTCCATTTGCAGCATGATTCGAATGAATTTCTCCACCTAACAAACGACAAGATATTAATGTCAACCAGCGTTCAAAAAATGAGGGTAAGGCTTAAAAAGAAGCTAAGCCTTTCGCAGGAAGCTGACCTGATGGAATTTTTATTTGCTTTTTAATGGAATTGCTTATGTATGAGATTTTTTACAAAATCAGTTGTTGTAAGCCATTAGCGTGTGAAATTTCTTACAAAATTATTCCTGATCTTAATTCTTTGATTTGCTTAAGTGCCTCACTTTTAAATTAAATGATGTTTTTGGGACAGTATTTGCAAATACAAACGGGGAGGCATATTTAAGAACCTTTAATTATTGAAAGAGTAATGGTTCTATTTATAAAAAGCAGTCATATCCTCCCAAATCAGGACATGTTTTTTTGGGGTTTATTATCATGTCTTCATTTTGGGGGGATTAAATTCAAAATATAATTGGTTAGGATTCATTAAAAAGCAAAAAGAAGAAACATTAAAAAAGATGACATCCGTTGAAATAAAACTTTATTTATGGTGAAACCTGCCGTTTTGATTGTTGACTCAGATGAGCACAGCAGACTTTTGCTGGAAGAAATGATCCGTATGATGTTTGAAACACAGGATTATAAAATTCTTTCCACTTCATCTGGAAACGAGGCAATTTCCTTGTGTTATGAAAATGACATAAAGCTTATTATCATGGAAATCAATATAAAGGGTGTTGATGGTTTAGAAGTAACAAAAAAGATCAAAGAGTTTTGCCCGAATATACCCGTCATCATCCAGACTGCTTTTTTAACCGATGATACAGAAAAACAAGTATATTCATCTGGAGCTGACAATTTTGTTACAAAGCCACTTGATACCAATGTTATGCGCAATAAAATTAAACAAGTATTGGATGCGCCTCACTCCAGTTAGATCGAGGAAAAGTAGGATGTAACTTCGGGTTTATAAAATATTAATTCTAAAACTGACAGTTCAAGTTAAAAAATATTTTACCTGCCAATTATCTCTGTAATTTTAAAAGATTTATTTCAATCCCCCTATGTTTTTCGGGTCTCATTTTTCTGCCTTTGTTTTAAAATCAATTAGACAAAATCTTTACCTTTAACGGTTCTTCTATATCAAATTTTAATTGGAGATTCCCATGAGAAGCCTACAAATTCAAAAACAAATAACCAACCGAGATGAAGTCTCTATTGAAAAATATTTTCATGAAATTAGCAAGGAAGAGTTACTAACCCCAGAGCAGGAAGTGGAACTGGCAAGAAGGATCAGGAAAAATGATCAAAAGGCATTAGAGAAACTTATAAGATCGAATCTTCGATTTGTGGTTTCCGTGGCTAAACAATACCAGCATAGGGGATTAAGTTTGACAGACCTTATCAACGAAGGCAATCTGGGATTGATCAAAGCAGCTCAAAGGTTTGACGAGACCAAAGGATTTAAATTCATTTCTTATGCCGTATGGTGGATCAGGCAATCCATTATGCAAGCTTTGGCTGAACAGGGAAGAACTGTCCGACTGCCCCTGAATAAAGTAAATGCCATTTCAAAAATCTATAAGACCTTTGCTGAAATCGAAAAAAAGTACGGAAGAGAACCCACCCGAGAAGAGATATCCGAGATTTTAGATTGGTCACCAAAAATGATCAAACAATGCTGGCAAAACTCCAACAAGCCAGTCTCAATGGATGCCCCATTAAATGAGGAGGAAGAATATACCTTTTCCGACACGATGAAAAGCAGGGAAAATCCACCCGATGACAACCTCGTTAGTGAATCACTCCATCAGGAAATTGAAAGCGCTATATCCTCCCTTTTAACTGAAAAAGAAGCAAACATCCTCAGATCATTTTACGGATTGGGGAATAAATCTCCTTTAAGCATGCAGGAAATCGCTGATAG
>CAYNPZ010000547.1:0-1978 GCA_964399175.1 uncultured Bacteroidales bacterium | reverse complement strand
ATAGCCATTGGACTAAGAAAACGGGCTTCCGGACTGCTTTCCAGGATAAGCGGCATGAGCCCGGCAGTAGTGGTTAACGTAGTCAGTAGAATGGGGCGAAATCTCGACTTAGCGGCTTCCACGGCTGCATGAAAAACCTTATAGCCTTTTATCAGCAATTGATTATACCGGGAGACAAAAATTACGGAATCGTTTATGATAACCCCGGTAAGCCCTACCATGCCAAATACACTGAACATGCAAAGGGGTTCATTGTGGATGGAATGCCCCCAAATGGCTCCCAGGATGCCAAGCGGAATGGACAATAATACCATCATGCCCTGCCGGAGAGATTTAAAGTAAATAATGATAATGAGTACAATAATGAGTAATGCCATCCCGAAATATTTCACCAGGCTTTGTATTTGTTCCTGGGTATCCTTTTTTTGTCCCATGTGGGTATAGGTAATCCCGGAGTATTTGTCCATAATACCGGGCAGTATGTTATTTTCCACTTCATCGATTATTGGGGTTATCGAAGCCCGCGGGTCTTTCATGTAGGCATCCACACGGATCACCCGCCTTCCGTTGTAGCCGTTTATCTTACTAAGGGACCTGCCCATGGACAAATTCGCCACGGTTGAAAGGGGATAGTTTCCTTTCGGGGTTTGTACCATCATATTCTCCATTTGACCGATGGTTTCTCTGTTTTTTTCCGGATACCTGACATAAAACCATATTTCATCCTTTCCATCCTGTATTCGCTGAGCCAAAGCGCCGTAGTAGGCATCTCTGACCTGGCGCATTAATGAGGCCTGGGTTAAGCCGAGTGTATATGCCTTTGGTTTTAGACCGATCCTGATTTCCTGGCTTCCCAACTGACTGTTATCCGTTATATTATAAAGGGCATCAATCCCCGAAAGACCTTCTCTTAGTTCTCTTTTGGCTTTCTCCAGAATATTGAGATCATACCCCAGTAGCCCAATGGATACCGGAGCCCCAAACCGTTTGGCACGCCCACTGGAAGTGCCCATTGCAAACTTATAGGCTTCCGGGATTTGTCCGATTTTTTTAGTCAGCGCGTTTTGGATGGTCTTATCCGTAACGTTTGTTCCCTCCGGTGGATTTAAGAAAACCCGCATCACGCCGGCATGCGTGCCGGTTTCTACGTTATTAAAAGCATAGCCCAAATTGATCTGGGTAGTTTTTACAAAAGGCTTATCCCGGTTATGCTTTTCAATCAGTTGCCGGTTGACTTCATAGAGTTTTTCCTCAACCCACAACAATTTTTTTTTGGTGAGTTCTTTGTTCGTACCGGGTTTCAGCGCCAGGTCTATATTAAACATTTCCGAAGGGCTTGGCGGGAAAAAAGTAAACGGGAGGTGGCCACCGATAAGCAGTCCGCCTGTGACGATCATCAAACTGGTGACCACAATCAAAACAAGCCCTTTTGCTTTCAATATACCTCTTAAAGCAGGCATGTACAATTGATCTCTCAATAAAAAGAGGACCCGGTTTGGGATCTGGCCCAATTTGCTGGTCTTTTTTGCTTCTTTTAATACGGTAGGGTTTCCAACGTGAGCGGGAAGTACAAAAATTCCTTCAACAAGGGAAAATATCAGGCAGACAATAGCTGCAAACCCCAGAGCATAAAGCATTTCCATAAATCCCTCGATGAAAAACAAAGGAAGAAAAGCAATGATGGTGGTCAGGATAGAGACAAAAACGGCGGGCAGCACCTCCTGGGTTCCGTCAATGGCCGCCAGGCGGGGTGATTTACCCCTGGTAAAGTGGGTAAAGATGTTTTCTCCAATGACTATGCCGTCATCCACCAGGATACCGACAATCAGGATCATACCTACCAGTGAAAGCTTATCTATTGTAATTCCATAAAGCGAGCCTACAATAAACATTCCGAGAAAGGATGCAGGAATGCCCCAGGCGACCCACAGGGAAAGCCTGAAATTCAATAGGAGCGTTAAAAGTATAACTACCAGCA
>CAYNPZ010000546.1:0-1980 GCA_964399175.1 uncultured Bacteroidales bacterium | reverse complement strand
ACCGTAAGCAAGGTAGGGAGCAGCTTGAGAAACTGCCGGGCTCCCTTTTTCAAACCCTTCAGGGTTTTCTGCCGGTTGGCGATGTAGGAGGCCAGCAGCAGCATACCCGTTATGACAAAAAGAATGGTCATTGGTCCGGTTTTTGAATCTGAACACCCAGTATTTTAGTGGTCTCTAAAGCTTCCATCTGATAATTGCCCGGTTCTGAAATGACGCACTGATCCTTGCCTGCTTCGGCGTATTCATTATCGATGTTTAAACCGATCCGCCCCGAAACGATGTAAAAAATGACATAAGTTTCCATTTCACAGGGCTCATCGGGCGGCAGTTTTTCTCCTTCCTTCAGTTCTATGATCCTGGTTTTAAACGCCTCTGCCTGGTACAACACGTTCTTATCCCTTTGCTCATAGGGATAGGCTGACATGGATCGTAAATCGAATGTTTTCATAATGTTTTGTTTTATAAATTATTGTTTTCATTTTATCCAGTAGTTTACTTGAGAAGAGGCCCCTTATATAACTTCAGGGGCCTTTTAATCTTATTTCTCCTCATCCATCTCACGGATGGCTTCTTCCACATCCTCCAGTTGTTCCTGAAGGCATTTACGGTAATGCTCCAGCATTTCCCTCCGCTTTTTCCTGCTCCATAAGAAAGGCGGATAACCCGGCATGCCAGCACCATGGCCGTGGTGAGCGCCTTGTTTGGGATGATTGGAATGACAACACATAATTTACCTCCTTATTTGATTTAAAAGTTATTCATTATTTATAACGCAAAAATATAAAATTTATTAAGTATATGCAAATATACTAAAATATTATTCGTATTCTTCAATAATTCCTCCCGTCAATCTCAGCAGGGTATGATAACTCTGAATCACATTAAAGACAGCTCGCTGATACCGGTAGGCAGCATTTTGATGAATCTGTTGTACATCCCTGAAATTAAAAGAATTGATGGTACCGTTCCGGTATTTTTCCCTGGATATCTTCAGATTCAGTTTGGCTGCGTCCAGGTTTTCTTTGGCCACGTTGAGCAATTCTTTGCGAACGTTATACAACTCGTACTCCTGTGCCAGTTGATTTTTAAGATCCTGAACCATCTCC
This sequence comes from uncultured Bacteroidales bacterium, assembly GCA_964399175.1. Classification (GTDB taxonomy): domain Bacteria; phylum Bacteroidota; class Bacteroidia; order Bacteroidales; family UBA12077; genus JAGXLC01. The sequence continues at coordinate 874 of CAYNPZ010000546.1, read as the reverse complement.
TTCTGCTCAATATCCGATATTTGTCTTTCGATTTTAGCCGCTTCCAGCGCCCGTTTCCGTTTATTCCCATTGTAAATGGTGTATGAAAGCGATATACCCACGGAAGCATTATAACCATCAGGATTTCTATCGAAGGCCTGAGTCGATGTTTTATAATTTGTTTCAGATTCGGAGTACCCTCCTGAGGCAGTTAAAGACAGACTTGGGTAATAGGCGCTCTTTGCCGATTTTACATCCAGTTTTGCCAGTTCCAGGTTAATATATTGATTTCGTAATGTTTTGTTGTTCTCCAGCATTTTATCTGTTAGAACAGAGCGGCTGAAGCTTGTTGTATCGGCCTCGAAATCCGAAGTAAACCGGTAACTTTGTTCCATGGGTTCGGCCATCAGGTAATTTAATTCGCGAACGGCATTATTATAAGACGATTGGGCAGAGAGATATTCCGAACTATCTTCCAGGAATGCATTCTTTGCCTGCAACACATCATAGGTTTTGGCGCTTCCTATTTCGTTGCGCTCCTGTACACGCTGATACCTATCCTTTGACAGGTCCATGTTTGAATGGGCTATATCTACCTGTTCCTGAGCCAACAAAATGTTATAATAACTGAGGATGACATTAAAAATGGTGTTTTCAAGGACAAGCGACACGTTTTCTTCGGAAAGCTTTTCCAGCTTTTCCAGTCGGTCTTTCTGAATACGCACGCTAAATCCCCTGAAAAGTGTTTGATTCAGCTCAACGGTTGCGTTAAGGCTTTCTGATGTATAACTATTTTCGCTGTTGAATCCTTCGGAATAATTTCCCGATCCGACAAAACGGATATTCGGCAAAGCGCCGGCAGTACCCCAGTTATTTTTTAATTCAGCCAACTCCT
>CAYNPZ010000545.1:0-1987 GCA_964399175.1 uncultured Bacteroidales bacterium | reverse complement strand
CGGACGAATTGTTTTTTGACTTCTGAGCAAATTCGGCTTCTGATATAGTTGGATGACGGGCGATGAAAATATGAATGTGATCCTTTACATTATTAATTGCAAGAATTTTACATTGAAGATTACGGGCGATTCCTGTGATGTATTTTTGCAGTTCATCGTTCCATTCTGGTTTAATTTTCATTTCAGGAGATTTAACTGCGAAAATGAAGTGGGTGTATAGTTGGGTGTAAGTATTTGGCATGGCAAATGATTTTAAATTATCTTTCTAAAATATGAATAATTGAGAAATATTTCAATTTAATTTTTTGGGTGTGGTAATATGTCATCCCTAAAGGGATTCCGAAGGGTGTGCCATTTCTTTTAACCCGGGTTCACACCCGGGCCTACAAGTATATCAAGCCTAAAGGCTTTTCGGTTTAAGACCATTGATAAGGTCATTCAGTTAATAAACCCCCAACCAAATGATAGTCCCATAGGATCAACATTATGGTAATAGTAGCGAAACATCCCGCCAAACCCCAGAGGACGATATCATGAAACTCAATATAATACCACAAACCATTCACATAAAATAAATCAAAATTTGTAAATTGGCCTTGTGTTCTATTTTTTATATAACCCCCTAAATCTATAAAACCATGAACCGACGACAATTTCTTCTCCGTTCCATTGCCGGGACCCTGGCGGCAACCCTCAGCCCCCATCTGATGATGTGTTCAACTGAAAACAACCGGCAGCTTGACAAGATCGGGCTGATCACCAACACCCTGGGAAATGAGCTGGAAAAGGACTACGAAAAAACCCTGGAAGAGGTAGCCGAAATTGGCTACGACCTGCTGGAATTCGGAAGCCATTACGGACCTTCAAAACAATCTTTCATGCAGTTGCTAAACATGCTTAACATCAAGCCCCTTGCCGGCGGCACCAGCATGGGTCCCCTGCTGAAGGAGCCCGAAAAACACATCGAGGAACAGCTCAGCATGAACAAAAAATACCTGGTTTGTTACTGGCCCTGGCAGAGCTCGGCCGAAAACCTCACGACGGATGAATGCAAGAAGGCTGCTGAAAATCTGAACAAGGTAGGAGAAAAGTGTAGAAAGGCCGGCATCCGCTTTGCCTTTCACAACCACGACAAGGAGTTTAAAGCCACACCCGAAGGCAATGTCCCTTTTGACATCCTGTTGCAAAACACCGAGCCCGAACTGGTTACCACCCAAATAGACCTCTACTGGATTAAAAAGGGAGGCGGCGATCCAATCTCCTATTTCAACAAATACCCCGGCCGCTTTGAACTCTGCCATGTAAAGGATATGGATAACACGCCCGAACGGGATTTTGCCTGCGCAGGCTCAGGGATCATCGATTTCCCCAAAATATTCGCCCAATCTGAAAAAGCCGGGATCAAACACTACATCGTGGAGCACGACGACCCTGCCAATCCCATGGAATGCGCCCGAACCAGTTACAAATATCTGGCCGGGTTGCGGTTTTAATATAAATTGAGGGTCATATAAATATGGAAAAATATCAACGATTTCACCCCGGCGAAATATCCCCGGCTAATCAGACAACAGGTATAATTTAAAGGGGCCTCCGTATTCAATGTTTTAGTGTCTTACTTCTAATATTCGTATTTTTTTTTGGCAAAATATTTTCCAATGGTTTATTGTAAAATGGCTACGCCATTTCTTGTTTGGGGTCCACGGATTTCACAAATTACACGAATTGAAAAGCTGTTTCACAGCTTTTTTTAAAAACGGCGAAGCCGTTTAAAGTCGTACCTTAAGTGCGACTCAAATTCATGTAATTCGAGCAATTCGTGGACAAAAAAAATATTTGCGTAGCAATTAGCTTATCCGGCTAATTCTTATGATTTCCCGTTTATTTGGGTTAAGAAAGCATCTAGCGGGAATATCTATGTTAATAGGGATATTATCATTTCGAAAGCTTTTTGATTAACGTATCCTGCAAATCAAAATAATTGTAC
>CAYNPZ010000544.1:0-2008 GCA_964399175.1 uncultured Bacteroidales bacterium | reverse complement strand
CTTCTGCTTTTTTATCCAGTTCTCTTAATAAAGCCGGGATATTTCGTGTTGATGACCATTTCGCTTCTCCGAGAATGAGCTCCTTTTTATTCCTGGATTCTGCTATAATATCTATTTCCATTGGTTTTCGGTTCAGATCGTTACCCCACCAGCGCGTACCCGGTTCAAAAAGTTTCTTTTTAAAAAGTGCAGGAAGGGCCTGTCTGCATAAATCTTCCCATATTTCTGAGCAGTAATCTGAGAATTGTGGTTGTACTACATGATCAAATATTTGTTGAGTATAACCCAACTCCAGGGATGATTTTTCGGGTATCACATACTTGTAGTAAAAATGAATGAACGGTTCTGCAATTTTGTATAGCGTTTTTTTCGCGTTTTTTTTGGATAAACCCCAGGGAATTTCACGCTTAACATACCCTAACTCTATCAAACGTTGTAGTGGTCGATTTAGCTGGGTGGCCGGTTTGCCGGCACGTGAAGCGATTTCACTTAACCGGTGGGCGCCGGAAGCAATGATCGAAATAAGGGTGTGCATTTGCACAGAATCCCTGGAATCATCGAGAAATAAACGCATCGGTTCCTCATGCAACACGCCATGAATATCAAAGACCTGGTTGATAATAGCCTGTTTTAATGTTTTTTCTTGTTTTCTTATTTCCCAGTACCTTGGCACTCCACCCCATACACTATATTCTTCTACCGCTTCCTGACAGGAATAATCCAATGCCTCTTTTAGCCAATAGATGTTCATTGGCGTGATCTTTATGATTTCATCAGCCCTTCCATACAGAGGTGAATTATGATTTATAACCATTTTTTGCATCATTTGCTGGGATGATCCACATAATACAAGATTGAATGGTAATGACAGGTGTTGATCCTTAAATTTTTGTATGATGCTTGGGAGTTTCGGTGTATTTTTAACAAGGTAAGGAAATTCGTCGATGAAAAGCGTGAATCGCTTATCGGTCCAGCGGCCGAGGACTGTCATTATGCTTTCCCAGTCGGGATAATTTACTGAATCGAAACCTTTAAACCTGTTAGCTATCTGCCGCGCAAAGGTTTCTATCTGTGCAGTGCTTTCGCGCTGGTCTGCTATAAAATAGATATCATCTTGCTGCATGACCTGTTGCAGCAAACGGGTTTTACCTAGTCTACGCCTGCCATAAAGCACGATTAATGATGATTCCTCTGAATTTAAGGCCCGGGATAAACGCTGTATTTCATGATGGCGGTTAAGAAAGTCCATTTTTGCAAAAATTATGTAATACAAACATAATGTTTTTTTTGCATAATTTCAAGGGGTTTTTTAGGTATCTTCTGTTTCACGCTACGAACGCAAAGATTTTCACGCTACCCTCGCCACGTTGTTTTTCTTATTTCTTAGCGTTTTGGATACTTTTGTTTGCTCTGTCTTTTGCTTTTTTGCGGGATCCTTTCCACCGTTAATATTGGAACCCTGTCCCCATTTTTCGCAAGAGACTTCGGTTATTTAATCAACCTTATTTTTTTGTCATACTTTTTAATTTTCCGGAGAAATCTTTCCATGGTATGATTGCTACGTCACCAATTTTTATTTTCTCTTCTCCCATGTAGACAAGCGTTTTATCTATTTTTAAATGTTTACTGTAAGAACTGAAGCGATTTAAATTTTTCAGAAAATCTTTGTTGTATGTTTGTCCTCCTTTTATTTCTATAGCTTTTATTTTTTCCGGAGATTCTTCAATGAGACAATCGATTTCAACACCATTGCTTTCTCTCCAATAAAAAATTTTTGGTTGGTGGCCATTATGGTAGCTATATTTTATTATTTCACCAATGATCAGGTTTTCAAAAAGAGAACCATATAAATAATGAGTTTTCAGCATTTCAGAATCGTGCAGATTTAATAAAGAACACGCCAGCCCTGTGTCTGTGAAATAAATTTTAGGAGCCTTGATGATTCTTTTATTCAAATTTCTATACCAGGGTTTAAGCAAATGAATAATAAAGCTGGATTGAAGCAATG
>CAYNPZ010000543.1:0-2008 GCA_964399175.1 uncultured Bacteroidales bacterium | reverse complement strand
TTATTGGCACTTGGATTAGCGCACGGATTTGAGACTTCAAAACATCCTCAATTGATTGGTTGGTTTAATAAGAATTTTATCCACGGAAAAGAGATTGAGTCAAAGTATGGCAAAATGATAAATAAGGCATATAATCGCCGTACTAAAGGGGATTATGATGTCTATGTGGATTTTGATAAAGATATCGTAATTGAGATGTTTGATGAAATGAAAGATTTTATATCCCGAATTAAAAAATATTTAGAGATTGACTGAAAAATAACAGCTTGCCTGCAATAGGCTGTATATGGCATGCGGGGCGATTCAGGATTTCCTAACGTTCTGCCTTTAGCAAAAGCCCCCCGGTTGGATTAGAAATTAACCACAAACACCCGCGCGCCACATACAGCCAGACGTTACAGGCAAGCTGTAAAAGAGTGCATAGTTTCACATTCCGCCATTTTTTGTAAATTAACGACAAAATAAAAAAGGATGATTGACAATCAGAAAATATTGATTGATTTAAAACAACATTTACAGAAACACTTCGGTGATTCGGTTAAAGATGTTATATTGTTTGGTTCCCAGGCACGGGGTTATTAGAATGAATATTCCGATTATGATATTTTGATAATATAATTGGAAAAGTACCAAATGTAAAACAATAACTAACCCAACAGGCTTTACTACGCGATGCGGGCGGGCTTTCAGCTTCTAAGGTGGTCGGCTTTAGCAAAGTTTTGTAACGGGGGATCCGTCAGGAGCCGGACAAGTTAGAACGCGTTGCTGTTCATCCCGCCCAATTCATGCCGCTTTCCATTGCCGCCAATATTTGATTCGGAGCTCAATAATTGTATGAATAAAAAACTTGTAAATTTGACATCACAATTAATCTATATTCAAACCTTTTAATAAATTGTTAACCTGATGAAAAGAGCAACTTTTATTACCGTAATAGCAGCATTTGTTATGCTATGGGCACAACCCATCCAGGCAGAGGTAAAGCTTCCTGCCATCGTATCCTCCAATATGGTCTTACAGCGCAATACCACCGTTCTGTTATGGGGCTGGGCTGATGCAAATGAGAAAATCACCATTGAAACTTCCTGGTTGAATGAGGATCTGAGCGTTCAGGCAGATGATAACGGTGATTGGCGTGTGGAGGTAGAAACCACAAGCAGCAAGAAGGCCCAGACCATTCAAATTAAGAGCAAAGATTCGAACATTACCCTCGGAAATGTAGTTTTCGGGGAAGTCTGGTTGTGTTCCGGACAATCCAACATGCAGCAGCCCCTCAGGGGTTATACCGGCCAGCCCACTTATGGCTCCGGGATGGCGACGGCTAAATCGGCAAATCCTGATTTGCGGCTGTTTACTGTAGACCGGATCGGTTCGAAAACGCCATTAAAAGATGTTGAAGAATATGAGGCGTGGCAACAGGCCTCACCGGAGAATGTCTGGGGTTTCAGTGCTGTAGCTTATTTCTTTGGCAAACAATTGCAGGAGATCCTGGATGTGCCGGTGGGCATGATCCACACTTCCTGGGGCGGCAGTTCCGTTCAGGCCTGGATCAGCAAGGAAGTGATGAGCGAGTATCAGGAAGTTGACCTGGAAGATACGGATATCAAAGAAAACACCAATCATATTCCCACCGCCCTGTTTAATTCGATGATTCATCCGCTGATCCCTTACCGGGTAAAGGGAGCGCTCTGGTATCAGGGGGAATCCAACCGCCTGGAGCCCGAAAAGTATAAAGAGCTTTTCCCCGCGATGGTAAAGGACTGGCGAAACCGATGGGAGATTGGGAATTTTCCGTTTTACTATGTACAGATTGCACCCTACATGTATGGCGGAAACGAAGCCTTTTCCACCCCAGAAAATTCTGCTTTCATACGGGAAGTGCAGTTAGAATGCCTGGATCTGATACCCAACTCGGGTATGGCTGTTACCCTGGACATCGGGGAGCCCGATTGCATTCATCCGCCGAAGAAGAAGGAGGTGGCTGAAAGGCTGCTGTTCAATGCGCTCA
>CAYNPZ010000542.1:0-2010 GCA_964399175.1 uncultured Bacteroidales bacterium | reverse complement strand
AGGCTTTTCTTCTTTATTAATGGTTTTTAGGAAACGCTCTCTTGAGTTCATATGATTTGAATTTAATAGTTGTTAATCTGGCAATAATTAATTGTTTCTTTTTACTTCCCATTCAGGAGCCTGGTGAAGCAGATTCTGCAGCTTTTCCCCTCTTTTTAATAACTTCCCATGAAACATGTTCCATAGAAATCGAAATTTTTTTCCTTCTTTCCGGAAAGATCTGAGTACTTAAATTTTTTATATTCATATTTATATTGACCATTTCTAGGAGATTACTACTTTATGTCTGAATGGGGTATATCCGGTTAAATAGACACTATAGCCCTCATGTTTAGGCAAAATACCACGCATTTGTGTCCACTCATGTTCTGCCTTACCTTCTCCGAAGGTGATTACATTTTCTCCGTTTTTATATTCTCCCTTTCCGTTTTTGAGAAAATATACATCTTCGACATGTTGGTCCTTAACAACACCAGAAAATTCTCCTCCTTTTCTGAAATTCATTTCCCATGCAACCGGCACATGTGGAGTTCCGACAAGTTCTGCTTCTACCGATATCCTGCCTTCTGACTCCTGAATAGTCACAAACATTTTTAAAGTTTGGGATTCAGTGATTTCTCTTTTTTCCTTATCTAACTCATTCCAATCTACATCACCACTACGTTTACTGATGGGATAAGGCTGGTAATATCCCTGAGTAATGTATCTTTTTAAAACTATTTTACCTCCATAATACTTACAATCATGGGATATAAACTGTCCTTTTCCGAAAAATGCTGCTCCGAGTTTCATTGCCTGCATAACTGCATTTCCCTTCCTAAAGGTAAGAAAAGCAGGATTATTTTCAATAATTGTAATATCGGTATTCCCACGCCGGATTCTAAAGGTTCCTGAATGTTCAAATCTTTTAAAATAATTTTGTGGAATTTTCCCGGGAGATACGGGTTCATTCCTCAAAAAGGGATAGGCCAGCATCTCAGGCAAAACATTCACTATTTTTTCAGGCATTTCTTTTTCTATCAATCTACATACAGCCGCATACTGAGGATTCTTATCCTTGATCGCCAAATACCTATAAGCATAATAATAGTTCTCTACATATCTTATACGGTCTTTATCCCATCTACGGGAATTATCAGTTACTACTTCACCGTCCGGTTGGATATAATATAGCGTCATGTCCAGATTTTTTCTTACAATATCCAGATATTTGGGCCTATTGAGTAACCGTCCAATGGTAACCAACATGTTATCGGTAATAGGTGAATAGGACCCATTACTTTGCTCAGAATATTGCCCATCCGGATCAACCCCAATACCTTCACTTAACCATTGATCTATTCTGTCCACATATTTTTGAGATGGAAATAATGAATGTACCCGAGCCAGTGCAGAAGAAACCACCCATCGATGATTTGGAGTATGCACTCCTCCTTTCTGAAAACATTTGCCAGTATTACGCAGAAATTTTTCCAGCATTTTCACACAACCATCTAATCCGGGCCTGTTCATGCGTGCCAGACAAACATATATTGGTGCTAAACTATTGACCAAAAAGGCAGTGTCAGGCGTTGAATGAAAGTTTGTTGTATGTAAATCAATGGTTCCATCTTCGTATTGAACATTCAACAAACATTGAGCAGCTCTCTCCAGAGGTTTTTCCAATCTTGATGATTTATAATATTTAGAAAATTCAGATGCATAAGACCTACCCAAAGTAATAATTAGACCATTGGTTCTCTGTGAAGTAGGAATGCCATATTTATTGGGTACACCGCCGTGCCAGCGATCACCGGGTTTATCTATTTGTTTTTTTAGTACACTTTCGACATTCTTGTCATTTAAGCGAGTCAATTTTTTTATTAGCTCATCAGAACCCTTGTTTCTAATTGCTTTATCATTAGTCCAGGAGATTAATGGTAAGGCAGCAAAAGCAGTGGCCATAGAACCAAATTGCATAAAAAATTCCCGTCTATCTATATTCATATTATGATATATTATTCATTTAAC
>CAYNPZ010000541.1:0-2012 GCA_964399175.1 uncultured Bacteroidales bacterium | reverse complement strand
ATGAAGGACACCGTACCGCTGATCAGATTAATGAAGCCTTTGAGGATTATAGCTCTTAACTCTTTTAGGATTACAGTCAAAAATTAAAAAGTCATTTCAAATGAAACAAGAAAAGGAAAAAGAAATGTCAGATAAATCAAAGAAATTATCGCGGCGAGAATTCATAACCCGGGGATCAACCCTGGCGGCAGGAGTTATTGGCTTTGCCTCCGCGGCCTGCTCCGGTAGTCAGGCTACCTCTAGCCAGTCTTCCTCGAAATCGGCAATGAAATTCGGATTGGTAACTTATTTGTGGGGCAAAGACTGGAAGCTGCCGGCGCTCATTCGGAATTGCCAGAGAGCCGGGGTATATGGTGTGGAACTTCGGGTTAATCATGCCCATGGAGTAAGTCCGAAATTAAGTTCCCGGGAACGCTCGGAAGTGCGTATGCGCTTTGAACAAAGTCCTGTAGAACTGGTTGGGTTTGGGACAAATTATTCATTTCACTATACCGACAAAAAAGAATTACAAGCTAGTCTGCAGGGAGCAAAGGAATATGTACGGCTCTCCCATGAGCTAGGTGGCGGTGGCGTAAAAGTCAAACCGAACGCGCTTCCCGATGACGTTCCTGTTGAACAAACCATAAAACAAATAGGTGAATCCCTTAATGATCTCGGGGAATATGCAGGTAGTTTGGGTCAGGAGATCCGTGTGGAGGTTCATGGCCATGAAACTTCCCGGCTTCCGATTATGAAGCGGATTTTCGATGTCGTGGATCAACCCAGTGTCGGCGTATGCTGGAACTGCAATGATAATGATCTTGAAGGCGAAGGACTTGAACATAACTTCAACCTGGTAAAAGACGATTTTTCTCAAACAATACACATACGTGAATTAAACCAGGGAGATTACCCTTATCAACAGTTGTTTAACCTGATGGCCGGGATGAATTACGATGGTTGGATTCTTCTGGAAGCACGGACAAATCCCGGAGATCGCATAAAAGCATTGGAAGAGCAAAAGGCGCTGTTTAAGGAAATGATATCCAAAACAGGATAAAAGACATTATCCGGCTACCATGCTTACTAAATAAAACAAATTATAAACATTAAGAAGTATTACCAAACTATAAATAATTGGAGGTTAATATTATGTCATTAAAATCAAAAAAAATCACCAGAAGAGATTTTATCACCCGGAGCACATTGGCAACCGCAGGTTTGGCAACCATCGGTCCAATGGCTGCTTCTAGTGCTAAAGTAAGGAAAAATTCCATTGGCGCCAATGACAGGATTAACGTTGCTGTGGCAGGCATCCGCGGCAGAGGAGGGAGCCATATCAGCAATTTTGCGGAAATGGAGAATGTTAGAGTAAAAACGCTCTGTGATGTGGATGAAAAACTTTTTCCTGACCGGGTAAAGAATGCCGAAGAAATTCAGGGTTCCCGACCCGGTACGGAAGTAGATATCCGCCGTGTACTGGAGGATTCGGATATTGATGTTGTAGCTTATGCAACACCCAATCACTGGCATGCATTGGGTACGATCTGGGCCTGCCAGGCAGGAAAACATGTGTATTGCGAAAAACCCTCCTCCCATAATATATTTGAAGGACGTAAAATGGTGGATGCAGCCCGAAAGTATAATCGTATTGTACAGATCGGCTACCAGAACCGTTCCCGGCAAAATACCAATGCTGCTATGAAATTTATCCATGAGGGCGGAATTGGAGAAGTTTATATGGCCCGGGGCACGTGTTTTAAGCCAAGGGGCGATATAGGCAATCCACCTAATCAGCCGGTACCCGATGGTCTGCATTATGATCTGTGGTTGGGTCCTGCACAAAAACGACCCTTTAACCCGAATTATGTGCATTATAATTGGCATTGGCACTGGCCTTTCGGTAATGGTGATACCGGAAACCAAGGCCCGCATCAGTTTGATATTGCCCGATGGGGTTTGAATAAAGAGGAAGCCCCCATCAAGATCACTTCTAAGGGTGGTTACTTTGTCTATGACTCAACTCAGGAAAC
>CAYNPZ010000540.1:0-2013 GCA_964399175.1 uncultured Bacteroidales bacterium | reverse complement strand
CTTTTTATACGGAGCGGTTTTTTAACACCCATGTGCGTATATCGATGGATTTGTTAAACACCAGAAATAAAGAGCAGATATTTCTGGATATTTGTTTTGCAGTCCATCAGGCTTTTGTAGTGGATAACACCAATCCCATGAGAAAGGACCGTTCCCGGTATATCCAGCAGGCAAAATTACATAAATACCGGGTGATTGGGTATTATTTCCGGTCGGATCCAGCGGAGGTTCTGGAAAGAAATAACAAAAGAACCTGCAAAGAGCGAATTCCTGAGGCAGGTATCAGAGGAGTCTATAACAGGCTGGAGATTCCATCCTACGATGAAGGTTTAGATGAATTGTATTACGTTTACGTTAAGCATAATCATTTTGTAATAGAAGACTGGAAAACAGAATAAATTGTGGTTATTTCCGGTTTATCTCTAACTCATTAATAAGAATGATGCAGCATAACGTGAATTTTATGGTCAAGGGAAAAGCTAAAAAACAATCAAAATTTTATTTTTGTTGGGTTAACCGAAATGATTGTTGAAGTGACAAAATATTTTGAATTATGGAAGAATTGGTTTCAGGTGGCATTGTTGAGTCTTATTTAAAGAAATTACAAAATCATCTTTCACTTGATGTAGCGGTAGTTGGGGGAGGTCCATCCGGACTGGTAGCCTCGTATTATCTGGCTAAAAATGGAAAGAAAGTGGCCCTTTTTGAACGAAAAAATGCCCCTGGTGGGGGTATGTGGGGCGGCGCCATGATGTTCAATCAGATTGTTGTACAAAAAGATGCGCTTTTTGTTCTCGATGAATTGAATGTTTCCTATGAGCATTACAAGGAAGACCAATATCTTGTAGATTCTGTTGAAGCCACTTCCGCACTGATATACCACAGTTCACAGGCCGGTACTACCGTTTTCAACAATTTTTCGGCCGAGGATGTGATCATCCGTAATGATAAAGTAAGCGGTATTGTAGTTAACTGGGGTCCGGTGCACAGAGAGGGATTGCATGTGGATCCGCTTGCCATTACTGCTTCCACCGTGCTGGAAGGCAGCGGTCACGATTGTGAAGTGGCTCAGATTCTAGCCCGGAAAAATCACGTCAAGCTTGATACAGCGAGCGGGCAGGTAATGGGTGAACGCTCCCTGTCTATAGAAGAAGCGGAAAAAACCACACTGGATAATACCAAGGAGATTTATCCCGGCTTATTTGTCTCTGGAATGGCAGCAAACGGGGTTTCAGGCAGTTTTCGGATGGGCCCGATTTTCGGAGGCATGCTGCTATCAGGAAAAAAAGCTGCTGAGCTGATTGAAAAAAAACTTTCCAATGGATGATTATGGTTTATATGTGATCATTACGAAACCTCAGCTTCCTTACCGTAAAGTGGCCGAAATTTGTGCACGCAGCGAAGTAAAAATGCTTCAGCTTCGGGAGAAGCATCTTTCAGACGGGGAGCTCCTGAAAGTGGCCAGGGAAATTCGGGTCATAACCAGAGACACCGGTACCAATCTTGTTATAAATGACCGACCCGACATTGCAGTATTGAGTGAAGCGGATTTTCTTCACCTGGGCCAGGAGGATCTTCCCATAGAAGAGGCCAGAAAGATCGTCGGAGACACGATAGGAATAGGTTTGTCCACTCATTCACTTGACCAGGCCTGGAAAGCATTACAGAAAAATCCGGATTACATTGGTTTCGGTCCCATCTATTCCACAACCACCAAAGAAAATCCCGATCCCACTGTAGGAACTGAAGCATTATCCGAAGTAATTCAGTTTTCGCCGGTTCCCGTAGTAGCGCTTGGAGGCATATTTCCTGATAACCTGGAGCCTGTTTTAAGGGCAGGGGCACGAAATATCGCTTTAGTCCGATATTTAATGAATACCACCGATCTGGAGAACCGTATTCAATATTTACAGTCACAACTTGGTCAGGATATAAATTGAATCATCCCGATTTGTTTTTTTATTCCTGTAAAATCATTATCTTAAATCCCTAATTTGGACAAGCCAAAACGGA
>CAYNPZ010000539.1:0-2015 GCA_964399175.1 uncultured Bacteroidales bacterium | reverse complement strand
GTTTTCAAATTCAATGCTCAGCTCATTGTAACGGTTACGTATGTCTGATCTCTTCTCATAAACAACCGGTTCTATTGTTTCATCAACCGTTTGCGTTGAACTATTCAGCACGGACGGGCCTTCACCGAGCGTCCCGTGATTTCTCACTTTCAATGCAAGGGATGACTGATCAAGTATTTTATCTCCTTTGAAATATACCGAATAATAGGTTTCATCATTTACCGATATCTCAACTTCTACTTTTCCATCGGGAGAGGTAAGTTCGTAATTCTGGGAAAAACCGCTTAGAGATATCAAAATCATGAAAAAAGGAATAAGCAGTGTTCGTTTCATAAAATTCAGGGTTTTTAGGTTTAGTTTATGAAGCATCGCATGGAATAAAGGTAAAAAAAATTTGAATAAATGATTTGCATTACTTATTTTCGGCATGAAATAAAGTTCCTTTATAACCTTTAAAATTCAATTGCCATGCAACCTACTAGTTACATCACACGGGCTTTCCTCCTAATTGTCTTGTCGGGAATCTTTCTGCTCTTCGTCTCGGACGATCTATGCGCCCAGCATAAGACCAAAGCTTATCAACCTACCTGGGAGTCGGTGAGCCAGCACCCCACTCCGGATTGGTTCAGGGACGGCAAATTCGGAATCTATTTTCACTGGGGTGTATATTCGGTTCCGGCTTACGGAAATGAGTGGTATCCCAGGAACATGTACCGGGAAGGAACCGATATATTTGAGCATCACAGGGAGACTTACGGGCCGCAGGATAAGTTTGGCTATAAAGATTTCATCCCCATGTTTACAGCCGAACATTTCGATGCCGAGGAATGGGTGAAGCTGTTCAAAAAAGCGGGAGCTAAATACATTGGGCCTGTAGCTGAACACCACGATGGTTTTGCGATGTGGGACAGCAAACTCACCGACTGGGATGCTGCCGACATGGGACCGCACCGGGATATCACCGGTGAGTTGGCCAAAGCAGCCCGGAAAGAAGGACTAAAATTTCTTACTTCTTTTCACCATGCTTTCAACTGGAAGTACTATGAACCCGCCTTTCAATACGATGCAAAAGATCCTAAATATGCAGGCTTATACGGAACGCCACATGCTCCAGGAACGCCTGAATCGAAGGAATTTTTGGAAGACTGGCTGGGAAAGATCATTGAAGTGGTGGACAATTATCAGCCCGACTACATCTGGTTTGATTTCGGCTGGCAGGAAGAGACCTTTGAGCCCTACAAAAGGCAGTTTCTCTCCTATTATTACAACAAGGGAGAAGAATGGGGAAAAAATGTAGTTGTCACCTACAAACGCGATCACCTGCCGGAAGCATCTGCCGTGCTTGATCTGGAAAGAGGCCGGCTCGACAGCCTGCGAAAAAAACCCTGGAATACCGATACATCTATTGACAGAAAATCCTGGTGTTATATCGAAAACCCCGATTATAAATCCACCAATACTTTGATCGATAACCTGGTTGACCGGGTGAGCAAAAACGGCAACACTTTGCTGAACATCGCTCCCCGTCCGGACGGAACCATACCTGAACCTCAGAAAGAAAGACTGCTGGCTATGGGCGAATGGTTTGATGTAAATGGTGAAGCCATCTATGGTACCCGTTACTGGAAAAAGTACGGTGAGGGACCTACTCAGATTGAAGGGGGCCACTTCATAGACGGGGAAAAAGTGGTATATACCGCTAATGACATACGCTTCACGGTAAAAGACGACGTGCTTTATGCCATCACCCTCGCATGGCCTGAGGATGAACTCACCATCAAAAGCCTGAAGGATCTGGATCCCGATAAGATTGAATCTATAACCATGCTGGGCGACGGGGATGAGCTGGACTGGGAAATGACCGAAGATGGGCTGATGGTTGACCCGCCCGGAAATAAACCTTGCGAACACGCCTATTCATTCAAAATACAATATAGCGAACGTTTCTGGATACCCCATATGTAATTAGTGTCTGTCCATAAAGTTAAGGAAAAGTGAAAACCTAAAATAACAAA
>CAYNPZ010000538.1:0-2017 GCA_964399175.1 uncultured Bacteroidales bacterium | reverse complement strand
TTTATATGAGAAAAATTTCTATATTAATTATAAACGTAATATTTAGTTTGTCTTTAATATCCTGTAGCGGTTCAGGAGCTGAAAATACTGAAAAAATGCAGGATTCGGGCAATGATTTGATAGGGATGAAGCGATTCAGGGATCTTGAGCATATCGGGACCATAGCATCTCGGAGTTCGGATGAGATTGAAACTTCACGTTTCGGAATACAGTTTAATATGAATGAAATACAAGATGTTGATTTTTTACTAAGAAAAGCGGAAGAAAGTGGTGTGAAGTGGGTAAGGGTAAGAACAAGCCATTATAATGTTTCGGCAAAGGAGGGATATTATGATTGGGAAAAACTGGATAAAATCATCAACGGTCTTGTTGAACATAAAATTAAAGTATTTATATGCATAAATAACAGGGACATCAACCTTCAAGCCTCCGGAAGGAAAGCGGAATCTGTTGAAACTAATAAAGCGGTTCAGGAATATGCTAATGCCGTGTCAGCACTTGTCAGGCGTTATAAGGACAGGGTGAAATACTGGGAAATATTTAATGAGCCCGAAATAACTCCGGTTTATGCCAACACGGTTGAGGAAGCATCTAAAGTCATCAATCAAATAGCTCCTGATTCACAGGTGCTTGCCGGATCTCTTGCACGGGGTCAATTTAGTCAATTAGAGTATTTGGTCAATACCGTTGGATCTTCCATCGATGTCATTACTTTTCATCCCTACAATGAATTTCCTGAAGCCATTAAACATCATTGGGAAGTACCTGTAGCAGGCAATAAGGGAAGCTATATGTTAGGATCGATGTTGATCGGTGAGTTACGAGAACAGCTTGGTGAAAAAGGTCAATCGATTGAACTCTGGCAGGGTGAATGCGGATATCCTTCCTCAGTCCATACCAGGAGCTGGAAAGGGCGTGGTCCATGGGGAGAGAATATTCAAGCCAAATGGTTGTTAAGACGATTTTTGGTAGATTATTCAATGGATATACCTGTTACAGTCTATTACCTGCTTAGGGAATGGAAAGGAGGTGAGCCACCTAATAAACAAAATGCAAAGGGGCTTCTCCATTATGAAGAAGAAAAGCCAAAACAGGGATTCTACGCCCTTCAACACTTAACCAGCATCTTTGACGGTAAATTGAGTCCTTACAAAAATATCCAAAGTGAATTCGAGATTTTAGATGAAGGTAGTTTTCCCGGCATCTCAAGCGAGAACGACAAAGAATACCTCAAACAGAATCCTCCTTATAAAGGTGCGAAATCACCTTATCCTATTGAGGTGGTGGCTTTAAATGGCAATGGGAATGATGCCGTGACTTATTGGTTGCCCTGGCGTATGCAGGAATACCTTAAGCCAGGGAAGATAAATCTCTTTATCGAAGATGTAAATATTCAAGATCCGGTGCTGGTTGATCTGCTTACAGGAGATATCTACCGGCCAAAGATAGAAAACAGGAACAAAGGCATACTTTTTAAAGAGGTTCTGCTCACAGATTATCCTATGGCCATCGTTCCACAGCACCTTGTTAAAATGAAGAGTGAGGATTAATCATGAGATGTTCCCGGTTAAAATGATCACCCAGTTTTTTAAAGAAGCAGGTTATATTACAACCCTGGCCTTATGGGATTCGTTCAATAACCCGGATGATACAACTTTAGGAAAAACCGACTACAATTTTGTGTGAGATCGTTCGGTTTACATGGCAGAGGATTGGAGTGGCAGTAGCACGGATAAACCTTTCTTTGGCCAAATTCAACTTCACGGCGGGAAAAATCGGGATCCGGATATTGTCCGGTCAGTAGAAACTAAAGATGTAGACTGAGCAGATAAACTTAATTAACTCGAACGACTCAACCTACAATAAAATGGAATTGACGGAGATTCATTATAGATTTTTATATTTACATACAATACAAGTAAAGGCTATAGTCAAAAACATTTCGGGCTTTGAAAATTAAAAAATTTATGTTATGGGAATACAGATAAATACATTAAAAAATGCAACAATTTTCTTT
>CAYNPZ010000537.1:0-2018 GCA_964399175.1 uncultured Bacteroidales bacterium | reverse complement strand
CGCTATCGGTGAGCATCAGGCGGGCATTCATGTTCAGGCACAGCATCTCGTGGTAATCTACCGGGTGCAGGAGGATAAGGCGTTCGCTGTTTAATGCTTTTTCCCACAACTCAAATTCCTTGAGTCGCTTCTGTGAGCGGGGGTGTATAGGCCAGATGAGCGGCATGTCGGCATCCACCTGGTCATTGAGAAAGTTGAAGAGGGGTTCCAGAATCTGTTTTTCATCGACGTTGGAGGGGCGGTGCATGGTCATGAGGGCGTAGGCACTGAGTAGTGAGTTGGGAGTAGTTTCATCACCTCTCATTAACAACTTCAAGCACATGTTGATACAACGCTTCTGAGATGTAAATATAAGAATGATATATAGCATCCAGTGATGGTTCGACTGCCTGGATGAGTCCCTGTCTTTTGGCTAAAATCAAAATTCCTATACTTCCTATGATCTTGATATTATTATATTCTGCTGTTTTTCTGGCTTGTTTATCATCTGTAAGCAAATAATCAGCATTAAGTTTTTTGTATAATGCCATTGCCTCCAATTCGCCTTTACCTAACCGTGGCGTAGAGATGATATATGAAGAAAGCTCAATAGCTATATTTTTATCTTTGAGAAATTCAATCAACTGTTTTGATTCTGGCTTATTGGGTACATTAACTTCCCTATAAACAGAAGCAGGGACTTGAACTTTATCAAAAAGATTTTCCAAAAGATTAAGCTGATGACAAATGGATAATGCAATAAGGGCTGAAGAGTCTGCAACAATAACCATTAGTCTGGTTTCATATGGTTTAATTCTTTATCCAGTTCATCAGGGGAGTAATTGATTACCGGGATATTATGTTTTTTGCATTCAGTCATAAAATCATAGAGATTCATTCCGGCAATTTCTGCAGCTGCGGATAACGAAAGTTTTTCCTCTCTGTAGAGGGATAGGGCATATTTTTGCTTTATATCTCTTTCCAGTTTGCTGTAATTTCCCAGATAGGAATATTTATCCGGTAAATTGATGGTTACTTTCATTATTTTTTGTTTTGATTATTAAAAAACGGATTGTTGACTAAGTTTGTTTTTCAAATATATGAAAAATTTGTAATCACCTAACTTTTTTTTATTCTCTTTTAATCTCCGGCAGATTTGTTAATTTTGGCAGCATGATGAAAAGCGTTATTGAATACGTAAATTGGTCAAAGAATCATTTTATTGCTTATTTTTTGTCCAGGAAATAATACAAATTATACGAATTAATACGAATTAATACGAATTTATCCGAATGTTGGCGTAAGAAACTAAAAATCAGGATTGTCTCATTTAGAAAATAATAGAAAATGAAAAACAAGTTACTCATCACTACTCACTACTTCTCCCAACCTTTCTTTCCTTCGTGCCTTCGTGGTTTCGTGCCTTCGTGCCCTCGTTCTTCTGGCAATGCCCGGCCCATACCAAAAATAGCGGTATCCCGCGATTACATATCGGTGCCGTTTTCAAAGGGCTACATAGAATTCAAGGGCTATCTTTCCCATGGTTGGTTTGAAGAGGACCGCCATACCGCAAGCCCCTACCTGCAGCACAAGAACGTGTACGTAAGAGTAGGAGGGGACTTGCCCGTAAATGCCCATTACGGGTTTCACCATTATGCCATGTGGGGAGGAACCTCTCCGGAATACGGCGTTCTGCCGGATAGCTGGGATACCTATAAGAAGATCTTCCTGGCAAGGAAAGGAGATACGGCCAATGCCCCCATAGTGGAAGTAAAAAATTCTTTAGGAAATCATTTGGGATCCAGAAATTTCGGCCTTGACTACCAGGGTGATGATTTCTCAGTTAATCTTTATTGGCAGACCATCTTTGAGGACAATTTCGGTAAAGTCTGGAGAAATATTGAAGATGGACTCTGGGGCCTGGTTTATAAGAATCATACAAAGCAAAAACCATTGCTAGAAAGCGCTGTTTATGAGTTTTTGCATACTACGGATCAAAGCGGAGAACATCATAGAATTGATGGAGAAATTGTGGGAGG
>CAYNPZ010000536.1:0-2019 GCA_964399175.1 uncultured Bacteroidales bacterium | reverse complement strand
TGACCGACGCACCTATTGATGACACCAGCATAACAGGTGTTTATATCACCATTACAGGAATACAATATCACAAACAGCAAAAAGACTGGGAAAACATTGAATTTGAAGAGCCTCAGACACACAACCTTTTAGAACTGCAGGACAGCATCAGCGTATTGCTGGGCAATTTTGAAATGGAAGCCGGTCAATACGATAAGCTGCGTTTCATGCTGGATGCTCCGGAACGAGGCCAGGGACAAGGCCAGGGCCGGAGCCAGGGCGGACCTCCGACGACTCCTGGCTGTTATCTTGAATATGAAGACGGTGATACTTCGAGCTTATTTGTACCCAGCGGTGGACAAAGCGGCTATAAAACCACTGGCGCTTTTAGGGTGCCTTCGAATGGAACCGTTGAACTCACAGCCGACTTTGATGTGCGAAAATCCTTGGTCAAAGCAGGCATGAGCGGAAGGTATATACTGAAGCCCACCATCCGGCTGATCACCGACAACGAGGCAGGAGCCATTGCAGGAGATGTCTCCAATATGGAAGATCCATATACCTATACTGTATTTGCGTATGAAGACGATGAATATTCCGATACAGAAAAAGAACCCGGTGTTGAAGAAAATCGCTTCTCCAATGCGGTAACCAGTGATCAGGTATGTGACTCGAATCGATACAGGCTTTCCTGGCTAGCTCCAATGACCTATGACCTGGTTGTGGTTAAATATGAAAACGGAGACTTTGTAGAAGTCGTAGGAATGATCGAAGATGTAAAGGTAACAAGCCGTAAACCAGCCAAACAGCCAATAGATATCTCAGAGCTTTCCTCTCTATAAACCCGTATCCTCGAAAAAAACCGGGGCATCAGACGATGTCCCGGTTTTTTATTTTTTCGGCTTTTTTCCCTCCCAATGAGCGGTTTCAAGACATAAAATATTATCAATCTATATATTAGTACCTTTCCATTTAAATTCAAACAAAATTTGGCAGAAAACTAATAATTTAAAGCTGGAATCATCACTATTTCTTTGAGTTTTTCACCAAGTAATATTGTTTCTTTAGCCAATTTTGTAACATAATATTTGTATGTATTACGCGCTCTCTTTATTAAGCCATGGGTTCTCAGTCTTCTGAGTAACCTTGAGACCTGAGAAGAAGATAGATGAGGCAAAAGATTTCTGATATCTTTATTTTTAAAACCAGATATATTGAATTCTCCTCTTAATACCGTTAATAATAGATTCAGATCGTTCTTGCTAAACATGTTAAAAACTTTGTATTTTCGTTGGTTTATTATTTTGGTCTGACTTATCTTTTCGAGTCTTTTACCTCCGGCTGATTTATTATTAATGGAAGAGATAAATTCAAGATACCTTTTATTACAAGCTCTAAGGCTTATTTGAAGTAAAGGTAAACTATAGATGTTCTTTTTCAGTCCTGTCATCTTCTTTCCTGATATTGGACTTTCTTACAAACTCAATTTCAATGCGGTTTTCATTGGCAATTCTTTCTGCATTGGAACGAATGAGTTCTTTAAAAGGTTCTGCAAATTTGGGATAATCAAATATGCGTATATACCATTAGCATACATGTAACCTGTCATACCCTGTGCATAGGATATCTTCTTTAGTGGACCGGTAAATAGTAATCTGTCGTAACAAGACAATACCCCGGTAATTTTTTCTTTATAAATTTGCTCTAGTGTTTTCATGCAGGAAAGGTACAAAATAACCTGGACATGCAAGGCACATCATTTTGCTAATAGTTTAATCCTTGTGCTCTTCATAAAATATCTTGTTTGGTTCTGGCTTGTCCAGGTTATGAAATTCTGGGTTTAAATCTTACCTTTTTAATAGTGATAATAATACAAGGAGAAGCATAGGCAAATTCAGCTGTCCGATAAAATTTTTCACCCCTTTTCCCACCCTTTGATCTATATCCACGTCTTTCTTAAAAGATTTTTCAATAAACATAAAAATTATAAAAGTTATGAAAACAAAGATTTCAATTCTCAGCGCTTTAATCGTACTTTTC
>CAYNPZ010000535.1:0-2044 GCA_964399175.1 uncultured Bacteroidales bacterium | reverse complement strand
GATGAATGCAATGGCCTTGCTTTGCGCTAAATTGCTTTTTTGTTAACAATTAAAATGTTTCGTTTAATTCTCTGAACATTGTTATTGGATCTACGTAACTTATATTAAAAGCTGAACAAACTTCAGGTATCTTTATTATGCTCTTTTTCTTATTTGCTTTCTCATAAGTAACAATTGTTCGTGACTCTTTATCAGCAAGGGCATATGCAAGTAAAAATGCATCGGCATTTTCTGAATCTAAAAATTCATAAATAGCATTCTGTGTATATCTGTTTTTTTGATTTACTGCCCAGTTAGCCAATGCTGAATACTCTTCCATAGCTAAACTTGTATCATGCCAAAATTCTTCTTTTAAATAACCCTGACACCATTTTTTTAATTCATCTTCATTCCTGTATATTTCATCTTTTACTTTGTCTATACTGATTATTCTGTCCGAATTAGCTAATTGTTTTACTTTATTCCAAAAGCTCGGAACTACATCTAGCGGATAAGTGACCCTATGAGCTTGGATAAAAAAGTTTGTATCTACAAGGAATACCTTTTTCATGCATGCATATAGTCTTTAAAAAATTTATGGAAGGTGTCTCCCTTGAGGTCGGTTAATTTGTAAGCATTTCGATATAGTAGTTGTCCGCTTTTTACTGCATGGTCAACATGAGCAGCAAATGTCGGACTAATTCTTTTGCGAGCAGTCAGGTAAAAATCGCCTCCTCCGGCTTGGTTTTGTTTTTTATCTTTAATAGAAGCAATATATTCATTATAAAAACTAAAAAATTGATTCTTTGTAATTTTACCCAAATCAAGTGCTCTTCTTGCAACAACTATCGGGCTTACTTTAAAATATTTAGATAAATATTTTAAATCTCCTTTACCGGTCCAATTTTCTTCAAAAGATTTATAAGGAACCAGAAACTCAGCTGCAGTTTTATCACATAATTTTTCTATAGGGTCATCCGCTGGTTGCAATTGTCTAAAATCAAAGCCTGCACTTTCTCCTGTCCAAATATGTGCCAATTCGTGTAAAATAGTAAACATTTGAGCAGCTTTTGCATCAGCAGCATTTATGAACATGAAAGGTGCATAATTATCGGCCAGAACAAAACCTCTGCACTCATCCACATTAATAGGTCGATGGGTATTATTTCCTACAACACTGTTAAATACCATAATTATACCCAAATCTTCAATTTTTTGAGTCAGATAATCCAGCGTTTCTTCCCAGTTGGAAAAATAACTGGCCCACTGTTCGTCTAATCCTAATGTCTCACGAATATCATTGGCAATTAATTGGTAATTTCCTTCTATATTATATTTTCCAACAAGAGATAATGGCTCAAACTCATTATCCACAAGATATTCATTTAACCATTCCTGCCTTTGTTTAATACGCAAAACAGTATCATATACATTAACACTTACATTAGCAGAATAATCTTTGGTAGTTCGGAAAAAAGGAATCGGTAATTGTTCTTTAGGTGGCTGTTGTAGAAACAAATAACCAAATGGTACGTGTACTTTTTTTGCAAAATCTTGTAATTGTCTGAATGTAGGTTTCTTGCTTTTGTCCAGCCATTTCTCTAATTCAGGAAAAACAGGAATAAAATCATCAACATTATAACCAGCACGTTTTACCGCCCAAGTCAAAATATCTGGGCTTATGTCAATTGTGTTTCTCATAATACAAAAATAAGCATAATATCTGTCTCCTTTATTGTATTTACGCTACAATCATACCAAATATTATAATTTTTAAACTCTATAGCAAAAAATTAAAGCATATTAACCGTTGAAGCCGTTAAGAATATTTTCTACTCTGCCGTTATCTCCCACCGGATCTCTTCAAATGTCTTCGTACCGATGCCTTTTACATATTTTATTTCATGGGAACTGTCTATTCCGGTTCGTTGTTCAATCGCATCAATGGTAGTGGCATATTCCTTTAAGGATTGATCTGCCTTTTCGTTGGGCAGGATGAATGCTATGGGGTTGCTTTGCGCTAAATTGCTTTTTTGTTAACAATTAAAAGGCATCGGCATTTTCT
>CAYNPZ010000534.1:0-2052 GCA_964399175.1 uncultured Bacteroidales bacterium | reverse complement strand
TTGTATACCAGATTTCCATTTTCTTTGACCCAGGGTCCCAAGGATTCCCATTTACTTCCATTATAACATTCAAACTCACTTTTAGAGCTGTTCCATCGGATGGTTCCCTTTTTTTCAGGTGCATTTCCATTGGAAGCAAGGGTTAATGCCCCTCCTATTTTCAGGTTGCTGTTTTTGTCAATCCCGACGTTATCTTCTTCAAAATTGAGGTAAGAATCAAATACGTCTTCGAAATCTTCCTGTGTTGGACGATCGCCCGTTCTGAAATGGGATTTCAGGTTTGTTCTGTTTTTTTGTGCCATGACTTTGTATTTTTATTATTTCTATTCAACATCAAAATTTACTTCGATGGCCATGAATCCTATACCATCGTATACATTGCCTTCACAAGCATAGTCTCCGGGCTGTAATACCTGTATCCTGTGCTGTTCCGCTGATACCAGTATAGACCGGGGAGAAGTGGCCATGGCTATTTCTGATTCATGGCCTACGACAAAATTGCTGTCGATTTCCATTTCGCCAATACCCGGTCCACTGTAATCCTTTACAGTGAAATCATCACCCACTTCCATATATCCAATTCCAATAGAGGGAGGACCCGGATAAATATGATACATCCTGAATTCCGTTACGAAGTCGACATATTCCCTGTTTTCAACGAAAGCCAGAATATCGCTCCGGTATATTTTGCCGCCGAAGATGATGTCTTCCCCTTCTTTGTAAGCCCAGGGCGAGAGAAATTTTTTGATCTCCTCATTGAGCAGGTTTCCATAAAAACCTGCATCATATCCTTCATAGAATCCAACTTTGAAATCTACCAGCAGCCTTTCGTAAGTTGGATTTTCTATGTTCACTTCCACCCAGGGAGAAACATATTTGCTTGCATAATTTTTTATGTCCCTCAGTGTATTATAGCCCGTTTTTGGTTCCAGCGGACTTACGGCATTCTGATTGCGAAGATTCGATATGATAAGCAGGGTAATGCTGCCAGGTTTCATAGATGGAGATTCATGTGCAAATTCTATGTTTTTGTTTTTATACATCTCCTTACTTGAATTATCAGCATGTTTCAGGCATTTAACCTTGTAAGCATCTGGAAAATGCTGCAGCACGATATGCTCGAAATCCCAAATGGTCACTGCCCGTTGTTTATGCCTGAGCCGCTCACTGACTCTTGTAAAATAATTCTGGTCTGATTCGGTTTCTCTGCCACCAAATGATACAAACGGCTGGGATACTTTTTTGACTGCCCCTTGCTTTTTAACAAGTTTTGTAATGCTTTGCGCCGGCAAGCGGATATTTTCCGGGCTGCCTGCGGTTATTAGATGCCGGGCAGTGGCTGCATTGGAAAATAGCCTTATCAGCTTGCCTGGCTGTGCCGGTTTGCTTTTTATGCTGCCCCTGATCCAATAGTATCCTGGCTCATTCACAAATTGCTTCCCGCCTTGTTGGGCATCGCTGCCTATTGCAAATTCTATAATTCCTGTTTTTTGCAGACCCCGTGTGGTTTCTGTGATCACCCCTACTGAGCTCAAGGTTTTCCAGCCGGAACCGGTAAGATAGCTCCAGGATATTGATTCGGTCGGTGTGTTGGTACTGATCTCACCAGTGCCTTCTGCTACCTGAAAAAGCAAGCTTACATTACCAGGAGGTGTAAAACCTTCCAGGCCAATATAGAAATATCCTTTGTTATCGTAATAGGGGAGCATTCTGTAATTGGTATTCCCTTTTATTCCAGCTATTCCAAATGGTTTAATATGAAAAAACCGGTTTTCTGTATTGATATCTGAAAGCAAAACCTCGTATCTGGTAGTATAATCAAGAGTTACCTGTTTTAGCAAGGGTGTATAGGGTTGGTTTGGAAGGGAAGGCCCGTTTTCTCCTTTTTTGGCTTTCTTGATGGCATTATCTGTATAGAGATTGTTAAACTCCTGGTGCCCGAAAGTCGTCAGATTTGTAATTTCTTCGTTGTATTTGTCTTTTGTCCTGTCCAGTTCTAACAGTATGGAATTGGGATAGAGTTCCAACGTCGGCGCAGGCTTATTTTCTGCT
>CAYNPZ010000533.1:0-2056 GCA_964399175.1 uncultured Bacteroidales bacterium | reverse complement strand
CGGCTCGACTGGAACTACCATTCCAACAGCATAGAGGGCAACACATTGACCGCCTCGGAAACCCGTGCCTTTATCCTTTACGGGATCACCGCCAAAGGAAAACCCTTCCGCGATTATGTAGAGATGAAAGGGCACAATGAGGCCCTTAAAAAGCTGGAGGACATTGTTCATAAGGAAGTACAAATTACCGAGAAACTGATCAAAGAGATCCATAAGATCATACTGGTAGAGCCTTATGACGGGGAGTCAGAGATTAACCCGGGTGAATACAAAAAACAGCCCAATTACCTGTATTCGCCAGAAGGCGAACGGATCGATTTCGAGCCGCCCGAGGAGGTTCCCCGGTTGATGAATGAGCTGGTCAACTGGCTGAACAACCACATTGAACCACCCAAACGCAAAAAGCGAAAATATGACCTGCATCCGTTGGTCATTGCCACCGGTTTCCATGCCCAATTCATCAAAATTCACCCGTTTGGCGATGGCAATGGAAGAATGGCCCGGATACTGACCAACCTGATCCTGATGCTGTGTGGATACGTACCGGCAATCGTACGACTGGAAAAACGCAATGATTATTATAATGCTTTAAATGCAAGCACGCTGGATAGCCCGGAGCCCCTGGCCGAATTCATCGGTGAGGAGTGCATCCGGTCGCTGGAAATAGCCATCAAGGCAGCCAAGGGTGAAAGCATTGACGAACCGGAAGACATCGACAAAAAAATGAGCCTGCTGGATAAGAAAATCAAGGGCATGGGGGAAGAAGAGATCACCATCGAAAAGAGCAAGGAGGTGACGGACGATCTGTTTGAGCACCTCGTTTTGCCCCTGGTCAAACAAACCATGGATAAGCTAAGCCGCTTCAAGGAACATTTTCACCAAATCGAATTTCAATACGAGCTTGATGGCACTGGCCTAACACGTCGCGATCCGAATATATTGGAAAACGATCTGCAGGAAAGATTGCAATCCAAACCAAAGGCTGCAAACCGGTTCAAGTTTAATGCGAAATTGATGGGCTTTAAAAAATCGGGTATAGATGCCTTTGACATCAACAAAGGATTCTGGATCAAATTCGAGCAATATAAATATGTTTTGAGCTACAGCCCTGGTAATCCGACGCTTGATTATCCCTATCACAAAAGAATGGATGACCGGGATATTGAGGAAATTTCCACATCAATCTTTGACCAGGTTTTTAATGAGATCAATTTAAGGCTGGATAAAAAAAAATAATAAAGGGAAATGAACGTCAGCGTTTGGAGATTAAAATGTTAACTAATGCAGGAATCATACGGAAACGACATGAATGGGAACCTACAATTACAGAATCTATAAATGGAATAAATAGGCATTGTATGTTGACAGTGTTGACACAATCTATAGTAGAGACGCCATGCATGGCGTCTCTACCCTGAAAATCATGTACGGATATTTTAGGAACGGGATGCACCACATCCCCATCGGGAATATTCCGTGGAAGGTCCATTGTACCGTTACAGGTAGAGACGCGATGCATCGCGTCTCTACAACCAATAGCAACAATTTATCCACCGGTATGGGTACAGCCAATGACCAAAATAATCCCAACAGTGCCGACAAAAATAGCAAACAAAATCAACAGGAAAACAACACCAATTCGATCGATCCGATCCCATCGTATGTATATTACAACCGTTTCGGACCACAGCGAAAAAACCTGGCATCCATAATGCGGGGATTCAAATCAGCCTGCACCAAACAAATCCGGCATACAGCAGAACCCAATTTTTACTGGCAGGAACGATATCATGATCATATTATCCGAGACAATCAAACCTATTGGAAGATCCGTAATTATATTATACATAATCCTGAAAACTGGCAGGATGACCGTTTTTTTAACACATGAAAAATTCAATCATACAAATAAATCATGGTAACACATATACAAAAATTTCTATATTCAACATTCATGAACGAAAAATCACATCATATACCGTATTGTAGAGATGCCATGCCTCGCGTCTCTACAATCCCAACGCATCTCAATAGATTATGAGGTAATAAAAAAAAT
>CAYNPZ010000532.1:0-2058 GCA_964399175.1 uncultured Bacteroidales bacterium | reverse complement strand
CTTGCAATCTTGAGCATGTTTTTCATAATCAACTGTTTTTTTAGGTTATAATTGGATATTTATTAGTATAT
The DNA here is from genome assembly GCA_964399175.1 of uncultured Bacteroidales bacterium. Lineage (GTDB taxonomy): Bacteria > Bacteroidota > Bacteroidia > Bacteroidales > UBA12077 > JAGXLC01. Next base: position 1,987 of record CAYNPZ010000532.1, on the reverse strand, counting down.
CATTCACTCATCATGAAAATATTTTAAACCCTTCAAATTTCAATTATCAACGCTCTTAAACATCAGTAATCTGAAATCCATTGCTTGATCTCCGGGAATATTCCGGGCTTTAAGTGTTAACGTTCCTTTTCCTTCTTCTAAATGGATAGTACCCAGATCCATGGGCATAAAAGTCTTCACGTAATATTCCCAACGATCTATCCTTTCTTTACCACGAAGCGGAGGATCATGAGCCTGAGTTATTTTTCCTGTTAATTCACTAGAGGCAAAGCTCAACTCTATTGTAGAACCCAGATCTTTTTCGGGACAGGTATAGTAAATATCCACTTGGTAATCATCCTCACTCAATACTTCAACGTCCCACGTGATCTTGTCTGCAGTTTCCTTCCAATTCGTATAGAAAGAACAATTCGGTGATCGTCTGGAACGAACAATGTTCCCGTGGGCCTCTCCATCCCGGGCAGGTAATTGGGTGTATTTGAAATCAGGATGACCGATTGGGAACAAGCGGCTGTTCTTATTAATTTCCTCGGTCATTGCCTTTTCCCACTTTCTTAGGGTGTCCTCCAACCGATTTGCAATAGCAGGATTTTCCTCAGAGATATCATAGTATTGACCTCTATCTTTGGTGATGTTATATAGCTTTCCTTCATCGTCGAGCCTGTATTTTTGACTTCTTACGCTAGCGCTTCCCCTCCAATAGGAGAATAGAAGCCGGTCTTTCCACAAATCTTCATTATCGGAAAGAATATTATCCAGTCTAAGACCCGTTTCACCTCTAAGTGCCTCTATTTCTTCCTGACTGTTTTCATTATGGAAAAGAAGAGGCTCCAGGCTCACTCCTTCAACTGGTTTGTTGGTTTCTGCCCGGATCCCTGCTAAATCTGTTAATGTGGGTAAAAGGTCAATGACTCCTGCTATCTTGTCAACTCTTGTTTTCTGTGGTATAACATTATGCCAACTGATAAACAGTGGAGAGCGTATTCCCCCTTCGTCGGTTGAACCTTTCCTGCCTTTCATACCCCCGTTCCATCTCCAGCTTTGAGGCCCGTTATCACCTAAATAGACCACAATGGTATTGGATTTTAATCCTAGTTTATCAACTTTTCCCATAAGGCGGCCAACATTCCAGTCAATGTTCTCGCAAATTGCCAGTACTGCTTTCGTAAAGCGGAGATTTTCCTTTTCCGGAACCCTGTGCCGCATATTTAATGATTTATCTTCAAATTTATCCCACCACCGGTCAGGAACCTGTAAAGGGTTATGAGGTGTATTGTAAGGGATATAAAGGAAAAAGGGTTTATTCCTGTTTTTCTCCATAAACTGCATAGCTTTTTCAGTCAGATCATTGGTGATATAACCATCGCCCTGAACAAGCCTGCCATTATGTTCGAGCATAGGACTGAAATAATGCCCCCAATGGCCTGAAGCAAATCCGTAAAATTCATCAAATCCTCTTGCATTGGGATGATATGGGTATTGCATGCCATTGTGCCATTTTCCGAAAATCCCTGTTTCATATCCTGCAGACTGGAATATCTCGGCAATTGTTGTTTCATCCAGGTCCATCCGCTCTCCACCTTCAGAAGTACCGTATACATTACTATGAGGATGGTAACGTCCGGTCAGCAATTCAGCCCGCGTAGGCGAACTTACCGGAGCAACGTAAAAATTCTCAAATTGGGCTCCGCTGTGAGCCAGCGAGTCAATATGAGGGGTTTCTATATTGGTATTGCCTGTTACGCTAAAATCTCCCCAGCCTTGGTCATCTGACATAATAACAACAACATTGGGTTTATTACCTTGATAACGGGTAGGAGATTGTGCCTTAGGCTCTCCTTCTGCGCCACTCAAAATAAATGCTGATGCTGTTAAAAATATTACTTTTTTCATAACTACCGATCAAATTCCAGTTGTGAGCGCCTTAACGTAATCTCGTTCATCACCTCATTGTCGATGTTCACGACTTTGTAAGTCACTTCAGGGT
>CAYNPZ010000531.1:0-2067 GCA_964399175.1 uncultured Bacteroidales bacterium | reverse complement strand
ATGTCCTTTGAATCGGACAAACAGCAAGTTGCCCTGGCTGTTCCTGCCAGTCAGCTTATCAACATCAACATGGAACTCAACACCAACCTGAGCGAGGTGATTCATGAGCCTGAAAGCGCAATAGATTTTCCCACAGAAACGGGCTCTTCAGTTCCTGGTGGAGTGCCTCTGTATATGGAAGGAACCTATACCAGCATTCTTGTGAGCGGGGAGGACTTCTTCCCAGAGGATGCCTTTACTCCATCTAACGTAAGCGTTTTAACAGCACCTATGACCGAAGTGCTTGAAAAAAGCTCCCCTTCACCGTATGCCGATACGGCCATCAACAGCGACACCCGGATCCTGTTCTTTACCAGCGATTATTTTATAGATCCGCCCTATGAGATCTACAGCGTCACCGAACCCGGCAATGAGGTTGATGTCACCAATACGCAGGTGGTGCTGGCCCCATCGGTTATGGATATCGACCAGGGTCTGACGGTAGGCATTGCCCACGGAAAACTCATGCTAACCGAAAGTCCGGACGGAAACACATGGCCACAGGAATATTACCATCCGGGTGGATTTGAGTTTCCGGAGGATGCTTTTTTTCCTGAAGATGCTTTTTCCCCGACTGAATTTATGCATATGAGATTTACCGGTTATTCTCCCGAAGCCCTGCAACAGATTGGCGTTATGGTGCAACCGTAAGGGCTGTAGTATAAAGTAAAAACTGAAAAAAGGCCGTCCACAAGGTAAACCCATTCTTATGGCTTTACTTTGTGTGCCTTTATGAGTTACTTTGAGCCCCTTCGTGGTTAAATAAACATCAACCACGAAGGGGCTCAAAGGATTTCTCCAGGAACACGAAGCCCTTTTTGGACAGCTTCTTCTAAGGTACTAAAGCACCGGAACAAAAGAAGAGCGGGTGAAAGATAACAAATCCCCTTTTTCTTCCGGAATTCGAATCATTGTGACAGGATTTTGCAGGTTCCCGATAACAAGGGGTGTACTGTCGTCATTTTCATAGAGCATCAGGATGACTTCAGATTGCATGCCGTATTTGGCCTGCTGTTCATAAGACAGCGATTCTACATGAACATGAAGTGAAAAGATATTATAGACACCCGGAGTCGATGCTCCGATTTCTTCCGAGGGTTCCGGAGGCGGGGTGCACTTTAGCGTATCGGGTTCATATCCAGGTTTTAATTTTATAGCGTTGCTTCCTGTTTCTTCCACTGCATACACAGGAGCAATCCTTAAAATGTTCCTGTATTTGCCTTTCATCAAATTCCCTCCTTTAATTTTAGCCAATATAAGCCCTCTCTTTATAAGCGGACTCTAATAAAGACGGGAAAAAATGTCCTGGGGTTGTAATGAAGGTGAAATTATTGATATATTTTCTTTTAGAAGGAATGAACCTTCAATCAGAAGAGATTAACGTTCAATCTCTTTCTTTAAAGTCTCATGTTGAGCTTTATTTCGAAAGTTAATATTTCACCATAGATTACACAGATTCTCACAGAGGGTGCCAGAAATAATCCGTGGCAAATCTGACCGGTCATCGAAGGATCTGTGTAATCTGCGGTGAATATTTTGAGGACGTTGATGGTTTACCGCATATTTACCGGTCACCGGATATCTGCTGTTTTAAGGATTGCAAGATAATGCCCTTTAGCGGGAGCTTGCAGGGAAACAGTCTGTCCTGCTTTGATCTTAGACGTTCTCTCCCATTCTGACCCGGAGATATTGAGCCATTTAAGATGCAATGTTCCCTCCGCGTCTGATAAATCCAGCCTTACCGCTCCACCATCAGTGAAATAAACAGCATACCCTTTTCCGGGGATCCGGGTTAAATAGGCTTCATTTTCTTCCCGTCCGGAAAGGAGCTTATGCCCGGGATCCGGTTTGGCATTGACAATATCAAATTCATTCAGGAACATGCGGGCACTTCGGATCTGGGTTTGCGCCTTTTCATTCAGTCCGATGCCGGAATTGGGCCGGTGGAAACGGGCTGATGCCGCCCCGCCTATGATCCAGCGCCAGAATTTCTCCACGGCATCCTGTACGCTTCCTCCATGACTATCA
>CAYNPZ010000530.1:0-2074 GCA_964399175.1 uncultured Bacteroidales bacterium | reverse complement strand
GTGCCCATCATATCTTCATTCCTGGATAAGGATCAGTATATCATCTCGGCTGCCAAAATGAAAACCCATGATCGCGCACTCGTTACACTGGCCTTGAAAAATGTATTGCTTGCCGCACCCCTTCATGACTACAAAAAACACAATTATAAACATGACACGCACATCACTGAAGAAAGAAGCAAGCACACCATCCTGCATTACAATATGTTCAGCCTTGCCCGGGAAATATATCCGGATCTCGGCGTGATAGATGGATTCGAAGCCATGGAGGGAAACGGTCCGATGGGAGGTACACCGGTGGATGCCCGTGTTGCGCTGGCAAGCCTTGATTCCCTGGCATTGGATACCCTGACAACAAAAATTATGGGCTTTGATCCGGGCGAGGTGCTCTATTTATCTTCCATGAATAAGGCAGGAATGGGCCAGGGCGACCTGGATAAGATCCAAACCCTCGGCACTGAACTAAAAAAAGTTCAATATCATTTCAGGCCGCATGAAAGGATGATGGAGCCGTATGGGTTAGGATGAGAATCAACGATTTGAGACAAGATGGATACTGCCAAATCAGTAAACAGAAATTCGATAAAAAAAAGATAATATGGAATCAACAATAGATGAGATAAAAGAGATCATTTCTTAATTTCACCCTTTGAATATATTTATCAACTCTAAAAAACCATTTTATGAAACGCATCAAACAACTTTTACTTTTTTACCTGCTGATGATGATAGGTATAATATCAGCTTATGCACAAAAGGCTAAAAACATCATTTTTATTCTGAGTGACGACCACCGATATGATTACATGAGTTTTCATCCGGAAAGTCCGGATTTTTTAAATACACCGGGGATGGACCAAATGGCTGAGGAGGGGGCACACATTGCCAACGCTTTTGTGAGTACATCACTGAGTTCTCCAAGCCGGGCATCTATTCTTACCGGACAATATCCTTTTCGTCATGGAGTGGTGGATAACAGCAATCCCATGCCCGAAGGAACGCCGTTCTTTGCAGAGGCTCTTCAACAAGCAGGTTACCAGACCGGTTATTTTGGAAAGTGGCACATCGGGCATGCAAACGATGATCCAAGACCAGGATTTAATAAGTGGGTCAGTTTCCGCGGACAGGGCGTCTATTACAACCCAACGCTTAATATTGATGGCGAAAGACAACAAGTGGAAGGTTACATAACCGATCTGTTGACCGACTATACGCTTGACTGGCTGGACAACATTGACCGCGATCAACCCTTTTTCGCCTACCTCTCTCATAAAGCGGTACATGCTGAATTCGAACCCGCAGAGCGCCATGAAGGCATGTATCAAGATGTCAATATTCCAAAACCGCAGTCGATGAAAAACATTGAATCCAACTATGAAGGGAAACCCGACTGGGTAAGGGAGCAACGATATAGCTGGCATGGTGTCGAACACATGTATCACGGGCGGGATGATCATCCCCAGGGTATAGATGAGATCATTCCCCGCTACAGCGAATCATTGATGGGTGTTGACGAAAGCATTAGCCGGGTGTTGGATTACCTGAAAAAGGAAGGATTGGCCGAAAACACACTGGTAATATATATGGGCGACAACGGTTTCATGCTGGGCGAGCACGGACTGATCGACAAAAGGCAGGCCTATGAGGAATCGATGCGGGTTCCCATGCTGGCCTGGGGACCGGGTAGTGTAGAAGCAGGTTCAACGGTTGAAGAAAATGTACTAAACATCGATTTGACCCCAACTTTTCTTGACATTGCGGGTGGTTCAATGCCTGAGGATCATAAGATAGACGGCCGGTCTTTCCTGCCCCTGCTTAAGGGAGAACAGGTTGAATGGCGTTCAACGTTCGTCTATCAGTATTTCTGGGAGCAGGCCTTTCCGCAGACTCCAACTACCTATGCCATACGGGGAGACCGTTATAAATACATCTATTATCATGGAGTTTGGGATAAAAATGAACTCTATGACCTGAAAACCGATCCGAACGAAATGCATAACCTGATTGATGCTCCCGAACACCAGGAACGGGTAAGAAAAATGCACAACGAGATGTTTGATTTCTTCGAAAAAAA
>CAYNPZ010000529.1:0-2078 GCA_964399175.1 uncultured Bacteroidales bacterium | reverse complement strand
GTAAACCATACCCTGCAGATTGCTCATCAGGGTTTGCAATTTACGCTCGCTTTCCTTTAACGCCTGTTCCGATTCCTTGCGTTTGGTAATATCCACCACACTTCCTATGAAATAGGAGGGATTGCCATCGGAGTCGCGGATGAGATTGGCGTCGAGAATACCATACACAATTTGCCCATTTTTATGAATGAAGCGTTTTTCCATACGAAAATGGTCAATCTCGCCCGCTGCAAGTCGCTCTTGCATGGCCAAATTTTCCTTTATATTATCAGAATGAGTAACCTCCATAAGATGTTTGCCAATTAGTTCGCTTTGATTATACCCCAGCATCTCGTGGTAAGCCTCATTGGCTGCTTCAATTCTGTAATCAACTGAGATACGGGCGAGGCCGATTTCCGTATTATCATAAATGGTGCGAAAACGGGCTTCGCTTTCCTGTAACGATTCCATAGTCTGTTTCTGCTGAACGATTTCCCAGGTTACATCGGCAAGGTAGGACACCGTATCTACGTCTTTTTGGTTATAGTCGGTGGGTTTGTTGCCCACCCCCAGGATGGCCACAACTTTATCATCCCTTATGACAGGCACGACCAGTTCACGATCAATCCTGGGATGACTTTCCGGGATTCCTTTTCTGTGGGGGAGTGATTCATAGTCATTGTGGACCACAGGTTCTTTCTTGTATACACAGTCTACCCAAACACCGGCCTGATCAATGTTATAATGCCTTCCCACGTCATCTGCCTTGCAGGAATTTTTTAATGTCCGTGAAGACCATTGCTGAAGCGAAAGGGTTTTTTGATCTGGTTCCACAAAATGATAAAAACTTATGGTACTATCAGCGAAGTTCTCCACTTCATCCAATACCCGGGTTAAAAGTTCTTTTTTTGTATGATGGGAAGCATATTCAATAAGTGAAAGACGAGACTCGATCAAATGCTGACCAAACCGTTCCTCGGACTGATCACGAAATACCAGCACCACTCCATTGATCTTTCCTTCTTCGTTTTTTATGGGTGCACCACTATCGGCAATGGAAATCTCCTCCCCATCATTTGAAAGAAGCACGGTATGGTTGGCCAACCCCACAATAGCTCCCTCCCGGAGTACTTTATTTACAGGATTTTCCACTTTTTCCCGGGTTCTTTCATTAACAATATAAAAGACATCCTCCAGGGATTTCCCTGTGGCCTGATTTTCACTCCACCCAGTTAATTGTTCGGCAACCGGATTCATCCTATCCACATAACCCTGCCGATCAGTAGATATAACAGCATCGCCAATGCTGTTGACCGTAGCGTGGAGTTCTGCCCGTTCACGGGCCAGAGCCCGTTCCATTCGCCTGCGCCTGGCAAAAAGAAAGGCAATCAGAATACCAAAAAGGAGAAAAACAACCAGAATCAACAGACGGATATAAATCTCATGTTCCGGGGGATTGGTGATCAAAACCTCAAAGAATGAGTCATAATCCGGATAAAATAGGTTATAATCCAATAAGGCATCAATGATCCATACAACCAACCCAGAAGCCAGGGCCAACAATATAAAAATGTGCGAGCGATTCGGATATTTCTTAAGGAAAAATTTTCTTTCCTTAAAAATTCCCCCCAACTTATAATTCTGAGGAGTTGCTTTCCCTTTTTGCGGTTTATATTGATTCAAGCTGTTCTTTTCCATGTTTTGGTTGTTTTTCCCGTCAATGATACGGTTTTTTTGATAAATATGTTTGAATATAAGCATATCCAGTTCACTTATATAGACTCTGTTAAATCCAAGGTTTAGAATTCCCTGCTTCAATCAGCAGAGCAGACGGTTCTCTTCACAGCGTTCCTGCCGGAATGAAACTAAAGCCAGGATAAGAAGAAGTTTCTCATTCCTGACGCAGCGATAGCGAAGATCAAGAATCTATAGAATAGATTATTTGTAATATTTAATCAATAAATAATTACGTTTCAAATATAATTATCCATCTGTCATTTCCTCCTTCTTTTTCCTTACACCACTGCAGACATTTAATTTCCTGCAGGTTCCAGATAAGCCGCAAAGCCACCGCCGGGTTGCATATTTATGGTCAGTTC
>CAYNPZ010000528.1:0-2081 GCA_964399175.1 uncultured Bacteroidales bacterium | reverse complement strand
AAGTGTTACAAGAAGTACCACCTCGACTTTTTCATCTGAGTCTATTATTTCGGATGGTGACTTCAAAGGTCTAGGAACTTCCCAACGAGATCGTATGTTATTTGCCCTTCGAGAAGATACGATTCTTACAAACGCACAACGAGGTATTCCTGCTGATCCTTCTACTTATTATGAAACTCCATCGGATGGAGATCCCATTGAAATTTGGGCTGATGTAGGAAATTCCTTTACATGGCAATCAGTTGGTGGGGACGCTATTACTTATAAAGGTACGACTCCAAGTGGGATGCGGTTTGATGAAGCTAATGATCAGGAAACAGTAGCAATTCAACAAAATAGTTTACCGGATGTCGAAAAGGACTATTATGGTAAATTAATTCATGAAGATTACTCAATGGCTATCATGTACCATACTCTCGGCTTAGATTCCAATGAAAATGATGCGATTATGGCGACAGGAGAAAGAGGAGGATCGACAGTGTTTTATATCGGATATCAAGAGGATGGATCGGGGAATATTGAATTGAGAGTGGTTGTAAGAAATAGTGGTACAGATATTATTAATGCTAATCCAGTCATTAGTCCAAATGGGAGTTCTCATGATGAGATCTATATTGAACAAGACGCAACCAATGGAACATTTGATGTGAACTTCAATGGATCAAATGTGATTTCTCAAACTAGTCTTTCTTATCCTTCAGGTCCGATTTCAACTGATGAACCTCTAGCGTTTGGAGCAGTGTTCCGAGTAGGTACAAGCCAAATAGATTATTCTGATGCAGTACTGAAAGGGGCAGCTTGTGACTTGGGTCCAACTTCAAATGGATCATCTCTGATAAATTGGATTAAAAATAAGCATAAGTTGAAATTTCAGCTTGCTCAATCTGCGGGAGTTAGCCTCATTCAAATCTTTGAAGACGAATGGTTAGAAAAACCAGAAAATAAGATTTTGTTAGATGTTTCATATTCAATTAAATTGTGAAATTTATTTTACTTATAAAGTTACAAAATTATCCGGTCTTGCTGAAGCTGTTCGGTTATTATGATCATTCTTCAGGATACAAACCAAATTCGGGTTCATTCATCCACATAATCAAGAGACAAATCTTTATAGGCCCTGACCAGGGTTGCTATATTTTTGGCGTCCCCTTTAAAGGCATCAATGGGTTTCGACAGGTATTTATCCATGGAAGGCAGAAGTGAGTTTTGAGTAGGTTTGGTGAATCCATAAAGTCCAACACCCATTTCCCGGGCTGCCGGAACGACTTCTGTGGGATTGGCGTCGTTCCAGTTTGCCAAACAGGTGATCAGCCGGGTAAAGGGCCCTATATCATTCTTAACTTTTTTGACAGATGCAATGTCTCCAGCCTCGTTCATCAGCCAGTCAACCTCCCTGAATATTTTTGTTCCTTTCACCTGGGGATGTTCCAGATCGTAACAGCTCAGCCAGATGATACAATCCGGATCGGCCGATTTAGCAGCCGATTTGATGCGATCCCAGCAGCGTACTACAGACCGCCTGGCGAATTCTGTTTCCTGCTCCTCTGTGACCTCATCTTTCCCCGGGAAGTCTGTACCCATGAGCTCTTTCCACATTTGCTGTTCGCAGGGAAGCCACCTCAACCGATCGCCGGGATGTATCGGACCATGAAACAACCAATCGATCATGATGCCATCGATTCCCGTTTTCACAATGGCATCTCTGATGGCATTTTCCAAGTAGTCGAGGTATTCAAGCGTCAGGGGAATGTGACCGTCTGCCGGGATACCATAGCTCTGATCGGGGTGCTCTTTTTCCCATCGCGTGTTGGCTGCAACACAGAAGTATCCCATTACTTTCATACCTTCCTGATGTCCCAGACGAACCATATCAGTAAGAAAATCATGTTCCAGGCCCGGCTGCTCAGGGACCACGCCATCTTTATACCAGGCATAACCGTTGCAGGAAACTGCGAAAGTTTGAATCACATTAACTCCCAGGTCTTTGTACCACTCAACATGTTCCCTTGGATTGGCATCGGCCCATAGGCCGGGTTTGGCAAAGGCATTGGGACCTCCTTCGCCCCAGTTAAAATCGATGC
>CAYNPZ010000527.1:0-2083 GCA_964399175.1 uncultured Bacteroidales bacterium | reverse complement strand
GTGTAATTCGTGGACCGTCTGTTGTTCATTAAAACAAATCGGAATGAGTACCGGTTCGTGTTAACCAAACCTCCTGATCTTCTGAATATAGTTTCCATATTATTAACCAGTCTGATTTTAAATGTGCTTCCCAGTAGCCTGAATAGTTGCCTGCAAGTTTGTGTAAACAAGCTTAAACATTAAATTCCCAGTTTATTAAAAAGATCCTGAGAATTTTTCACCTTTGTTCCTTTTTTATTTTCGACATCTTCAATAGCTTTTTGTGTTTCTTCGTTGGGCAAAGATTCATCAACTACTTCAGCTTTCACATCCATTTTTTTTAAAAGGCGGGTGAGAAAATTTTGTTCTTCTTTATTTTTTGGTTTTACTATAATTTTAGCCATGATGTTTATCTTTTATTAAATTATAACGGAAAAGCAGTTAATAAATTACGTTTCATTTTTTGTTGGTATCTGAAAGTTTTTACCCGCAAAGGTATACAGAAGCAAAGATGTGGATTATTCGTTTTTATGAAGTTTCTTAGCGTCTATGTATAACGTCTTGGCAGTATTGTTTTATTCGCTGCTTCACTCTACCGTTCTTCATCAAACTCCTGTCAGACGTTCAAACCCGCCTGTCGGCGGACAGGCATTCAAACTCTTCGGTTTATAGACAGCTCCGCCTCCTCAGTCCCATTGGCAGGCACTGAACAGGTTTTTCAAAAAGTCAGCACAAAAATATAACATTATGGCCAACTGAGAAACGATTGGGTCCACGAATTTCACGCCTGCCTGCCGGCGAGGCAGGAATTACACGAAGAATATGGTCCACCAATTTCACGGATTTCACGAATAATGTGGTCCACGGATTACACGAATTTGCACTAATAATTTTGTCCACTAATTTCACGGATTGCACGAATTAAGAAATTTCACGAATAATATGGTTTGTGGAAATTGGCCATTTTATGAATATAAATAAATGCTTTTTAGGAATTTTCATTTATGCTTCAATTCATGATTGATTTGTTCAAATGTTTTGTTTGCTGTTTCTTTAAATTTTATTGCTTCTTCAATAGTTGGCTTTCCATGAGGCAATAACCCCATATTACCTGGATAACGAGCTTCTATATATAATTGGTCTAATTTCATAATGATTTCATGATCAAGGGAAATATCTACAAATCTCTGAGCGGATTTAAGTAATTTTTCAAGAGAATGGATTTTCATAAGGTTGACATCATACTCTTCCATAATGGCTTTAAGCAATTTTTCAAGGGCCTGCTGAGCATGAAAAGCAACCTGGTGGGTAAGCATGGGATCATCAATTATTTTATCGATGATCTTTAGGTCATCCTGCGCACTCTTAATCCACTCTTGAGTGATCTGCTTCATAGATAACCTTTCCTTTTGTTTGAATTTCTTTAGCAAACATACTTCCAAGTTCAATAAATTTCTTGTGCATAGGGAGAGTATGAACGATCAGATCAATTGGATGTTTTGCTTTAATGTCAGAGATCAACCTGGAAATATTTAGGGTAATTCGCATTTTTTCTTCATAATTTTTTGGTATGAAATTATCTGAGGTGACCACTAAAATATCTATATCACTGTTGATTTCCGGCTGGCCATATGCATATGAGCCAAATAAGATGATTTTATAAGGTTTGACTTGTTTTAATCTTTCAACAATTTGCCTGATGTAATGATTTTCTTTCATCTTGGTAATAAATGAAGCGTATTGTATTAACGGTTGATTTTCCGGGAAATTTTATTCTTATACTGATTAAAGGTTAAAGAGTTCCAGAAAGAATATGGTCCACGCATCCGTCAGGAGCCGGACAAGTTTCACGGATTACACTAATTAAGAAATTTCACGAATGTGTTTGTTCACTGATTTCACGAATTTCCACTAATAATATGGTCCACGGATTTCACGCCTGCCTGCCTGCCCGATAGCAGGCGGGCCGGCGAGGCAGGAATTTGTACGAATTAATTTTTTATTCGTATAACGAAGCACTGGTTTATTTTCTTTATTCTTTATTCGTGTAATTCCTGCCATGCCGGCCCGCCTGCTGTCGGGCAGGCAGGCAGGTGTGCGATTA
>CAYNPZ010000526.1:0-2110 GCA_964399175.1 uncultured Bacteroidales bacterium | reverse complement strand
CCAATCAACCAATCTCTTCGTCAAACAGCTTAATGACTACCTAATGACAATCAATGACCATTATATTCACCTGCCAACTGTGGCTTCCGGTTTGCCAACTGCATTTTGCCCATTGCCAACTTTTTCCTTGAACTCTTTTGTTAAACTTCATCTCTGCCAACTGAAGCCTTTCTTGTTCGCCAACTGCCAATTGCCTCTTGCCAACTATTCATTAAAATCTTCTCCCCAGTTCTCATGCAGCTCCTCGCTCAATTCTTCTATCAATTCCTGGTTCTGCGGCCTCTCGGCAATGTTTTTGTTTTCCTCAAGATCCACCCGGTGGTTATAAAGCATACGTTCATAGATGGCGGTATCGGATGAGCTCCATTCGGTGTACAGGTATTTGTCGGTTTTTAGGGAAACCCCGTCGTACCATTTGCAGATGAGACGATCTTTCCATTCCATATTGGGGTTCTTCATGACCGGCACAAAGCTGTTGCCTGCCAGATGGCCGGGTTGGGGGAGACCGCTGAGGTCGCAAAGCGTTGGATAGATGTCCACGTATTCCACCAGGGCGTCGGTCTGTTTTCCACCTTCAATATCCGGGTCCCTTACGATTAGGGCACTTCTTAAAGAAGTCCTGAAATTGCAATGCTTGCACCATAAGCCGTGCTCCCTGAGATTCCAGCCGTGATCACCGAATAAGATTACGGTCGTATTTTCATTCATGCCCAATCTTTCCAGTTCATCCAATACTTTTCCGATCTGCGCATCCACATAGCTGACGCAGGAATGGTAGCCATGAATCAGCGTCCTGGCTTTGGCATCCGTCACCGGACCTTTTTGAGGAATGTTTCCGTAGTTACGCAGCTCGCCCCAGTTGTGCATGGCTTCATCTGGTGCATCAAGGGGTTTGGAATCGTTGGAAGGAAGCCTTACCTTCTCCCGGTCATATTTTTCCCAGTATTTGGCCGGTGCATTAAAGGGGAGGTGAGGCTTGAAAAAGCCAAGAGCCAGGAAGAACGGGCTGTCCTTTGCTTTCAGCTTTTGCAGATCGGCGATCGCTCTGTTGGCTATTTTTCCATCCCGATAAGCTGAGTCGGGCACCTCGGCATTTTCCCAGGCCGGTCCCCGACGGTCTCCGGAAGTATCCATCCTTATGTTTTCGGAAATCTGATAATCCCTCCATGACCCATTGGTCGGCGGCCTCCAGTTTTTATCCCAGCTTTCGGACCGGTCTTCCTGATGATGAAAGACCTTGCCCCGCGAAAGCGTATAGTAGCCATTATTCTGGAAATGCTGCGACAGGCAGGTGGCGTTGGGTGCGGTGCTGTCGGCCCATGTATAGTAATGCAGGAAACGGTCACGGGTTGGCCGTAGACCGGTTAGTAGGCTGGCACGGGATGCACCCGAAACGGGAATGTTGCAGTATGCCCGCTGAAAGAGCACGCCATCGGAAGCCAGTGCATCGATGTTGGGTGAATGGACATGTTGCTTCCCGTAACAGTTAAGTTCCGGCCGCAAGTCATCTACCACGATGAACAATACGTTTTTCTTTTTTTCCGGCTTTTCGGCTTTTTCTTCCTGTTGTCCGGTCTGGCACGATCCCATTGATACTGCCACAAAAAATGCAGGGAGTCCGATGCCCAGGGTGTTTTTAAGAAAATTTCGGTGAGATTCCATGTGATGTTGATTTAAATGAGTATTCCATTCAAAAATAAAAAATCTTTTTGATGACCCTTTAGAAAAATTTGACTATTTTAGGGATCAATTAAAAAAGAATTTATCAGCCCATGAAACCACTCATTCTCGTATTTACAGGCATAATTTTTATGCTGGAACCATTGTATGCCCAGCATGAACCATCTCTTTTTTTTCGTGAGGACTGGAAGGAAATCCCTGCTGAATTTCCCGTTACTCAGGAGCATGTAGCCAATGAAAATCTTATATTGAAGACGTATGGTCCGGGAGGCGACAGCCTGAAGAAAAGCCATCACGACCACATTCCCAATGATCCTTATTATTTATGGTCGGGCAATGCCAACGGTCCATGGGCAGTTGCATTCGAACATCGATCCGGGCCGGTTGATCTGAGCGGTAAAGCCAAGGTTAAGTGGCAATCCAGGCAATC
>CAYNPZ010000525.1:0-2110 GCA_964399175.1 uncultured Bacteroidales bacterium | reverse complement strand
AGGACAGACAAAAGCAGGGCAGGAACACACAAAACCACCGGTAAGGTATACAAAGTTGAAAATACACCCGGGATTAACGCGGGTGGCGGAGATGAAACCAAATACAGACGTTCCATAATTTTTCAGAGATATGTTATGAAGAGAAAAAGCCATTCCGGGCTCTGGCCGGGTCAGAAAAATGAGACTTCCAAAAAGTAATTTTAATGGGGACGTAAAATAAGCACCCTGCCAGCCGGCAGGCAGGCAATAATTAATCATAAATGACCTAAACACTCCAGCTTAAAGGTTAAAGCTTTTAAGCCGGAGTGTTTTAAAATTTGGTAATTGAGATTTGAATATCCCGCCTGCTTGCGGTCAGGTGTTTGGAATTTGTTAATTGTTGTTTGGAATTTTAAAACTAACCTATTCAACATCCCCGAAAAAGATTACTATTCAGCCATGGGTTCTTCCTCTTCACCTTTTCTCCTGGTGTTTCCGGAATTCATATTTCTTATAATCCGTGAGAAACTGAACTGGCTTCTTTTTTCCGGATTTTTTGAATAAAACGAATAGGCTATTTTGCAGATCCCGATCACTTCTTTATAAAGCGCATTGCAAAAGTCAATGGTTTCATTGTTCATGGCACGGGCCGTTACTTTGGCTCCCTCCTGCCTGACATTGGCCTCGTATAACTTATCAGTCCGGGAGATGATGCGGTCGAGGACCTTAGGATTGATGCCTGTTGCTGTGATGCGGATTTTCAAGGTTTCTGACATGCCCTCGCGGAAGGCGTAATGCAGGTTGATCAAATCTTCCTGGTCACCGAGAAAAGCCCTTTTTCCGTAGTCATCATAACCCAGTTTATAGAAAATCTGGCGGGCTTCCTTCTTATTAAATTTTACCTGAATCATCTTTTTTGTGATACCAAGATCTTTCAGGGCAGGCTCAATCATGTTGTTAAGCTCCAATGTGGCATCCAGTTTTTCTTCATCGGGGTTCATTCCCAGCATCATCATTCCCTGACGGGTTTTGTCCATAAGATTTTGAACATACGGTTTGGTCAGGCTTGTATCAATCTGCAGGAGTTCATCAAGATTCTTACTGATGTTTCCGGCCATGATGTGACAACCAATAACGGTGTCGGCATCGGGATAGGGGTACAGTCTTTTTCTAGCCATAATTTATTGATTTTAAAGGTTAGTATAAAAAAACACAGGCAAGGTATATAAAAAAATAATACGAGTCAAATTTTGTTTTCTGGCTGACAGAATATAGATCCAGATGTCCGGTTTGCGGAAACCCTTTACCCGCTTGGCATTCAGGTGATGAAAGGGCATATTTTACATCCTTCCGGAATTGCATTTTTAGTCCTCTGAAACGTAGATGTTCACAGGGATTGAGTGGAAAAATGACAAAAAATGAAAAATTTTTCAAGATATTTTTGCGCGGGTCATTTCCAGGTGAATTTTTATTACATTTGTATATAGGATTGAATTTTAAACCACACTGCTCTGTGCATCAAAAGGCCTACATAACGCTCACACCGTCTGTTCATCGTCAAAAAGAAAAACCAGTTACATGGTTGTTTGAAGGGAATGGCGGAAAGCAATACAGTGCCACCAGTATTTTCAATGTGGTAAAAAATACAGCAAAGAAAGCAGGGATAAAAAAGCGGGTATATCCGCATATTTTAAGGCATAGTTTTGCCACCCATTCAACCCGTGGGATTTACATAAAAAATTAAGTTTACTATGTTTTATGTTTACGTGTTACTAAGTTCCAAAGACAAAAACTTGTATACCGGGTATACAGGAAATTTAAAAGAAAGATTGGTAAAACATAATGATGGAAAAGTTTCATCAACAAGAAACCGAAGACCATTAATGTTAGTATATTTTGAAGGATGTTTAAACCAACAGGATGCTACCAGAAGAGAAAAGTATCTGAAATCAGGGAATGGTAAGATCTATTTAAAAAACAGGTTGAAAAATTATTGGCAGATGCTGGAAGAACAAAATCCAACGGGTTAAACAAGGGACTGATCTGCGGTATATTCAGGATTGGCTGGGACATGCTAGCTCCAAAACAACTGAAGTTTACACCCATGTATCCAAAACAGATTTTTCGAGGT
>CAYNPZ010000524.1:0-2114 GCA_964399175.1 uncultured Bacteroidales bacterium | reverse complement strand
TTATTAACCCAATCCATTCATTAGAAGCCGGAGAAAGAGGCGTACTAATGAACATGATTGGGTAATCCTTTGCTCCGCACGCTACCGCTGAAGCTTTAGCACAGGCGCCCGAAGCTACGCGAAGGCGATGCCGATTTAGAAGATCAACCTTTTGTTGAGTTTTCAATTACCTCTTTTTTCGCTTCCTCGCTTCTATTTTATTTAAAACATCTTGAATGGTCATATTCTATCTTTTTTCGTGTTTTCTATGCATCCTTTTTGGTTTAGAGATAAGGACAAATCACTGAAATCGATTGGCTTTGCTGAGCCCTTCGGAGTTCCACAATATAATAAGGTCCCCGTGTAAATCCCGGTTTAGTTCAGGAACTCCGGCCATTGACGGACCGCGTCCGGCTTCTGACGGAACGTGTCCGGCCTTTGACGGTTATTTGGCTCCCGCCAAACGATACTTAAATGTTGCAGGCTGGCGTTTATTTTTCCAGTAATCTCTTCACTTGTTTTTTTAATTTCGGAATATCTCTTGATATTATTCCCCAGATAATCACATCATCTACTTTATCATAGCCGTGAATTACCCAGTTTCTCAAATCAACAATTCGGCGGGCTTCGGTAACCTCAATATCAGGATTAATTTTCAGTATTCTATTAATCGCTTCCCCAATTATCTCAAGTTCTCGCTCGATACCTCTACGAAGCAATTTATTATTCCGGTATTCGAAAAAATCCCGCTTATCTCCCAGATATTCCTCAATCGAGTCAATGGATTCCTTTATATCGTATAAATATTTCTCTATTCTATGCGACATAAAGCAATTTCTTAGTCTCCTCGACACGCTCTTTAAAATAGGGATTAGACAGGGAGTTCTCAGTTATTAAATCCACTTTTCTGTTGAAAAGCTCCTCCAATTTATAGTGTAATTCAAAATAGTTGTCAGTATATTTCTCTATCGAGATATCTTTTTTAAATGAAATCAGGATATCAATATCACTGGTCTCTTTAAAATCATCAGTCGAGGCTGAGCCAAAAACATACATTGTCTGCACATCATATTTTTGGCACAACTCAATCAATTTATCCTTATTATTTTCTATTATCCTTTGCATACTTCTATTTCAAATTACGCTCAAAGATAAAAATATTTCTCAATCGTATCAAATGTTGCTTTCTCTAACGCTTGCCTACAACGGACAGCGGCATGAACCGTGGGGAATTATTGGAAGGCCCTTGTCCCAGAATACAGGCTTATCTATAGCTAAACGACATTGATTTATACGCCTACACCCCAATGGTTTATGCCGCATGTTATACGCTGTGGGGTTTTAAGAGATACTAACTTCGTTATTTTCTAGTTCAACAACAAATTTAACATTAGCATTTAGTGCTTTAAATATTTTCATCACCGTACCCAATGTCATATTTCTTGCACTTCGTTCAAGTTTTGATATCTCGGATTTTTTCACTCCTATTAAATCGCCAAGCTGCTCTTGTGTTAAATTCCTTTCTTTTCTGATTTGTTTTATCATCTCACCCAGGACATCTAATTTTAAGTCAAATTCATACTGATCCCTTTTGGAAGTTCCTTCTTTTCCCAGGTATTTATCTTTGAGTTCATCAAAACTTTTAAAATCTATATTCTTCTCTGTTTTCATAATCATTTGGTTTTAGAAAAATAATATTCTCTGATCCTCATTGCTTTTTCAATCTCTTCTTTGGGAGTTTTTTGAGTTTTCTTTACAATTCCATGTGTTGCAATGACAAGTGTGTTTTTATTGTCTCTTTTGTCCCAAAATGCAAATAGTCTATATTGTAATGAACCATACTTTGTCCTGAATTCCCAGATTTCTTGAGTAAGTTTCTTAAAGATTTTTGGATCAAGCGTGCTTTTTGCTTTGTCAATGTTGTAAAGAATTTTATTTCTTGCTTTTTCATCAATGCTGTCCAAAAACTCTTCCACCTCCGTTGAAAGCAGAATGCTAAAATATTCTGTCATTTGTTCATTATTTTAACGAACAAAGATATAAATTGTTTCTATAAATGGAAACATTTTTTGATTTATTTGGAGAAGCCCCATTGCGCAACGTTTAGCGGCATGAACTGTTGGGGAAGTTAAAGC
>CAYNPZ010000523.1:0-2117 GCA_964399175.1 uncultured Bacteroidales bacterium | reverse complement strand
TGAATACCAAAAAAGGATAAGAGGTGAGTGGAATTAGTATTTTGTCGGATACCAATCCACTTTGTTTACTTCTGATACAGACTTTAGAAATATTAGCGGTTTAAATCTGGACCTGCTTGAATTTTGAATTTAACCACAATACAAACATTTGAAATATTGCCAGGAGATATTGACATAGCCTTGCTGTAGCAAATAAACGGGTTCATGGTCAGCATTACGATGTCCGGATGTCAAAAGCATTTTTAGGATTTTCATAAAGATAAAGGTCAATACAATAAATTACATCAACTACATGTTTTTATATTTAAAATATTAAGATAATCCACTTATAATGAACTGGAAAAACTATATAGTATCTGATAACAATGTACTTGCAGGCAAACCTGTTATAGCAGGTACAAGAATCTCCATTGAATTCATCATCGATCGACTGGCTTCCGGCTGGTCTGAAGAAGATTTGTTGGAAAACTATCCCAGGTTGAAAAAAGAACATTTACAGGCAGTTTTTGCCTATATCCAGGAATGTCTCAAAGATGGTTTGATATCAGATCTTTCACACTATACTTCATCATGAAGTTACTGACAAATGAAAATTTCCCACTTAAAAGTGTTCTGTTTCTCCGTAAAAAAGGCTTTGATGTAAAACATATTGGCACTGATTTTCCGGGCATAAAAGACAGTGAGGTGATTAATCTTGCAGTGAAAGAATCTCGGATAATAATTACTTTTGATAAAGATTATGGAACACTGATATTTAAAAAAGGCTATAAACCAAAATGTGGTGTTATATTTCTTAAATGGACTAAGTTTAATCCAGAGGGTCCTGGTAAAATTATTGATCGGTTATTCACGGACAAAAAACTGGAATTTGAAAATGCTTTAACCGTGATAGATGATAAAAATATAAGACAAAAAAAATATAGTTAGTAAAATTCAACATTGATCAAAAACATGTAAATATATGAAAATCATTTCAGTACTCGGTGCCCGTCCAATTTCATGAAGATCGCCCCTTTCATGCGGGCCATAGAGAATCATAACAAAGAACAAATAGCTCATAAACTGGTTCATACCGGTCAGCATTTCGATGACCGTATGTCGAAGACATTTTTACACTAGTGTTAAGCGGTTTGAAAAAGCGCTTTACAGTGGTGTAATCCCGCCGTTTTAGAGAATGTACTTTTTACTGAAAACTTGAAGTAAAAAGTTTACATTTTCTTAGGCGTGGATTTGAATCTCTGGGCATACCAGAAGCAGATATCAACCTGGGTGTTGGATCGGGGTCGCATTCGGAACAGGTAGGAAAAGCCAGGATCGAGTTCGAGAAAGTGCTGGAGCAGGAAAAACCGGACTGGATCGTGGTGGTTGGAGATGTCAATGCCACGTTGGCTTGCTCGGTGGCGGCCCACAAACTTCATGTTAATGTATGCCACATCGAAGCCGGCCTGCGCAGCGGCGATGAACGCATGCCGGAAGAAATCAACCGCCTGGTCACCGACCGCCTCAGCAACTTACTTCTTACCCCGGACAAACTCTCCAGCGAGAACCTGCGCAAAGAAGGAGACCCCGAGGAAAAAATTCGGTTCGTAGGCAACATCATGATCGATACACTGGAAGCCAACCGACATAAAGCTGAGGATCTTGATATAAACGAGATCATAAAAAACAACTTAATCCCCGGTCAAATCTCATCTTCTTCTTACGCCCTCATGACCATGCACCGCCCCTCCAACGTCGACCAAAAGGAGATACTAAAGCCGCTATTCGAATTCCTCGCCGATGAGGTTGCGGATGACATGCCCCTCATCTGGCCCATACACCCGCGTTCACAGCAACGGCTGAAATCTTTGGCCTCTGGGAAAAAGCCCTCAAAACCGAAAATTTGATATTGCTGCACCCAATAGATTACCACGAGATGCTGCGCCTGAACATGGATACCCGCCTGATGCTCACCGACTCTGGTGGCTTGCAAGAAGAATGCTGTGTGCTCGGTACCCCCTGCCTCACCCTCAGCTGGAACACCGAACGCCCGGTAACCCTTCGTGAACACGGCGCCAGCGTACTGGTGGGCAACAACATCGAACGCATCCAAAAGGAATACCGGGATACCCTCCGCC
>CAYNPZ010000522.1:0-2122 GCA_964399175.1 uncultured Bacteroidales bacterium | reverse complement strand
ATATTTTTATGGTATATTACTGCAGATAAGCGTATTAAAAAACGTTATGTCGAACTCATTTCCGATTTGAATAACGAAGTATATTTAAGCGTTGCCTCAGTATGGGAATGTATCATTAAGTCTCAACTCGGAAAACTTGTATTACCCGATAAACCTTCCAGGTATATTCCTGAAAAAAGACAATTACATCAGATACTTCCTTTGGAAATAGAAGAAAATGTATTTGTTTATTTGGAAAATCTACCTGCTGTCCATAAAGATCCTTTTGATAGGATCATCATTTCGCAGGCATTGCAAAATAACATGAAATTAATTACAGAAGATCAGCAGATCAAAAGATACGCTCTACCTATATTTATTTGAAAAGCTGTGGCACGGAAATACGGAAGGTAGATGCCTGAAGGCCATTGTGGAAAATAAGTGAGGGAAGAACGATGATGCGAGGGTGCGAAGATGCGATTACGCGAGAGAGCGGAAAAAGTAGAGAGTGACGAGAAGTAAGCAAGAACGAGTAAGCATTAAACACTAAGGATTATACAGCGATGTAGCTAAAGGCACAGCAGTAGAGACGCGATGCTCGCGTCTCGGAGATTGGGGCAGAAGCCATGAAGGTACGAAAAAACGATAGCACAATGGAGAAATAATCACTTGTCCAGATACTGACAGATTCGTTAAATTCCTGCCTTGCCGGCAGACAAGCGTGTAATTTAATTCGTGTAAATTAATGCAATTCGTGGACAAATACCAAAGTCTCGTAGAGACGACATTATGGCAGCATACTAATACAAAAACCCAAATAACCACAAAGGAATAATATTTAACACACCTGTTTCTATATCATCTTTGACTAAGAAGGCCTCGGTTTGTCCCTGGATTTGTTGGTTAGTTTTGCTTTTACCACCTACCTCAAATAAATACCTTTCATCCACCCGGAAATCTCCTTTTAAGGGTAAAGTTACCTGATGATCAAGACTCAATTGGGAGATGAAAAATGTTTCCCGCAGATTGCCAGCCTCTGGTGACTTAGCGATCGCATAATTCAGATTGGTGTTTTGAAGCCAGATTTTGTCTGGTTTGTTCAAAGAACTGATACTTCGGGATTGTTTGTAAAGGGTGTGCAGCAATTCAGCTTTACCCAGCAAATGAATAGCCCGGACAAGTGCATTTCGATTAAGTCCTACTTGCTGGCTTAATTTGCTGATATTAGGCGTGTAAGGCACATTGGTTGCCAGTATGTACAACAAACGTTTGAATTTGGCAATATTCTCATAATCTATATGTTGAACGGCAGGTAAATCAATATCCAGAACAAGGTTTACCGTGTTTATCAGTTTTTGGTAATAATCATCTTCGTCTCCTTCAAAATACGGATAATTTCCAAATTTTAGATAGTGCGAAAAATATTTGTATGGTTTAAAACTATCCAGCATTTGAAGACCTAAGTCTTGATGGCTTTTTACAATTTCTTCTAAAGAAATAGGCGGGAAAGTGATCTTATAATGGAATTCCAGATATTCCCGAAACGACATCTCCTGTAAAACATAACTTGAAGCTCTTCTGCTCAGGTCTGATTCTCCCTGGTATATATCTAATACGGAGGAGGAAGTGAAAATAACCTGCAAGTCACTAAAATCGTCATAGATAAGTTTTATTTCCCGTGACCAGTTGGGATATTTGTGAACCTCGTCAAGTAATAGCAATTTCCCCCCAGTCTTGCTAAATTGTTCGGCTAAGCTGTATAAGGAATTTTCTGTGAAAAACAGATCGTCTAAAGCAACATAAAGTACGGGCTCTTTTTCTAATGAGGTTCCCAATTGCAAAAGCAAGGTTGTTTTTCCGGTTCCCCTGGCTCCTCTGATACTAATCAAACGATGGTTATAATTTATCCGGTTATAAAGGTAACGCTTAAAATCCAGAGGAGCAGAACGTATCTTTTTCCGGGACTTTTCAAGCAATAATTCCATTTTGCTATTTGTTTCAGCAAAAATAAAAATATTTTGCTGAAATAAAAAGCACATAAAAAAATAAAAAGAATAACTTTCAGGAATTCTTTTAACGAGTATCAATGTTACCTGACAAAAGCACTAAACAGCGAACGCCTCATCCTCCTGCACCCGGTAGA
>CAYNPZ010000521.1:0-2127 GCA_964399175.1 uncultured Bacteroidales bacterium | reverse complement strand
CGTCAATCCGATGACCAGTCTGACCTGAAATCCGGGTAAAGCGTCAATCCGCCATCCACATACAAGGTTTGCCCCGTGATATAAGAAGCATCATCAGAAGCAAGGAAAGTTTTTGAATCTGGATCCCTGCATTATTGATCAATATATCAATTTGGCCCAACCTGCGTATCGTCTCCCTGAACATTTCTTTCACCTGTTCCTCACGGGAAACATCCCCCTGCACCAGGACATGCTTTACTCCGTGCTGATCTACCTGAGCTATACATTCCTGAACTTTTTCTTCGGTATCTTTAGCATCCTCTGGTGTTTTCCGGTAATTGACTGCTACATTAGCCCCTTCGCCGGCAAATCGCACTGCAATAGCCTGGCCGATTCCTGAAGTTCCGCCTGTGATAAGTACATTTTTTCCTGAAAGTCCCTGCATATAGTCGGTGTTTATTCGTACCTTACCTGGTCAAATTCTTGCTTTTTTTGGCAAAACTTGCCCGGTACTGTTAAGTTATTTGGTCTTTGTCACCGGGTTTGATTGTCTTGATAGACGCTTCCGGCAGATAGTATTCTTCTTCATATAAGGAGCGGGTTCTCACTGAACAGGCGATCACTTCCTGATCTTCCGGAAAGGTGATCGAATCCGCTAAACCGGGGTTTTCCAGTAGCTTATAGGCTGCTATGTAGCCGGCAAAGGTCCAGGTTTGGTAGAGCCTTGCCTCTTTACCGATCAACCGGTTGGTTCTGCCATCGTAATACTCAGGCCAGCGGTCCTTTTCAATCCGTTGTTCCGCTATTTTTAAAGCTTGCCGGGCCATTTCCGAATAACCGGATTGGATGGCCGCGGTGGTCATAGTCCATAGTAAAAAGGGCCATCCGGCTGCATTGTGATAAGACCATGGGACATTCTTCGGATCGGCACCGGTCAGAGTTTTCCATTGCTCGCTGCGGATGGCCGGATAACACACTTTGACGGGCATATCACCAACCAGATCCTCCCACCGGCTTCCAATAAGTTCCATGATGGAATGCGTCTGTTCTTTGCTTGCCAGCGAAGAAATGATGGCCAGCAGATTCCCCGAAGTAAAAAAGCGGAAATCCATTCGTGCAGGCCCAAGATTGCCTGCAAAATAACCTCCCTCCCGGGGAAGCCATTCTAAAAGCCATTCCGGGATGGTTTCCGGGTATATGTTGAAGGCATTTTGGGTCGATGCACCATATCCCTCTACATCATACCGATACATTTCATTGAGCCGATCAAAGTCGAGCCAGTAATATTTCCTTATGTGATACACCAAATGTCCTAGCCGTTCATAAACAGCCTTTCTGTAAGGCTGATTGGTTTCGCTTTCCTCCAACAGTTCCCTTGAAGCAAGCAGTGCCATATAAAACAAGGACTGAATATCGAGGGGATAACCATAAACTCCCATTCGCCGGTCGATCATAAACGAGCCGTCCGGTACCAGCAAAGTTGGAAACATATCGAAACGACTGGTCAGAGAAAGATCCAGTATCAGACGAATGCCCTGCTGAACGTCCTCCTGCCTGGCAAAATTGCGGTCGCCGCTGAAAACAGTGTAAAGCCTCAAAACATAAAGCCACCAGAAAACTGCATCTACCGGCGCTACCTTCCCAATAGCCTTTTCACCGAAATCCGGGTTAATGGTTTCATTCCCATCTGCATCTTTTTCAATTCTGAAACTTACCGGCATCATACCTTGTCCGGGTTTAAAGCAGTCGAAATGTTTTTCCCGGCTTTGTAGATGAAGCAACTGCCTGAGGAAATTCTTCACTATCCTGTATTCACCGTTTACCAGGAAAGCAATGGCAGAAACCGCAAAGTCACGGGTAAAAACCTGATCGTAATTGATTGCCTGGGTTTCCGGATCTCTTGCAGCTACTGTGCCCACTGGTTCACCCTTGAAGGTTACAATGGAAGATTGAAGCTCGTTCCATGAAGATTTGTAAATATTCTGATCCATATCTTGATGCGTTTTGACTAAAATATATTTTTTTCCGGAGTTTAGCCCGAATAATTCAAGAATTATTCTTGTCTCCGACAGCGACTAAGGTACACTAAAATTAAGCCCAATGGGCTGATGGAATTGATGTAAAAATCGTCATAAAATCTTTCCGGTC
>CAYNPZ010000520.1:0-2130 GCA_964399175.1 uncultured Bacteroidales bacterium | reverse complement strand
TGGATAGCCGGAAACCAATATGCAAAGAGCACTCATAAAAATCTTCGGTTCTATTTTAATTTAACTAAGTTTGAATAAGATGTTTTGATCTCCGGCAGTTGCCGGATTGGACATTACTATTTATTTAGGATTTAGAGTTTAGAATTTAGAGTTTAGAGTTTCTACACCCCATTCCCTCCTGCCAGCGGGCTTTGATTCTATTATTTTTCAGATTCCCGGTCATTTTATATTTTTACACAGTCAAACCTATGGAACCTTATTTTGTTGTGATTTAATATAAACAAAGAGAATTGTTTATGGCGGAAAAGCAGAACAGCAAAAAGGAACATACCTATCACAGCAAGGCCATTGAAATGGCCCGTGAATACCTGAAAAGGCAACAAAACAAAGCCATTAAGGAACGGGAAAAGCTTTACGGCTTGCAGATCGTTCCCAAAGCCACCTATTACAATGATGCAAAGGGGCACGTACCCGGTGAAAAGAACTGGAAACGGTTCGGGTTCGATCTGCATCCGCAGGTATCCGTTATTGCAGGAGGCCTTGTTTTGCTTTTTATTGCGCTGACTTTTATTTATGAAGAACATGCGGCTACTTTCTTTCAGAGCGTTCTTGATGGCATCGGCGACAATTTCGGCTGGCTGTATATTCTGGCAGCCAACTTTTTTGTCATTGTCATGATCCTTTTCGCGGCCAGCAAATACGGCAACATCAAACTCGGCGGACCCGATGCGATGCCGGAATTCAGCACGTTCAGCTGGTATGCCATGCTGATCAGCGCCGGCATGGGCATCGGCCTGATGTTCTGGAGCGTGGCAGAACCCATATTTCATTACTCCACACCCTCGCCCATGTTTGATGTGGCGGAAAAATCCCCCTCTGCAGCACAAAGTGCACTGGGTGTAACCTATTTCCACTGGGGATTACATCCCTGGGGCATCTATGCCCTGGTGGGCCTTTCACTGGCATTCTTCGCCTATAACCGCGGACTGCCCCTTACCATACGCTCCATTTTTTATCCCCTGCTTGGAGAAAGGATCTATGGCACCTGGGGCAACCTCATCGACATCCTCTCTGTGCTGGCTACACTTTTCGGGCTGGCTACCTCACTCGGACTCGGCGTCAAACAGGTAGCTTCAGGACTCAACTACCTGTTCGGCTTTCCCGATGAAACGATTTATGCCGTCCTGCTTATCGGGATCATCACCTTTTTCGCCACCCTATCGGTGGTGGCCGGCCTGGACAATGGCGTGCGCCGGCTGAGCAGCGGCAACCTATACTTGGCAGGCATATTCATGCTTTTCCTTATCGTTGTAGGCCCAACCGTTTATATATTAAAAGCTTTTACCCAGAACCTCGGATTTTATCTCCAGAATCTTCCCCAGCTCAGCTTCTGGGTAGAAACCTATCAGGGTGCCAAAGGCAGCGACTGGCAGAACCTGTGGACCATCTTCTACTGGGGTTGGTGGATATCCTGGTCTCCTTTCGTGGGCATGTTCATCGCCCGCGTGTCTAAGGGAAGAACGGTGCGCGAATTCATCGTAGGCGTCATGATCCTGCCGACCTTACTTTCCTTCCTGTGGATGTCCACACTGGGCGGCTCGGCCCTGCATCTGGAAAGTATGGGCATTGCCGATATTGCCACCACGGTTGAACAGAATGTTTCCACAGCGCTTTTCGTGATGCTCGAAAATTTTCCGCTCACCCAGGTGACCTCATTTATAGGAGTCATTCTTGTGACCATCTTCTTTGTAACATCATCAGATTCAGGCTCACTGGTGGTTGATCACCTCACCTCCGGAGGCAAGCTCGATTCTCCGGTGCCCCAGCGAATCTTCTGGGCCGTTATGGAAGGATTGGTTGCAGCAGCACTGCTTCTGGGCGGCGGACTAACGGCACTGCAAAGCGCTTCCATCGCCACCGGCCTGCCCTTTACCTTTATTCTGATCATCATGGTGTACAGTCTTTATCGCGGGCTGCAACAGGAGTATTACCATGCCACCATAATAGAAAAGATCCGGCCCGACGTGCAGCAGTTCGAAGTACCGGTGGAACAGGAAGAAGAACAAAAGGAGGAACCCTCCAGAAGTCAGTGGTATAAACACTTTAAACGGAACAAGGGAAAAGGCGGAT
>CAYNPZ010000519.1:0-2138 GCA_964399175.1 uncultured Bacteroidales bacterium | reverse complement strand
AGAGGTAAATATAAGTAAATTTCAGGCTGCGGAAAAACAACAGGGCGTTTTATCCTTTTTCCGACCATTTAAGCAATATCCTGGCTATATTAGTAGCTCTCTCGTTAATGATCTTTAAAAGACTCAGAAGTTCAAGATGGGTTTTGCTGCTCGTTACCGATTTGTTCACTTCTTCCTTTAGTCTTTCATAATGTTGTTTTTCCAGTTCAATGGCCATATTCCTGTATTTTTTATACTTCTTCTTCATGTGTTTGGCTTTCTCCAGATTGACTTCTCTTAAAACCTCAATGGAGCGGCTAACCTGCTTCAGGGCTCTGGTATGATAATCGGCAATTTCCTGCTTTCCTTCCTCTGAAAATTCAAGATCAGAAGAGCACCATGAACGGGCTTTCTGGGAAATGTTAACGGCTATGGTATCGGCAATTTGTTCAAACTCCTTTACAGTGTAGATCAGCTGAAATGACTCATTTACCCTTTCTTCCTCAATATCCTGGCGGGAAATTCGGAGAAGATAATCCTTAATACGGTCACGAAGAAAATTCACCTCTTTCTCCTTTTCTTCAATATAGTCCAGCTGGCTGGTATCTCTTTCAAAAAAAGGGGTGATCACATAACGCAGCATTTCCTCAACAATATTCCCCATCCTTAATACTTCCTCCTTTGCAAGGTTCAAAGCGAGGGGAGTACTACTTCTAAGCACATTTTTATCGAGATATACCGTTTTGAATGCCAGTTTTTCTTTCCCCTCTTTTTCTTTGATCAGGCGATCGATCAGCAGGGCAAAATAATCCATAAAGGGAAAAAGGATGACAGTCAGTGCCACATTGAATATGCTATGTGCGTTGGCTATTTGGCGGGGCGTGTTTTGAAAGGTTTCCGGGTTGCCTTGTGCAGTGTCCTCAACAAAGGATATTCCGTGGATCAGATCAACAAAACCGGGTATCCACCAGATAAACAGCAATACTCCAAATACTTTTACTGCAGTATGGGCTATGGCTACCTTGCGCGCTTCGTTTGAAGTATTGAGGCTGGCAAGCAGTGCAGTTGCTGAGGTCCCCACATTTGCGCCCAGAATCAAAGGCACGCTGGCTTCGAGTGTCAGCAATCCCTGAACTGCCAATGTAATCATTATTCCGATAAAAGCGCTGCTGCTCTGTATCAATGCGGTAAATAGTGCCCCAACCAGAATGCCGATTAACGGAGTCTCCAGTTTCAGCATCAGATTGATAAAGGGAGAATGATCCTGCAAAGGCTCCATAGCCTGCGACATTACATGCATTCCATAGAAAAGCACGCCAAACCCAAGGATGATCCTTCCAATATATTTAACCCGCTGGGAATGAATGAAAAAATTAAGAATAAAACCCACACCGATCATTAACAGGGCATAATTGGTGAGGTTGAAAGCGATAACCTGGGCCGTGATGGTTGTACCGATACCTGCTCCGAGTATGATACCCAACGTCTGCCTGAACTTCATCAGCTTCGAATGTACAAAGCTCACCAGCATCACCGTTGAAGCACTGCTGCTCTGGATAATGGTTGTTAGTAAAGTTCCTACGCCCACGGCCACCAGTTTGTTATGCGTCAAATGGCTCAGCACCGAACGCATTCTGACCCCGGCAGCACTGCGCATACCTTCACTCATCATTGTCATTCCAAGCAGAAAAAGGCCCAGTCCACCCATTAATCCAACTACCAGGTAGAAGCCCCATTGTTTTTTCCTTGCATTAAACTGATAGACCAAAAAATGATCTTCTGCTGATCCATGCAAAAAGGCAGCTATCTCATACAGCCCGGTTTTATCGCCCAGTTTTACCTGTGTAGCTGCCAATCCGTTCGAATCGGTATAAACCAGGGTATCACGCAAAAAAAAGCCGGAAACCTGATCAGGTGAGGATACTTTTCTAAAATAAACAGGATAATCCTCAATAGGTCTGCCTTCATGATCCACCACACGGGCCTTAACTGAATTTCTAAGGTAATTGTTGACCGTTTGGCTTTGTTCATCACCGCTATAATGATACACCTCATCACTTTGGGGTTTTATAAGCTTTACGGTGAAAACCGAATCGTTATTCATATCCTGGGAAAAACTTACAGTCACTCCCAAAATCAAAGCAAAAGACAATAAAAAT
>CAYNPZ010000518.1:0-2147 GCA_964399175.1 uncultured Bacteroidales bacterium | reverse complement strand
AGTTTTCATAAGAATTCTTTTTAGTATTTGTTTAGCATTTAGAAATTAGGATTTACTTACTACATTTCCTGCCAGGCGGGACAGGTTATAAGATCGCTACGCTAAGTTCCAGTTTATCTGGGTTAGGTTTTTAATTTAGCCTTCATATCATATGTTGTTCTCATTTCTCATCATGAACTTTTCCCGGTTAATTCCTTTTCAATCTCTTCCAGGCTTTTTCCTTTTGTTTCCGGTAATCTGAATTTGATAAAAATGAAGCCCGCCAGTGTAATTCCGCTGTATATCCAGAATGTTCCATGCGTTCCCATGCTGTTGTTGAGCAAAGGGAAGGTATAGGCCAATACAAAGGAGGCTCCCCAGAGGAAAAAAGTGCAAACAGCCACTGCGGCTCCCCGTATCCTGTTGGGGAAGATCTCGCTAAGCACTACCCATGTTACCGGTGCAAGAGACATGGCATATATTGCTATGGCAAGCAGCACCATCAGAAGCACCGGGAAACCATCAAAATTGAAGTAATAGAATCCTCCCAGAAAAATATAGGTTACAGTCAGCCCTCCGGAGCCGATCAGCATCAGCAAACGGCGGCCCCATTGGTCAACGGTCCGCATGGCTACAAGTGTAAAGATGAGATTGATGCTTCCTGTGATCACGATGTTGAAAAGGATGTCACTTACATCGTAGCCGGCAGATGCAAAGATCTCTTCGGCATAGTTGAATACCACATTCAATCCGCACCACTGCTGAAATACAGCAAGTACGATTCCGACAACCAGTACAGGCAGAATACGGGGATGTAATAAAGCCCTGTAGTTTATCTTATCCGAACTGTCCTTCAAGGTTTCCTTGATATTGGCCAACTCCGACCGGGCGTAAGCCAATCCTCCCACCCGTGAAAGAATTTGTAAAACCCGTTCTTCTTTCCTCTGTTTGGCTAAAAATCTGGGACTTTCGGGAACAAAGAACATCAATATAAAAAACAGTGAGGCAGGCACCATTTCGGCCCAGAACATCCATCTCCATCCCCACTGGCCGTTCCAGGAATTCAGTATCTGCTGATCGGTATAACCGTCGGGAATGGGCTCGGCGATCTGCCAGTTGGCAATCTGGGCAGCCAGAATGCCTATAACAATGGTTAGCTGATTTAACGAGACGAACCTACCCCGGATCTGTGCTGGCGAGACCTCGGCAATATACATGGGCGAAAGGGTAGACGCCAGGCCGATACCAATACCCCCTGCTATCCGGTAAATGACGAAGGGGGTAAAAGCATGGGCATACCCTGTTCCGAAGGCAGAAAGAGTAAAGAGGGCGCCGGCCAGGATCAACAGGAGTTTTCTGCCCAGCCGGTCGGCCAGTGTTCCTGCCACAGCGGCTCCAGTCAAACAACCTACCAGGGCACTGCTCATGGCCCAGCCCTGTAGAGAAGGAGAACCTTTCAAATCAAAATAAAGCTCGTAGAAGGGTTTGGCGCCGCCGATCACCACCCAGTCATAGCCAAAAAGAAGTCCGCCCATGGCGGATACAAAAGAGAGGGCAAGTACATAGCGGAGATTAAATTGGCTCATAGAAAATGAAATTTCTTTTTAAATTGTTGCGTTATATAAACATTTGTTTATGAGTTCAATTTATTATTTGTTATTTAAAATTACTTGTCCTTTTATTTTTAGGAAAACAGGTGAGTTTTCCGCATTGGAATAAACCCTTACAGATTTGAAAAAACTTCCCTCACTATGGGTATTGTATATTACCTTGAGTGAATCTTTTTCCCCGGGTTTAACAGGTTTTTTTGGCCACGCAGGTGCGATTGATCCACAGGAAGACATTACACTTGTCAGTATAAGAGGTTTATTTCCTGTATTTTCAAATTCAAACCTACATGTAGCGTTTCCACCAAATTCGACTTTACCTAAATCGAGTGTAGTTTTTTCAAACTTAATTACAGGTTGGTCACGTTTTCTCCGTGAATCGGATTCTTCTTCCTGAGCCAAACCTATAAATCCTGTTATAAATATCATTAAGAGTATCAAACCTGTCTGTTTCATAAAAATAAATTTTTATTATACACCAGAGGTTCTTCTATCTAGTGTTTGTTCATAAAGTCAAGGAGATTTGAAAGAGTCTCGTCTAGAATGTTCGCTGGCAAGGCT
>CAYNPZ010000517.1:0-2147 GCA_964399175.1 uncultured Bacteroidales bacterium | reverse complement strand
CAACCCAAAAAAATTTGACATGTATTTTCAAAGTTCGTATTTTTATCCCATGAATAAGATATGCCGGATACTCTAAGTAATTAATCATTTTTATTAATTTTTAAATTATAAGCAGATGACAAACCTTAGTGATTTCCAGGAAAAGCTAAATGAAATCATGGCTATTCCTGATGAAGAAGTTCAATCACCCTATATGCCTCTGGATCATTATATACTGGAGGCAGAGGGTACGCGGGTGCAGGCCCAGAAAGACTTACCAAAGCTTGTTAATGCAGGAATACCTGAAGATTTAATCTTTGACCTTGCCAAACGGGTTGGAACCTGTCGTCAGGCACAGTCAAACTGGGTTGACAAACAGTATAAGCAAGAGGAGGCTGAAAAAAGATGGAAAAAACTTAAAAAAATCGGCTCCAATCTGCACAAAGAACTGATCCGAGCATTTCGTTATGCTTACAGGAAAGATTCAGCCCTCAGCAATCAGGTATCCTATATTGCTAAAGATGCGGGTTATGCCGATCTGATCCAGGATCTGAGCGATCTCTCAACCATGGGCCACAACAATTCTGAACCGCTCAAAGCTATTAATTTCAACATGGAATTGCTGGACCAGGCAGCAGGACTGTCAGATGAGATGAGTGAACTGTTGAACATTGCCAATGGAGAGCGGTATAGCGATAATGAGGCCAGGATTGTCCGGGATAAGGCCTATACTTTTTTGAAGATTGCTGTTGATGAAATCAGGGATTGCGGCAAATATCTCTTTTGGGATGATCCGGAGCGTCTGAGATATTATACCAGTGAATATCTAAGAAATCACCGGTATATATCCGAAGATGATGATGAACCGGAAATAACTGAGGAACTGGAAGATTCACCGGATGTGACCTGATTTGTTTTAACTTCTGGCTATCTCATTCATAGGGGTGTTTAGAAAGAAAGCAACTGCTTTTATACTCAAAAACACCCCTTTTTTATTGGTTTACATTAATGAGGTCAGTGTCTTATCCTGAAGCTCACTCGCAAAACAGGCTGGTGAATCTGCAATGGCCAACCAATATGTATGCAATGAGGGGTTACTATATTGAAAATGGCTATTAAAACAATGCAAATATAGTAATTGTATTAGCAATAATAGCAAAAATCACTGCAATGATAATGTTCAAACTTGCAAAGGTAGTTTAAAAACCTGCAATGATAGTAAAAAAACCTGCAAATATAGTGGAAAAACATGCAATGATTGGCATCAGACCTGCAATGATAGTAAAAAATACTGCAATGATAGCATTTATATATGCAATGATAGTAAAAAAACCTGCAATGATAGTTATCGGACCTGCAATGATAGAACAATTAACTACAAACATATATGATTATCCACCATTAAAAACCAAACATCATGAAAAACAACGATTCCAAGGAAAGACAAAACCACCGGACGATGGTCATCTCGTATCTTTCGCTGAGAAAGGCCGTCGGTATTCTGGGGGTGGCATTTCCGATCATCATGGCCGTGGGCTACTGGATAGCCGGCGGCGAGGGTATACGTGCCTCCATCAGCAGCTATTACCACACCGGCATGCGCGATATGTTCGTTGGTGTGCTGTGTGCAGTAGCTTTGTTTCTGTTCTCCTATACGGGCTATGAGCGAAAAGACAACATCGCCGGCGACATGGCTGCTATCTTTGCCCTGGGCCTGGCCTTTTTCCCCATATCCACCGGACTGGTGGGCACGATCCATCTGATTTCCGCCGTGCTCTTCTTCCTGCTGCTGGCTTTTTATTCCCTTTTTCTCTTCACCAAAGGCGATCCCAATCCCACCAAACAAAAGAAGAAACGCAACCGGCTCTACCGGGTGTGTGGATATGTCATCCTCGGAGCCATACTGATCATACTCTTCTATTCCATCTTCCCCGGCTTTTACGACGCCATCCGCGGGCTGAAACCCACCTTCTGGCTCGAAACGGTTGCGCTGTGGGCGTTTGGTGTCTCCTGGCTAACGAAAGGTAACGTGCTGTTTAGGGATGCGACTGACTGAAAGTTTGACGCAGAGTTTGACAGGCTTCTGCTGATTCAGTTGTTAATTCGATGGTCAATTGTCATTCGATGGTCATTCAGTTGTTGACTCGGTGGGCATTCAGTAGCTAATT
>CAYNPZ010000516.1:0-2154 GCA_964399175.1 uncultured Bacteroidales bacterium | reverse complement strand
AGGCGGTCAATGTGTTGCCCTCTATGCTGTTGGAATGGTAGTTCCAGTCGAGCCGTAATTTTTGGTTCAACCGGTTCAACCGATCCTCAGGGATCGGCCGAAGCTTATCCAGCTCATCTCTGAGGCGGTCCATTTGCTGTATGATCTGTTTTAATTCCATATAGGGTATTTTAAATTACCAAAAACTTTTAATTCATTATTCCTCATTTAGAGTATAGACTTTTTGTAACAATTCTATCGCCTGATCAAGAGATGTTGTATTTGAAGAAAGACCAATGCTTTTCAATATTTGCTTCATATCCGGCTTTTCCTCTTGTATATCTTTAAGATATTGTTTCATATCCTTTTTTACCAACTCAGGAAGTTCCAGTTTGTCATCTTCGGTAAGCGTAACAGCATGCCTCAGGATATCCAGCCTATGCTTTTTAATGTCTTTTGAATCAACTTTTTCACCTGTTGCTTTTCTTTCTTTTAAGTCAAGGTAGGCGCGCGCTTTCAGACATATAAGTGCTAACGTGGTTGCCATGTGGATACCATCTTGTTCTAAACTGTTTTCTATAGTGAATTCATAGTATCCATCATCCATTAAAATAGCCGACAAGCTGGATAGTTTACCTTCTGCAGGGATTGGTGTGAGTTCAATATCTTCAGGTAATTCCTTAAGGTCAGGTTTTCGGGTGAAAAATTCGAGTTGAAAGGGGAAATCTTTATCCTTCGGTTCGGTAAACCTGTAGAATATTGCCTTTCCTTCACCTTTTTCTTTTATCGCATAGTTCCCTTCTTTAATGAATTCCCAAAATTTTTCAATAAAGGAATCTTTTACTGCTTCAATTACCAGAATAATATCAAGGTCCTTTGTTGCCCTGAAATTCAAGCCGGAATCATTCATCAGCCAATCGCATGCTGCACCGCCGATCAAAACATAAGAGCCTGTATAATCCTTAAAATATTCCTTGAATTTTTCTAATCCATTTACCATATATATGTTTTAAGAATTTGTTCCAGTGCCATTTGTATGCGTTCGTCTTCATTGTTTCGAAAAACTATATACAATGAGAGTGGATCAACAAACCCGTTTTTTTCGAGAACTCCCGGATCATATCTCCATATTTCCAGATTATAATCTTCGTCAGTTCCTTCATAAATATGAACCTTCTGCATTTCTTTAATATACTGATATGTTCTGTTACTAATCGCAAACTTTGGATTTCGCTCACCACTTATATCGCTGTAATGAGCTAAAGCTTCCAGGTTGCTCTTATAGTAATTATTAACAGGTATTGGTCCTTCGATGAAAACTTTCCTTAAAATTGGAGTTTTAAAATAAGGCAAAGCTCTTTCCCACAACTTTTTTGTATTTTCCCCAAAAAAGAATTTTTTTGTTTTACTGCCTTGAATATCACATACCTCGTGTTTCTTTAAATTTTCTGCTGCTCTGCTTATAGATAAATAACTATAGTTGAACTTGTTTGCAAGCTCAGTATAAGTCATATCATTCAATTGTTCTTTAAAAATGTGATATAGAACCAATAATTGAGATATTGGTCGTAACCTCCCTTTGGGTTTCGTTTCTTTGATGTAATCTTTTAAATCAATGAGAAGGGAAGGTAAGAATAATTGTCTATTAGCAATTATGAAGTTAACCCTTTTTTCAATTAACCTTTTCCTGTTATAAGCTTCTATTTCATTCAGTATAAGAACAACTGGTTTATTTAATTTTTTTTCGATTTGCCCAATGATATTTTTGTATTGATCTGGAGTATAATGTTCATTTGCTTTTTGAATAGCAAAAATTAAGCTTTTACCTAAAAGCTTTCCTTCCCTTAGTCTAAATGTATTGGTTATATAAAGCGGTAACAGTTTAGCTTTATTCTCTTGCATTTTTCTTGTTAACACGTTTTCTCCTAAAACAGTATTAACATATTTAATTATATCATCCATGTAAATAATGCAATATTAGTATTTTATCATATAATTTGCATGTTCTCATGCCCCATGTTAATTATGCAAATATAAAGATAACATATTAAAAATAAAAATTTTATGTTTTATATTTTATATTTATTTTTTGTGCTTGAATCTATAACCCCAATTCATCCAAATACTGATCCATCTCTTTTCGAACCTCTGATAGTTCATCCTCCAGTTCCCTGA
>CAYNPZ010000515.1:0-2164 GCA_964399175.1 uncultured Bacteroidales bacterium | reverse complement strand
TAAGCCACCGGAGTCGGTGAGCATCAGGCGGGCATCCATGTTCAGGCGCAGCATTACGTGGTAGGCATAACGGGGGCAGAAGGGTAAGGTTTTCGTTTATAAAGAGTGGATGAAAGATAGCAAGAATGTAGAGGTAGAAATAGGAACTACCTGCACACGAACCATTCGCTTGTTTCAGGTTTCATTTACAACCTTAAATGCATGTTGATAAAGCTCTTCTGAAATAAAAATATAGGAATTATATATCCCATCAAGTGAAGGTTTAATCTCTTCTATCAAGTTTTGCTTTTTCGCCCAAATTAATATGCCAATACTGCCTATAGTTTTAATTCCATTATATTCTGCAGTCCTTTTGGCTTTTTTATCATCTGAAATTATCCAGTTCCTTATCAAGCTCTTCTGATGAATAACCTATTACTGGTATATTATTCCTTTTACATTCTGCTATAAATTCATAAAGATCTGTTCCTGCAATCTCTGCAGCGGCTGACAGGGATATCTTTTCATCCCGGTAAAGAGATAATGCATATTTCTGCTTTATTTCCTTTTTCAGTTTGATCATTCACCTGATAATAAATTTACCTGGATAGTGCTTAAGTTATCAATTTTATTAAAATCTTTTGTGTCGTTGGTAATTAGGTAACAATCAGTTACAATGCAGGTTGCTGCGATAATTGCATCAGGAATCTTAACTGGGTATGTTTTTCGAATTTTGATTGTTTCCTGAATAATTTCTTCGTCCAGATTAATTACAACAGAATTGTTAATGAATGAATCCAATGCATCTTGTTCGTTTTGTTCGATGCCTTTCTTTCCTAAAAGTTCAATTCGGTTAACAACGGAGATAAAATACTTGCTTTTTAAGATATCATCCAGGAAAGATTCCGACTGTTTTGTCAGTAACAAACCAAAATAATAAATGGTAACATTGGAATCAATTAAATAGTTCTTTCGTTCCATTCTTCTCTTGATTTCTCCAATTGTTTTACCCATTCCCTTGCCTTATCCCTGGTGAAAGCTCCTTTATATTGAATTGGGGAGTTTTCTTCTTTGTTTTCTGTTTTAATTAATCTTATCAGTTTCGCCTTTTCAAGTCCTCTAAGGATTGACAGTGCATTTTTGTTTATTATTTCAACTTGTATTGTTTCCATCGAATTTTGTTTGTTACAAATTTACGAAAAAAATTAACAATTATAAATGTTTTGAGTGTGGATAATGTTTGGAGTTCTTTAATTCAAGATTCAAGCCGCAGGCATCCATCCGATCACCCCATCTTGCATAAGATTGCTCTGCTGGTTAGCTTTGCAGATAACCCACCAAACCCTCATGCTTATACCTGAAGGGATATCGCTCACGGATATAAAAACCCGACGGCGATATCAGCGAGCGAACGGATAAACACACTACCAATTTTTCCCTGTGCAGGTTTGCCACCACGGGAAATTTTATTAGTAAGAAGGAAAAAGTGCGAAGTAAGGAGGAAGAATGGAATGGGAGAGAGGTTAATGTGAATGGCAAAATTTATCGGGGTTTTGGATCATGCTTTCAAGCATACGCTGAATTTCAAGAGTAGATTCATTTAGTTCGGAATGTTTGTCGTTTGTAATATAGTCACAAGCCAAAGAAGTATCAAGCCAGTGGATGGTCTCGTAATTTTTTTATTGTTCCTTGTAAAATTTTTTCAAGCGCTCTCTGTCCACCGTAAAACAAGCTGAGTTTCTTTTGACTTTCGTATGGGATGTTCGATTTGCTAAACTCTTTTTCAAGAGCTTCGTGGTATACTGCTTCAAGGAAACCTCCACCCAATTCCTGATGTACTCGCATACAGGCCCCAATAATGAGGTAACTTTCTTCCCTATAAATAATTACGGTCATAACATTTTCGCATTAATTGGCTTAAAATTAGCGAAAATTCGCAAATCCCTTATTCAATCATTTATATTAACTTTATCATAATCGACAATGGCTTTCACGCAACGCTCTGCTGTGCGTCCGTCCCACAGCTCAGGCCGCTGGGGTTTGCGTTCCAGGCGGAGGGTTGCCTGGTATTCTTTGTGTATTCGTTCAATGTTATTTCCTACCAAAACACTTGCGCCACCATGTTCACGTAAAGTCACCGGGCGTTCGGTGTTCCAGCGGAGGGTGAGGCAGGGGGTACCGAGCA
>CAYNPZ010000514.1:499-2170 GCA_964399175.1 uncultured Bacteroidales bacterium | reverse complement strand
ACGGTGCTTGAAACGAATTTGAAGTCCTGGAAATCAAAACCATTATATTGAAAAGCGAGAAAGATATGGCGATTTTCCTTGTCCTGATACCAACAATCCTTACAGAATAGGAAAGCGTACTTATCAAATGGATAATAAGAGTTAAAACTAAAACTAAATATATCTGAATCGTCATATAAATTTATCTACTTTGCTGGGTTTTTTAAGCATGAAAACATTAGACAATATGAAACGATTGGGTTTTCGAAGCGGGTTATTTTCCTCTGTTGGAAAAGCTGATTTGGAAACAGAAGGCTCCGCAAAGTATTTAACCCCAAATGTTTTATATTGTTTGTTACTGTTACAGGGCGTTTTAT
The DNA here is from genome assembly GCA_964399175.1 of uncultured Bacteroidales bacterium. Lineage (GTDB taxonomy): Bacteria > Bacteroidota > Bacteroidia > Bacteroidales > UBA12077 > JAGXLC01. Next base: position 1,814 of record CAYNPZ010000514.1, on the reverse strand, counting down.
TATCCATATCCCTTAAAAATGACTTATATAACCGGTTTTTCCCTGAATACACTTTCCTGGCCAGTTGAAGGTCAACAACTCCCGCAATTACGTAACATACAAGACGTATTATAAAAAACAACAAACTAAAAATAATATAATCGGTCATGTTATAATATCTTAGGTTGATTGAATTTTCAGCAAAGGTTTAATAACTTTCATCAGCATAAACCTCAATGCTTTGGAGGTATAGGATTTGTCATTAAATGTACCTATCACATAAGATTCCGTTTGCGGATGGTAAAACATAAATGCGCCGGTAATACCTACACACCCCCAGCAAAAATATTTTTTGGGCAGTAACAATGGAATGGCTTTAGGCTTCCAGATAGAGTAGCCATAATCAAATCCTTTAGCCGGAAAACCCATTTTAATATCATCATAAATCATTGTATTCAAGGTTGCTTCCTTTACCAATTGGCCGTTAACCAATGCTTTCATGAAAATAAGAAACTCATTCAAAGGTGCCACAACACCTCCTCCGGCATAATCAATTTTTGCAATTCTTTTATTTTCAATGAAATTGGTATTGAAAAGATATATATGTGCCGGTGGATACTGGGGTTTGGTTTTTGGTTCGGAATAACCGTTTATATAAGCATTATCCATTTTCAAAGGCTCCAGAATCATTTCATGTACCGCTTCGTGAAAAGGTTTTTTTGTGATGTTTTCGATGATTAAACCCAGTAAATAATAATTTGTATCTGTATAAAAATGCTTTTGCCCGGGTTTTCCAACAGGCTTAAGGTTGGTTTTTCCCCATTCCAGCGCTTCTCTTACTGTCATTTCAAGATTTGGATCGTTGATCATCTTTTTAAATAATGGGAAAAAGACATCATTTAATCCCGATGTTTGCTTCAGTAAATGTTTGATGCTGATATCAGCGGAGTAGTCTTTGCCCTTATAGACATGCAAACCACGCATCAGATCTGTATCAAGGTATTGAGCAATTCTATCGTCAAAATTCAGCAGACCTTTGTCCTGCAGCATACCAATGACAGTTGCCGTAAACAATTTGCCTACTGAAGCGAGATGGTTGGCTTGCTTCGGATTTGCCTGAATTTCTCCGGTTTTTCCCTCGGCAATATTGATGTCTATACCAAGCTTTTCAGAATGAACCAGTAAGTAGGCATTTTTCACCTTTTTATCATTTAGAACCTGTTGCCTGAATACGGACTCAATTTTTTCCTGTACGTTTATTATCTTTTCCATTCTCTGATTTTTGAAAATTGTTTTGTATGTATGTTATTTCTAAATGTTATGGAACGAATAGCTG
>CAYNPZ010000514.1:0-489 GCA_964399175.1 uncultured Bacteroidales bacterium | reverse complement strand
GTATGCGCCATGAGGGATGAACAGCAACGCGTTCTTACCGTGTCCCGCTCCTGACGGATCCCCCGAACAAAACATTTGTTGAACCTCAGGTATATAATCTTCTGCATCACCCGCTGTTGAATATATGCGATATTGGCGGTAGTTATTTTTTTGTTTCGGATTCTTTCTTTATTGATTCGTTCATTAGTTTAAAACCTTCTTTGGTTTTATTCAAAGTTTTTCCCATAAACGGAATTAAAATGCCACTAAAATTTTCTCCGTGAATAAATTTTGTTTGGCCACTGCTCAATTCTTCTAAGATGAAAAAATGCTCCCCGTCAAAAATCCCTTTTAATCCAAGCTTTCCTTTCCATCTTAATTCCTTATTTGGTTCGTATTTTGAAATAACGGGTTTGAAAGTCATACCATTTCCGTTAGGTGGCTTTAATAAAACAGTTAACTGTTGTCCAACCATTTTTTCACCTTTAATTGATTTGATAAAAGGATTCC
>CAYNPZ010000513.1:0-2178 GCA_964399175.1 uncultured Bacteroidales bacterium | reverse complement strand
GGGGTTCCAGAATCTGTTTTTCATCGACGTTGGAGGGGCGGTGCATGGTCATGAGAGCATAGGGCTTAGAGCCTAGAGCGTAGAGCGAAGAGCTCCGGGTGTATGAGTTGGGTTTGGGTCGGTTTAATGATTGTTGGTTACCGATTTCTGTCCTCTGACTTCTTACTTCTGATTTCTGACTTCTGACCTCTGATCTCTGTTTACCGGTTTCTTGTTTGGTGTTTTGAATGTCTATTGATTGGCCATCTATAAGGTTATTTTTTATGATGGTTTCGGGGTTTAATTGTTCGGCTTTGGAGCGGTTGGCCTCCAGGGTATCGATCATGATGTTTCATTTCAGTTCGAAAATTATAATGATTTTTTTGTTTTGTTGTTTCTATTAGACAAAATTATATTATTTTTGTTAGATATATACAACAATTATATGAATGCACTTATACAAAAGTCCTTAACAAAAGTCAAAGGTGTACCGGTATCATTCAAAAGATACCTTTATTACAAAATCGATTGGAACGATCGGTTAATTATTATTAAAGGAGCGAGAGGTGTTGGCAAAACCACACTGATCCTTCAATATATAAAAGAAAAGTTCGCATACAATGATAATGCCTTATATATTAGCCTTGACGATATTTGGTTTGCCGAAAACAGGCTGGTAAATCTTGCAGATGAATTCACCAAATTGGGTGGTACGCATCTTTTTATTGATGAAGTTCATAAATACCCGGACTGGTCACGGGAAATAAAAAACATTTATGATGATCATCCGAATTTGCATTTAATATTAACAAGCTCTTCAGCATTACAGATATTAAAAGGCAGTTCAGATCTGAGCAGACGCTCAGTGATTTATAGTCTTAATGAGATGTCGTTGAGAGAATACATCAGGCTTCATTACCAGGTAGAAATTCCTGAACTTACTTTACATCAAATACTGAATGACCATCCAAAAAAGGCTGCTGAGATAATGGACAGCGTTAAACCTATTCGAGTATTTAACGAATACTTAAAATTTGGCAATTACCCTTATTCAATTGAAAATAAAAACAATTACCTGCAACGCCTTCTTAATACGATTATTTTAACCCTGGAGACAGATATGCCTGCCATCTTAAATATTGATTATAGCTCAGTTGTGAAATTAAAAAGACTGCTGTATGTAATTACAACAAGTTCACCCTTCAAGCCAAATGTATCGGAATTAAGCCAAAAAATTGGTGTATCACGTGATACACTGCTTCGGTATATTCACTATCTTGAGAATGCCCATTTAATAAATCTTTTAAAGACTGAAAAAACAGGAATGAGTTATATGGCAAAACCGGATAAAATTTTTCCGGGAAATCCAAATATATTATATGCTATTGGAGAAGAACAAATCAATACAGGAACATTGAGAGAAACCTTCTTTTTTAACCAGTTGAGCTCGCTTACAAAGCTTTATTATACTCCTGATGGTGATTTTAATGTTAATAATGATATTTTAGTTGAAATTGGTGGTAAGAATAAAACCCATAAACAAATAAAATCTTTGAGAGATGGTTATCTTGCCTTAGATGGAATGGAAATCGGGTATAAAAATAAAATACCGCTCTGGTTATTTGGGTTTTTATATTAGCTGGTCGGGTTGAAATGCGGAATCGTTTTGTTATTTTGATGTATGGAATGTTTTTTGGGCCACGGATCCGTCAAAAGCCGGACAAGTTCCGTCAGTGGCCGGACAAAGGTTTATAGATTATTTTCGTTCTTTAGTGATTCTTGCTTCATCGTGCTATTGCACTCTCGTCCTTTCGTATCATCGTTCTGTCGTAGCATCGTGTTATCGTTCCATCGTGCGCTCGTGTATTCGTATCTCAATCTTCGAGACGCAAACATTGCGTCTCTACTGCTGTGCCTTTAGCTACATTGCGGCCTACTGCTTAGTGCCTACTGCTTACTCGTTCTTGCTCCCTACTCCTCACTCACTACTAATTTCCGCTCCCTCGTTCTTTCGTGCTGTCGTGCGCTCGTGCAGTCGTGGCGTCGTTCTTTCCTCACGTATTCTCCACAATGGCCTCCAAGCATCTCCCTGCCGTATTACCATCCCATAATTCCGGCCGCTGTGGTTTGCGTTTTAGTTTGAGGGTATCCCGGTATTCTTTTTGGATCCGTTCGATGTTATTACCCACCAGTACGCTG
>CAYNPZ010000512.1:0-2199 GCA_964399175.1 uncultured Bacteroidales bacterium | reverse complement strand
TTACATCTGGATGGGTTGATACAGGAGGGGAAAATTGAATGCGCAGCACTCACCCCTTCCGATTTGTTGCATGTGGAAGGCGGAATGAATATGTGGGATGCCGATACCGCCTTCACGGCCACAGATTACTATTGCCAGGTATATGGAGTAAACCGTAAAGAATTTATAGAGACGGTTTTTGATAAGATCGTAGATATTATTGTGGAAGAGATACTCATATTCCTGGCCTGTCAGAATCTGGATTACTCCAGAATGCCCGACAGAATTGACGGAGAGTGGGGTAAATGGATGCTTCAGGAAATCCTCCATAGTGATAACAATTATCTTTCTATTGATGCGGGAAGCCGTTTTCCCGTTATCGGAACCGGCGCGCCGGCCAGGCATTTTCTTAAGCGGGCAGCCAGAACGGTTCACGCCAAGTTTATATTGCCTGAGTTCTCAGAAGTAGCCAATGCCGTGGGTGCCGTTTCAGGCTCAGTTTCTGAGGTTCGTGAAGCCATAGTATTTGTACGGGAGAATGAGATTCAGTATTCCTATGTTGTTAAATTTGGAGATAGAAGCAAAACTTTTGAACAGTATAGGGAGGCCTGCGATTATGCTGAGAATATAGCCAGAAAACTGGCTAAAGAAGCAGCGGTGAAATCCGGAGCTACGGATCCGTATGTTGATGTGGAACGTAAAACCGAAGGTTCATTAACCCGTTTCATCGCGAGAGCCGTTGGAAATCCGAAATTGTCAGAAGTGCAAAACGTGGAAGACTAAGCTTGATTATGAAGAAGATCATTGCCTGTGGCAGCATAAGTCCCGAGTTGGAGCGACTCCGGGAAGGTCATACCGAGGTGGATATACAATATCTTCCCCAGAATTTGCATCGTGCTCCCGATAAGATGAAAACCTATATACAGGAAGCCCTGGATAAGCTTACCGGGGATTATGAAACGGTAGTTCTGGGTTATGGTTTGTGCTCCAATGGCATCGTAGGGCTTAAAGCCCCGGAGCAGGGGCTTTATATACCCCGGGTACATGATTGTATCGCATTGTATCTTGGTAGCAGGGGGGCCTATCATAGAATATTTAAACAACACCCGGGCACATACCACCTGACCAAAAGCTGGATATTGAATAAGACGGATCCGCTGGGACTGGTGGAGAATGAGTATACTGAAAGGGTGGGACGCGAAATGGCGGAAGAAGCCATGCAAATGGAGATAAAAAATTATGATCACATCAGTTTTGTGAATACGAATACCGGTGATGTGGATAAATACCGCGAAAGAGCCCGTAAAAATGCAGAACATTTTCAAAAGCAGTTCATTGAATACAAGGGTTCCGATGCATATTTTAGAAAAATGTTGTTTGGTCCTTACAAATCCCCGGATTTTATATATATATCACCCCATAATAAAGTGAAACAAAAAGAATTTTTAAAATAGGAGGAAATAATATGCAAATAGTAGGAGAATTGATCAATGCAAGCCGAAAAAAAATTCGGAATGAGATCAAAGAAAAAAATTATGATGCCATAGCACAGGTGGCGAAAGATCAATATGAACACGGTGCCGATTTTATTGATGTGAACGCTGGTATTTTTGTCGGTAAGGAGGAAGATTATGTCAAATGGTTGATCGAAACTGTTCAGGAGAATGTTGACACGCCCTGTTGTATAGATACCCCAGACCCGAAAGTCATTGAAGAAGCGGTTAAAGTCCACAAGGGAACACCTATGCTGAATTCCATATCTCTGGAAAAAGACCGCTATGAAAATATGTTGCCTGTAGTGAAAGGCAAAGATATGAAGGTGATCGCCCTTTGCATGAGTGATGAGGGAATGCCTTACACCAAGGACGATAGGCTTAAAATTGCGAACAAATTGGTCAACAATCTTGTTAATAACAACGTGCCACTGGAAAATATTTATGTTGATCCCTTAGTACAGCCTATCGGATCGGGAGACAATTTCGGTATTGAGTTCCTCAACACTATTGAAGCCATTCATCAGGAATATGAAGGGATCAATACCATTTGTGGTTTGTCCAATATATCGTATGGAATACCCAAGCGTAAATTTGCCAATCAAACCTTCATGGTGATGGCCATTACCAAAGGGCTCAATGCAGCTATTATGAATCCGCTGGATAAAAGGATGATGGCCGGTATCATTGCAGCCGAAACCCTCTTGGGCAAGGATCCTTTCTGCGA
>CAYNPZ010000511.1:0-2201 GCA_964399175.1 uncultured Bacteroidales bacterium | reverse complement strand
GCGCATCGGGAGCCGGACCCTCCGTAAACTCAAACCCGTTACCTATGAGCTCCAGACTGGCACCTTCCGCAACAATACCTTGTTCGTCCATGATCTGAGCCTTCATAGAGAACGAATGAAGCACGAAAAGTGCAACTACCAAAACAGAAAATAGTATCTTCTTTGATTGGGATGAAATAGTCCAGTTTACAAAAGGGCTCTCAGTTTTTGTTAAAACCATAATTCAGTGATTGGTTGTTCCCTGACATTATTTTGAGATTTGGAAAAGATAAAATAACAAAAAACAAGTACCAAACTACAATTAATTTCTAAATCACTTTTCCCGTGCAAATATCCGGTCAATGGAGTATCTCCCAGCTCCAATGACAAGCAATGCAATGAATACCACCAACCCTTTGAGGGGATGCAATATCGAAGTAATGGCATCACCCTGCTGAATATGCATCAGAGCGGCAACCAACATGGTAATAAACATGATGGCCGCGGCAGGCCTTGTCAGAAAGCCTAAAACAAGCAACAGGCCCCCAAAAAATTCCGCAAAGGCAGCCATAAACCCCCAGAAAGCAGGAGCAAAATTCAGGCCAACAACGCCCATGGCTCCACCAAGACCTGACCAGGTCTCTACCCCGCCGGCAATCTTTGGCCAGCCGTGAAGCATAAATATAACACCGATTCCTATTCTTAGGATAAGCAATGCCAATTGCATTGAATTGGCAGAAGTGTAAAACATTTTATTACTCATAGAGATTCCATTTTTTGGTTAATACTTTTATTTCTTAATTATCAGACAGTAGATTAAATTGCACTTTATAAATAACAAACCACAGGATCAAAGGTTCACTTTAGCAATAATTATCCTTTTATGAGGGATTATTATAATCTTTCAAAACCGGCGGATCATCTACAGATAAATTGTTTTTATATCCTCACTGTTAATACCATAACTTATTTGGCTTATTGGATTATTCTCCTCATATTTGTTGATGGTGACCATTTCGCAACTGTGGATGAGAACACAGGGGATATACTGACTTTTGTAGAGAAGGGCCATCCACCCGGACCATTTCAAATTTACCGAAGCACGGATCATGGCAAAACCTGGAAGGCCGAAGAAATAAAAATTCATCCGGACGAAAACGGCAACTATCCTTCCATGCACATGAATGAAGGAGGGATCACACTGCAATATGGGGAGCATGCAGGCAGACTGATACGCCCTACCCGTTATTATGATGGCGGGAACGACAGAAATTATTGGGACGAACATTACACCAACGCCATTTACAGCGATGACGGAGGAAAAACCTGGCACACCAGTGCCCCCTTTCCTGCAAAGGGCACAGGTGAAGCTGCTATAGCAGAGCTATCGGATGGAACCCTCTATTACAACTCACGCCGGCACCATTCAACCGATAGCCGGAACCCCCGGATGCGCCATATTGCCTGGAGCTACGACGGAGGAAAAACCTGGGAGGATCTTTCGGTAAGTGACATTCTGCCCGATGGATCGCAGCACAGAGATTACGGCCTGATGGGAGGCCTCGCCAGGCTACGGCTCGATAATCATGACATATTGCTGTTCAGCAACGTCGTATCGAATAGTGGCAGAGAAAAAGGCACCATCTGGGCCAGCTTTGACGGGGGTAAAACCTGGCCGGTCAATAAGCTGATAGAAGAAGGCAGCTTTGCCTATTCCTCAATGACAGCAGGCCGGGAAGGTACACCCAGCGAAGGCATGATCTATCTGCTTTACGAACATGATGGCAGAGCAAAGATCGCACGATTCAACCTGAATTGGGTTACCAATGACCAACATTGGAAGACCTTTATTGAAGATTAGGCAGCGCAAGAAACTCTCATGAACCCGGATCACTGGTATAAACAGGAAAGAATATGCTAAATCCAAATCCTTCCCGGATTGTTAATAATATATGGCAATATTGTTTATAAGTTTTCTGTTGAACATCTTATCCTTCTCTTACATTTTAACATATTTGTATCTTAGCTAATTTAATCAGGTCCCGACATGGACAAGAAGCAAGCCATCCCTATAGGACATATAATAGATGATTACATTGAAACCCAATCCGATCCTGATATTGAGGACAGAGGAATCGACCTTTGGAGAGATGGGCACATAAGGGATATATGGACCACCATCAAAAATACCCTTCAGGCCACCGTCCTTGGATCAGAATACG
>CAYNPZ010000510.1:0-2201 GCA_964399175.1 uncultured Bacteroidales bacterium | reverse complement strand
AAAACGTAAATCAATATCAGAGACAAGGTTTTTTGGCTGATTTTGAAACTCCGATAAGAAAGAAAAATGAATCCGATTATCAATACTTGGTTCGATATTATGATACATTAAAAATTGTTTTACAGGAGGAGAATCAAAGATATGAACAGCAGAAAGAAAACCATAGCGCCATTTCTTCTCAATATTCAGATCTGGCTAAAAAGACTCAAAAACTTACCTCCTTACAAACAGGTCTGAATGGTTTTATTGATGATGCAGTAAAAGCCCATGAGCAACAGGTTAAAGCCAGTAATAAATATGCTGATATTCAGGAAAAGATTGCCAACCTGAAAGAAAGAATCTTCGGAGAACAGAAAAAAATCAATGAAGCCGAGGAGGAATCAGGAGGAAATGGCCCCGGTGGAGATCCTGATGATCCGGATAAACTTACAGGAGAGATAGAAAAGGTAATTGCTCAAATTGATAAACTTCAAAAAAAGCAGAAGGAAGCAGCCAAAGAAGATATTGCTTTTTATAACATGCGGATCAAAAAGCTGAAAGAATATCTTGAGGCTTTAAGGGAAATGGGTGGTTATGAATGGAGCAAAAAGGCTCCCATCCGAATGCAAAATAACATATCCACTAAAACAGGGGATTTACAGTTAGCAAATATCCCCGGTTATACCGGAAGCAAATCAAGTGATGCTGAATCAGAACTTGATGATTTATTGAGAGGAATGTCTGATGAAATTCAGGATGTGACTGATGATTTAAGAATGTTCAGTACAGAATTGAGTGAAGCAGTCGGTAAGTTGGCTGAGGTTCCTGCGGCCATTGGTGATATGCTAAAAGGAGTTACCGGACTAACAGGGATGGAGGTTGGCGGTGGAACGAGTCAGGCTTTAAGTACCGTTGCCAATGTTGGAAGTGCCGTTGCCGGGTTTGCAGGAGTATGGTCATTGGTGAGCAATACCATACCCGGTTTGGTGAATAGTTTTGTTGATGAGGAAAATGAAAGCCAAACCTATTTAGAGCGGATCGAGGAGAACACCAAAAAAATGAGTGAACGGCAGGAGGAAAGTCTCAATGCCTTGAATGAAAATATTGATCAGTTTAAGAGCAACTTTCAAACAGGTCGAACAACTGATCAGTTTAAGAACAGAACTTCATTCCAAACTGGATTTCAGAGTGAAGGATTTGAATTATCGAATGCCAAGCATGTTTTAAGAAGTACCCTCAAAAACTACCTTCCGACTGATGAAACCTGGCAGAACATGGTAGATGAAGCATCATCCACCGATGGCCTTATGAAAGCCTATAAAAAATATTTGCAACCCAAGATTACAGATGCATCTCAAAAAAATATTGAACAGCAATTCAGCTATGTAAATGACCTAAAACAAAATCTGCAAGAAATAAAAGCATGGTGGAAAGAAGAATTAACCGGAACCACAACCGATTCCATTGTAAGCAGTATTTCTAAGGGGTTAACATCCGGGGAAAGTTTTGTAGATACTTTTGCATCCACCTTTGAAAATGCCATTTCAGGAGCATTGGTTAACTCCTTTGAAAGAAAATATCTTGAAAAGGCCGTTTCCGGGTGGTATAATGAATTTGCCAAATATTCCGACTCCGATAATACCCTTACCGAAGAAGAAATATCCCTCTTAAGAAGTAAACTGAAAGGTAAGTTGTCAGACGCGCAAAAGGCTTGGGGGCAAACGCAGGAGTTATTGGATGATTTGGGTATCTCTAACAATTCAATGTCGGAAAGTCAAAATTCCCTTAAAGGAGCCATAAAAGGAATAAGTGAAGAAACGGCAGGATTGTTGGCTGGACAGATGCATGCAATCAGGATGAATGGAGCAGAGATTCTTGGATATATGGTTCAAAGCATGGGCCATTTGCAACAAATTTCTCAAAACACCCAATATAACAAGTATTTGGTTGATATAAGGAATAGTTTGTCTAAAGATTCAAACCGGGCAGTAGGAAACTGATATGAACAGCACGATAAACAGCAAATCATTTTATAGTGAGTTTGGAATTATAATTTCTAAAACTCAGGGTTTATGGGATTTTTTAGGAAGGAAAGGAGAAACCCATCAATCGTTCCTGGATGAAAATGGAGTGGATCCTTTTGTAGGTTTCAGGGACATCAAATACAAGCATAGAACCATCACTTTGAATTGTTTCCTGCAAGCAGATGGAGCAAGTGATTT
>CAYNPZ010000509.1:1100-2206 GCA_964399175.1 uncultured Bacteroidales bacterium | reverse complement strand
GGTAGATTTGCGCTCCGTACCTCCACCAAAGGCAAACAGGGGAATACCTCCTTCAATCTGAAAATAGGGATTCAGATCAAGCAGGGCCTCATACACCGAACCAAGCTCTTCTACATCCAGATCTCTGTAATTGATGCGGGTCAGCACATTTCGTTCATCCGGGAAAAGGGTAAGCTTGCCGAAGGCCTCCAGGAAATACCGGTTGCCGGTTTTCAGCTCTTCCAGGTTGATGCCGTTTTCTTTCAGCGAATCCCGGGCAAACAGCTTTCCGCCCAAAGGATAAATGCCCAGCTCTTTCCCGTATCCAAGGGGCTCAAACAACCGGAACGTGGTGATCAATCCCTGCCAAAGATCGCTTTTGCCGGGATCAATGTATACCGGAGCCTGGCTTAATCTTCTCAACCGTTCTATGCTATAATATTTGTTGTAGATCTCCCGCAGCTTCAGTTTTCGGTCCCTGTCCGCATCGTTTTTGCCCATGGGGGTAAACACCAGGTTTCTCTCCTCGATGGTGGCCAGGAAGATGATCCGGTAAACCACTCTTAAAAGCAGATGGTAGAAGGTTCGGGGATCCACCTGGTTACCACTGACCTGTTCCACAAACTGCTCATTGGAAGTATGCTCCAGGAAACCTTTGGCCAGTGTTTCCATGGCATCTTTCACCGCATCCCTGAGTTTGTCCCGTATGCGGGCGCCAGAGTCCAGGGCATCCTGATGGTACTCCTCGATGATAGCGTTTTCAACCTCTTCCTGTTTCCGGGGCATCCGGGTGGCATGGATGATGCGGTACATCAGGGCAAACTCATTGTAGAGGCTGTCCTCCATGATCTTTTCGAGGTCGAATTCCAGATAGGCCAGGTGAGACAGCCGGTTGGAATCCCTCAGAATCCGCAGGGATGTTCCGTTGGAGATGATTCCGTACAGATGCTCGGTGTAGTTGAGGTATTCCTGCATCAGTGCGTGAGGCGACATGCGGAGGGTGCCTGTTTCGGGTTTTTTGTCCAGCTTCTCGTTCACCCCCATGATGATCAGGGGGAAACGATCCAGGTTGATAGCCCGGTGGGTGATGTTGTAGGATTTGCCGTTGACCGTTTCGGCGCGGGCAT
>CAYNPZ010000509.1:0-1040 GCA_964399175.1 uncultured Bacteroidales bacterium | reverse complement strand
AGGGGTATAATCCAGAACTTACGGGTGAGGCTGGCGCCGGTATCATTCTCTTTTAGTTTTTCTCTTTTGCTTTGGAACAGTTGCCAGAGGGTTTTGGCTTCCGACCAGGCAAGGCCTATCCTGTCCCTTAGCTCACCGCGGTCGGAGAATCCGAAGGATTGGGGCTGCTGGTGTTTAAAGGAGCCGTCCTGCTGGATCTTGCCGATGATCTCGTGCGAGAGGATGTTGCCCTGTATGGTGATCGAGGTGTAGTTCATGGATGAATTGTTTGATTTTAACCTCAGATTGTAATAACTAAACAATCTTAGTTTTCAGCTAATTTTCCAATTACTATATTGTTTATCTTAATAAATTTCAGCCCCGAAGGGGCAATATAACCCAGCTCGGGGCAACGCCCCGGGTAAAAAAATCGGATGAAAACCGAAGCCCTGAAAGGGCGTCATATATTTATGTCATTTAACCCGGTGTTTTTTAATCCAATAAATATTTTTCATCATAATCAACATCATACCGTTTTTAACATTTGATAAACTCATTCCTAACATTGACAATTTATTATGCCCTTTCAGGGCGTCAATATGCTATGTTTTCATTATACTCAGCCCCACAACTGCGGGGCTGGGCTATGCTATCATTCCCTTTCAGGGAATTTATCCCGTTCTTATTTATTCTCCGTGTTCCTCTGTGGAATCTCTCTGTGTTCTCTGTGGTTAATTCTTATTGTTTTCATACTACAAACTCGCCTTTGGTTTTGGCATTAAAATATACACCCCCATGACATCCGGCGGAAGCACCGGTTCCACTTTTTCATACCGGCGGCCGCCCACCAAATCCTTGAACCTTCCGTGGGCCTCCACAAGATGCTCTGCTCTTTCTCTGGCCAAATCAGTAAACTGATGCTCCAATTTATGGAAGTGATTCAATTCCTGGTATAAATCCTGTTTCTGGCGTTCTACCGACAGATCCCCAATGCTCCGGGCTTCCATCAGCAGTTTTTTCGCCTCGCTGTAATCAAGTGTCCTTGCGCGGTCGCCGCTGCC
>CAYNPZ010000508.1:0-2214 GCA_964399175.1 uncultured Bacteroidales bacterium | reverse complement strand
CCCAGATAGAAGAACTGAAGAAAAATGCGGAAGAAAACAGTCTGGATTTTTACGGGTTGAATCATCCCAAACAGGGAATCGTCCATGTGGTAGGACCGGAACAGGGATTCACCCTTCCGGGGAACACCATAGTCTGCGGTGACAGTCATACCTCCACCCACGGGGCATTTGGCACCATTGCCTTTGGGATCGGTACCAGCGAGGTGGAAATGGTACTGGCCTCTCAGTGCGTGCTGCATTCCAAGCCCAAAAAGATGCGCATCAACCTGGACGGCAAACGACAAAATGGCGTAACGGCAAAGGATGTTATTCTGTATGTGATATCCCAATTGTCGGCCAAGGGAGCAACCGGTCATTTTGTAGAATACGCCGGAGAAGCCATCCGCAATATGACCATGGAAGAGCGGATGACCGTCTGCAACATGAGCATCGAGATGGGAGCCCGTGGCGGGCTCATCGCACCGGATGAAACTACCTTTGAATATATCCGTTCAACACCGGCAGGTCAGGACAAAGAAAAACTCGAGGAAAGAGTTGAAGAATGGAAAAAATTATACTCCGATCCGGATGCCGTTTTTGATAAGGAACACAGCTTCGATGTCAGCAAAATTGAGCCGATGATTACATACGGTACCAACCCGGGTATGGGAATGCCCATTTACGAAAATATACCTGGCCGGGAAAGCTACGAGAACGATCCCGTAGTGAAAAAATCCCTGGATTATATGGGACTTGAACCCGGTCAGAAACTTGTGAGAAAGAAGATCAATTACGTATTCCTCGGTAGTTGTACCAATGGCAGAATAGAAGATATCAGGCTATTTGCCCGATTGGTTAAAGGCAGAAAGAAAGCAGCCCATGTTAAAGCCTACATTGTACCGGGATCAAAACAGGTAGAGATGCAGGTTAAAAACGAAGGGCTTCAGAATATATTGAATGAGGCGGGCTTTGAACTGAGACAACCGGGATGTTCTGCCTGCCTGGCCATGAATGACGATAAAATACCGTCGGGAGAATACTGTGTTTCCACTACCAACAGGAATTTTGAAGGAAGGCAGGGCCCCGGATCGCGAACATTCCTGGCCAGCCCGCTGACAGCAGCCGCAACGGCAGTTAACGGTTATATTACTGATCCCAGAGAATTGTTAAACGAATAAGTTATGGAACCATTTAAAGAAATAACAGCACCCATCATACCGCTTCCGTACGACAATATCGATACCGATCAGATCATTCCGGCAAGATATATGAAATCCACCCAGAAAAAAGGCCTGGGAAAATATTTGTTTTATGACTGGAGATTTAATGCAGATGGTAGTCCTAAGGAAGACTTCATCCTGAATCAACCGGATCTGACGTGCAAAATCCTGGTCGCCGGGGATAACTTCGGAAGCGGCTCGAGCAGGGAGCATGCCCCCTGGGCTTTGCAGGATTACGGCTTCCGTGTCATCATAGCCTCCAGCTTCGCCGATATATTCAAGCACAATGCCCTCAATGTAGGCTTGCTTCCGGTTGAAGTTGACAAGGATTTTATGGATAAACTGCTTGAGCAGAATAAAAAAGATCCGAAATCCGAAATCCATGTTGACCTGGTTAAGCAAAAGGCAGAAATTGTTAGCACCGGCGATTCCAAAAATTTTGAGATCAATCAATACAAGAAAAAATGCCTGCTTAACGGCATCGACGATATTGACTATCTGATGAACCTGAAAGACGACATCACGGAATTCGAGAATAAAAGGAAAAAAACCAAAAACATAAATACATGAAAGACGAAACCATTTACAACGAAGAAGTTTATCACACAGGAAACGGCCAAAAAAAACAAAACAACCCGGATTACATGGATCCGGACACCGGTGAATCCGTTCCATACGAAGCCAGTAAAAAGCCTCACGAAAAAGTTGTTGCGGAGTATTTAAAGAAGTGCAACCTCGATTACAGCGATGAGGAGGAGAAGAATCAACATGTCAATTATGACGGTTTCGATACCTGAGTAGAGTTTGTGCATAAAGTTAATTAGATATTAAAGCGTCTTGTCTGGAATGTTTGCTGGCAAGGTTTGCGAGTATGGAATCTTAGAGTAGAGACGTACGGCCGTACGTCTCTAATAAGTATAAATGACTGGTATTCAAAACGAGCGTAACGTAGCCAGTGAACATTATAGACAGTTTAAAAATAAGTGTTGTCCGTATGGAACCCGCATCCAGGGAC
>CAYNPZ010000507.1:0-2216 GCA_964399175.1 uncultured Bacteroidales bacterium | reverse complement strand
CACTGGCACCTATCGTTCCAACCAGCGGCTGGGGATACGACTGGGACATTCTTCCAGCATGGAACCATGCTTTGTTTGAGATACCCTGGAACCTTTACCTATATGAGGGCGATCAGAGGACCCTTGAACGGGTTTACCCGGCCATGAAAAAGTACCTCGATTTTATGGCCGCTCAGGCAGAGAATGGCATCGTGAAGGGAGGGCTGGGTGACTGGCTTCCTGCCAAGACCTCCACTCCACCGAAGGTTACCTCCACCGCCATCTATTACAGGAATCTGAAAATGGCAGCTTATATTGCCTCATTGCTTAATAAAGATAGTGAGGAAACTGCTTTTAAGGATAAGGCTGAAGAGATTCGTGCTGCTTACAACCGGGCGTTTTTCGAAGATCAAACAGGCGAATTTCTACACCCAACACAAACCGGACTGGCATCTGCTGTGTTTATGGATGTGGTCGACTCCTCGAAAATGCCGGCTATGGTAAATCAGTTGAAAGAAAACATACAAACCAGCGATTTAAATCTTGACTTCGGGATCCTGGGAGCCAAATATGTCCCCAACGTCCTTACTGATCATGGTTACCAGGATGTGGTATATGAAATGATCGATACCACGCGTTATCCAGGCTGGGGAAACTGGATTGAGCAGGGTGCTACTACCCACTGGGAAGACTGGGAAGGTAAAAGTTCATTGAACCATCCAATGTTTGGATGTATCGGAGAGTGGTTCTATGAAACCCTGGCAGGGATCCAACCCGATATAGAATCACCGGGATTCAAACACTTTATCATTGAGCCATGGTTTCCACCTGAAATGAAGTGGGTAGATTGTGTCAAACATACCGGGTATGGGGATATTGCTGTCAACTGGTCAAAGAACTCAAGTAAAATCTTCCTGACCCTGGATATACCGGTTAATACAACGGCCACCGTGCTGCTTCCTTCCGGTGATTTACAGGTTAATGATAGCAAGCTGGAAGCCGGAAAAGCTGGTGTTATTGAGATGTACCAAACTGAAGAGCAAAACGAACTGAAGCTGGGTTCGGGAAGCTACAAGTTTGTTTTGGCCAATTGATTCAAGTAATTAAAAAACAGAATCTTATATAATTGACAAACAGAAATCTATATGGAAAAATAATAAAACATGAAAAAACTATTTGCTGCCTTACTCGGGATATTGTTTGTCCTTCCGGCACTGGGAAAAGAATACAAGCTTTTCTCGCCGGATAAAGAAACAGAAGTTGTAGTGACCGTTAACACCGGTATTTCTATTAAGGCTAGTCATCATAATTCACCGCTCTTCTCGGTTGATAACATTTCACTGGATATCAAGGGAAAGCATTTTAAAACGGGAATTAAACAAATTAAAACGGAAAGCAGAAATTCAGTTGACCGTATGATTCATCCTGAGATACAGGAAAAATACAGTAAGATCAGGGATCATTACAACGAATTGCTGCTGGAATATAAAGGTGATTTTTCACTAACAATAAGGGCCTATAACAATGGAATCGCTTATCGTTTCAATACAACTTTCGATGAAGATATCATTGTAAACCGTGAAAACTTTAATTTGCATTTCTATGAAGAAGATTCCATTTATGTACAGAAATCGGAAACCTTTAATTCATCCTACGAAACACCTTATGAGCACAGCGCTGTGAAGGATGTAACCTCGGAAGGATACTGCTGTCTGCCCGCTTTAGTCCAGAAGCAAAATGGAATGAATGTAGTCATTACGGAATCGAATCTGGTCGATTATCCCGGATTGTGGTTAAAAGCAACCGGAACTTCCTCTCTGAAATCAGCTAATCCGGGTTATCCGGTATTTTTTATTAGTGAGGGGAATGCTTATGGACAAGGGCAGGTGAAAAAACATGCAGACCATATTGCCCGGGTAAAAGGTATCAGGAATTTTCCCTGGCGCATCTTTGCTATCGCTGAAAATGATGCGGAATCAAATTTGACTTTATGAACCGCGATGACCAGAAAATGGTTCAGTTCTATTATGAAGCAGCCAGGGAGGCAGCCAAAAGAGAGATGGTCATTGATTTTCATGGGGCATACAAACCGGCAGGTTTGCGCCGCGCTTACCCAAACGTGCTTACACGTGAAGCATTGATCGAATTTGAATACAACGGCTGGACCGATCATGATACACCAGTGCACCACAATTTGTTGCCCTACATCAGGATGGTAGCCGGACCGATGGACTATA
>CAYNPZ010000506.1:2154-2230 GCA_964399175.1 uncultured Bacteroidales bacterium | reverse complement strand
ACATTGACCTGGAGCTAACGGCAACCCAGAAGGATGTTCAGCTTCTCGACGGGCGAAAAACGGATGTTTATAGTTA
>CAYNPZ010000506.1:0-2144 GCA_964399175.1 uncultured Bacteroidales bacterium | reverse complement strand
GTTTAACCACAAAAATAACTGTGTTAAACTATTAAACAGAAGGGATGAATATTTCACGACGCAAATTTATCCGTTTAGCCTCAGCATCTTCATTGAGTGCCTTGAGTATCCCCCTGATTATGAAGGGGTTTGATTCCATTGCCGATGATGATGGGGCACGGGTAAATAAGGATATAAACAATAATTTCAAAGCAGACATTGACCTGGAGCTAACGGCAACCCAGAAGGACGTGCAGCTTCTCGATGGACAGGCAACCAACGTCTTCAGTTATGAACCACGATTGATAAAGGGTGATGATAAAAGCATCGGGCAGTTGGCTGATACGTATCTTGGACCCATCATGCGGGTAAAACCGGGGCAGAAAGTGCGGGTTCGCTTTAAAAACCAGTTGCCGCGTGAGAGTGTGATCCACTGGCATGGTTTACATATTTCACCCGAAATGGATGGGCATCCCATGTATGCTATTGACAAGGGTGAAGAATTTGTATATGAATTCCAGGTGAACAACCGGCCCGGAACCTATTGGTTCCATCCGCATCCCGATCAGATCACCGGCCCCCAGGTCTATTACGGTCTGGCAGGTTTGTTTATTGTTGAAGGAGATTACCCGGAACTACCAACGGGAGAATATGATATACCCCTCATATTGCAGGACAGAAAATTTGATGGCGACAACCAGCTTGTCTATCTGGAAGGCAACCGTATGGCCCAAATGCAAGGTTTTCTTGGCGACAGGATGATGGTGAACGGCAGACCCGAGTGGCATGGAGAAGTGAAAAAAGCCACCTACCGTTTTCGCATCCTGAATGGTTCCAACTCCCGGATTTACAAGCTGGCCTGGAGCGATGGAAGCGATGTGATAGCCATAGGAACCGACGGAGGATTATTGCGCGAACCGGTCAGAAGGCCTTACCTGATGCTGGCCCCCGGAGAACGGGTGGAAATTTGGAAGGATTTTTCAGGCTACAGCGCTGACGAGGAAGTAGTGCTGAAAAGCCTTCAGTTTGAAGCCGGTACTGCTATGGGAATGGGAGGCATGAGAAGAGGTATGATGGGTGGAAGAAGCCAGCAGGTGCCCAACGGGACTGAATTTGATGTTTACTCCTTTAAGGTAACTGCTCAACAGGGAACGCAAAAGAAGCTGCCCTTAACACTCTCCAAACCCGGAAGCATAGATGTTTCCAGGGCTGTGAATGCCCAAAATCCCAGGAAGTTTTCCTTTTCCTTCGCCCATATGCAGTGGGTGATCAATGGGGAAACTTTTGGAATGAAGGAAGTGGCCGACTGGGAAAAAGTCAGGCTGAATACCACCGAGGTATGGGAATTCATTAATGGCAGTAGCGGAAGAGGAAGAGGAAGAGGTATGGGCATGATGGGCAACATGATGCAAATGCCCCACCCGGTGCACATGCATGGCCTGCAATTTCAGATCATTGCAAGGGATAATTCAGGAGTTAGCCGTTCGGTATGGGATACTGTAAAATACGGTTTCATTGACGATGGCTGGCAGGATACTTTCCTGCTTCTGCCCGGAATGCGGGTACGGGTTGCCATGAGATTCAAAGATTATACAGGTATTTACGTATATCACTGCCACAACCTGGAACATGAAGATATGGGTATGATGCGCAATTTTGAAGTGATTGCCTAGGAAGAAATGCATGAATGCTTCAATGATATGGACGGTAAGCAGGAAACGATAAAAAAACGATACAACAGGGTTGCACGGATATATGATATCCTTGAATATCCGATGGAAACGGGATTTTCCAAATGGAGGGAAAAATTGCTAAACCAGGCGGATGGCAACACCCTGGAAGTCGGCATAGGTACAGGAAAGAATATACCATACTATCCGGAGCAAGTGGAACTGACAGGCATTGATTTCAGCCCGGGAATGATTGAAATGGCAAAGAAAAAGGTCAAGGATAAAGGAAATGTGCATTTGCAGGTGATGGATGCTGAAAACATGGAGTTTGAAGACAATTCATTCGATACGGTGGTCACTTCCTGTGTTTTTTGCTCTGTTCCGGATCCTGTGCAGGGTTTAAAAGAGATCAGACGGGTATGCAAGAAGGGAGGTAAGATATTGATGCTTGAACACGTCAGAAGCAACCATCAGGTGATCGGAAAAATGATGGAT
>CAYNPZ010000505.1:0-2234 GCA_964399175.1 uncultured Bacteroidales bacterium | reverse complement strand
CATATTCGTCTTTTTCACGAACATCAAGCAATATAGCCTGATGTTTACATAATAACTCATGAGCTACCGATGCAGAGATATGTCGTACTCCATCAAGTTTAAAATATTGGCATTCAGGAATATCCTTTGTGTTCTTGTTTGTGGACATAGCATGTATGTATTAAAAATTTTGTTTAAAATCTTTCAAAAGCAACGATCCCATGACTCTGGGATATTTTGTTATCCCTGGGCGCTGCTGGGTTTTAAAATAGTAATTGTTGGTGATTTGCTCGTATGCTTAACAAAAATATCAATCCAAATATAAAGGTTTGTGTTTAATACCAAATAAAAGTGCTCCTTCATTCATTGATAAAACGTAAGGCGTTATCTCCGCGCAGGTTATTGGCAAGGCCCAATAACCCATCCGTTAGATATTTCACTTTATACCCTTTGGTTTTTAGATACGTCATGGCAATGATGGCGCGGTCTTTATGCGGACACGCAGTTACAATGATTTTCTCCCTGTCCAGCTTTGCCAGATTTTTTGGCAAATCGGGGAGAGGAATACTAATGGCAAAAGGCATATTCCAGGATTGGTACTCTTCTTCAAAGCGAATATCAACCAATTGGGCTTTATTTGTTTTTATAAGCTCAATTAACTCTTTGCTTTGAATTTTCATCTCCTTACGGGCCTGGTAATCGTACTCGGATACATATTCTTCCAATGTGAATTCCTGTGCATTTCCGGCTATTGCCATAAAAAGCAATGCAATGGATAAAAACAGTTTAATTTTTTTCATTTTTATTGTTGTTTTGAATATAATTCTACCATAATGTCGTCCCTGACGGGACTTAAAAAGCCGCGGAGCGACGATATTTTGGTAGATATAGATTAAACAATTCATAAAAGTGCCTTAGACATTATTAATTTTAGTCGGACACTACTGATAAGAAAATTAGATTACAGCTAATATATATAATTTTTAGATTTATTTTTCAGATTTTTCACCATATTCAGGATTATATCTTTACCATTTGTATTCAAAATTCAGCATCACATGATGCCGGGTATTGAGATCACTGTTTTCGGGCATCCTTATAATTTAGGGAAAGCCCAATGTTTTCAACCGGACTGTGATGAACTCCGGTAATGATTGCGCTTCCGTTACCTTCGTGATTCCAGGGATTATTCATTTCATCGGGGGTATTGGATGTCAGATGATCAAACCGGGCAAACAGGCTGGTTAGTTTGGCCACCTCAAAACTGCCATAGAGAGAATATCCATAGAGGTCTTTCCCCTGCCTATTGTGGTGGTTTATGTGGTAATTGTATTCAGCTCCAAGGCGCCCTGCCCCTGGTACACGATATCCGGCAAACAGGGAAATCAGTTGTTGGGCGGTCCCGCCCTCCGGCGCGCCCGAAGGTTGATGGGCATAATAGATCCTTGACTGAAAGCGGTTACCGGGGTTTACATCCAGACCCACGGCGGTTTTGACATTTCCGTAGGGATCCTGGTCGCTTCGAAAACCTTCCCCGTTGGTTAAAGCTGCATCCAGGGCAAAGGTTTGGTTTAATCGGTAATAGGCAATGAAGCCCAGATCGCCGCTTGGCGTATGAAAACACCTGTCTTGAAAGGTTTTGGCCACATACCGGTACCCCCAAAACCGTTCCTGGGTAATATAGTGATTTTGGAGTATTTCCCCGCCTTCAAGCCTGAGTTTGGGGCTAACCTGCCAGGCCAGGGTGGCAAATTTGAGGGTCATGGTATAGTAACTGCCCTCCTGCACGGATTGGGTTACATCGATTTGATCCCCTGTGGCATCGGTTACCGCAATTGCTCCCACACTTGTCGGGCGGCCCCGGTCAAGAATGATTTTGGCGCTCCAGTCTCGTGCAAACTGATACTGATAGCCCAGGTGCGCCCTTGCGAAGCCAAAACCGTATGCTCTGTCTGCATCTTTAGTAGCATTGTAGTCGGCAACACCAAACACCTGTATAATGGGATTGCCATGAGACTCAAAAGTAGTGTCTTGTTGGGCATGGATATTCAACCATGCGAAAAGAATGAATAATGTTGCGGCTATCTTTATTATTTTCATAACAATAATATTTTAGTTAGGTTATTGGAATAGCGAGGCTGTCTAAAAAGTCATTTCTGTAGATTTGCTGAAAATCAGGTTTTGCCCCGAGCCCTAAAGTTAGCCCTGATTTTCAGCAATTTATGATTTTGGTAACGAAACAAAAAGTCGCTGAA
>CAYNPZ010000504.1:0-2235 GCA_964399175.1 uncultured Bacteroidales bacterium | reverse complement strand
TGCAGTACGGTACTCAATAAAAAGGTGGCCCTCATCTGGTTTATCATAGCATCGATCAGCCTATACATCGCCTATGAGAACCGTGGAACGGATTTTAACTACCATATGCTCACCCAAAAAGAGGAGCAGCAGTTTGAAAAGAAGTTGGCTGAAAACGACCCTGAAGCACTCGAACGATACGAGACTTTAGTGGAAGAAAACAAAAAACCTTTGCCGATAAAGCTTTATTTAAGCATCTGGTTTGTATTTCTGCTTCTGATATTGCTGCCGTCTTACTTTGAAGGGGATATGATCAGCAACATCCTGAAGGTAATTCCAACGGTGGTTTACAACATCAATGTAGCCACTGAGGAACGCAACAAACTGGAAAAAGAAAACATCCGGTTGGGTATGGAGCTGGATGTTGCCAAACGGATTCAAACCATGGTGCTCCCTCAGAAAACGGAAATAGAACAATCCAGAGAGCTGGATATCGGGGCTACGATGATAACAGCCACAGAAGTGGGAGGTGATTTTTATGAAATACTGCCCCAGCAGGATGGCAGCACTTTATTTTGTATCGGAGATGTTACGGATCACGGATTGTATTCGGGCATCGTTATGCTAATGACCCAATCCGTTGTGAGAGCCACTACAGATGAACAAAAAACAGACCTTCCGGCTACACTCAACCGGATCAACTCGGTGTTATACAGGAATATTCAGGTAAGGCTTGCCAACCGGAGAAATCTGACCCTATCCCTGCTCCATTATGAAAACGGCACCTTCCGGATAACCGGTCAGCATGAGTTTATCCTGCTTCTCCGAAAAGACAGCGATAAAGTTGAAAAAATCGATACCGTCGATCTGGGAATGTATATAGGTTTTGTTGAAGATATCTCGGAATTTGTCAATGAAACCACGGTATCATTCAATCCGGGAGATATCATGATGCTGTATACGGATGGAATTACGGAAAGCGAGAGTCCGGATAAAGAATTTTATGGCCTTGACCGTCTGATGAAAGAATTTAAAGTCAACCGGGAACTTAATCCTCAAATGATCGTAGAAAATGTAATAAAAGATGTAGAACAGTTCAGAGGATACCGTGAATTGCTTGATGATATTTCACTGTTAGTAATTAAACGAGTTTAAAAAAAGAAATTTCATGAAAGAAAAAGTTTTAGGGGATTATGAACTTACACCAGATTATCTCCCCGCAGAAGGTGATCTGAAATTCACCGTCAAACCTATTGACTTGATCACACATTGGCGTCGTTGCGGCATAATTGCCAATTTCGTGGCCGAATTTCACGAAACGGGAGAAACTGACATTGACAAAAACATTGTCTCCACTGTTTTTAATGAATTGATTGAAAATGCCTCAAAGTATTCTACCAAACGCGACTCCGAAATTAACATTGAAGTGAAGCGTTATAACAGAATACTTAAAATGCAGGTATCCAACACCAGCAACCAATCCTATTTTGAATCACTGATGAACCGATTGTCTCTAATCATCAATTCAGAAAATCTCGATGATCTGTTTTATGATGAGATGCTTAAAAAAGCCAGTGGAGACAAGCAGTCAGAGATCGGCTTGCTGATCATGTTCAAAGATTATCAGATAAAACTTGGAGCAAAACTGGTAGAAAAAGAAGGGGGGCTGTTTGAGATAACCGTTCAGGCCTATTATTTTATTGATAACCAGAAATAAAAAAATAACTGCTTCATAATTAAAACTTTTTATAAAAAATAACGCTATAAAGGATATGGAATTAGAAGTTGGGGATTCAAAGCTAAAATACGATAAAAGTCACAATACTGTCATAATAGAAGGATCAATGCGCCTTGCCAATCTTTCGGAATACGAAGTGGTAAGTGACTATCTTAATAAAGTGGCTGAACAGGCTGAAGATAGTCTGACTCTAGATGTGCAAAATCTTCAGTTCTTAAATAGTTCGGGAATCACTACATTCAGTATGTTTATACTTTCCTGTAAAAAACAGGGAAAACCAAAACTGAAGGTGCTTGGATCCAATGACATTTCCTGGCAGGAAAAATCAGTGAGAAATTTTAAAAAGCTGTGGAATGACATCGAAGTTGAAGTTAATTAAGCATATCGCGGAAGATGAAATCAAACTCAGACCCATGGATGATTATATTCATCTGCAACAAAAATACCATCAATTATTTAAGGAATAGGAAGATCTGAAGAATGAGTATCAGGACTTACATGTGCTGAAAAAAAATTGA
>CAYNPZ010000503.1:0-2235 GCA_964399175.1 uncultured Bacteroidales bacterium | reverse complement strand
TTTTTTATCCTGAACCAGGTCGATGATCTGATTGAACAATTGCATCAGATTGTCATGAAAACCAATGCTCAAAACGGAAGGATGGTTACCCAGTATCTCGCTGTGCTGAAACAGGTATCTTGCATATACCCCGGAGAATCCGATATAATGTTCTGACCATCCCTTTTCTGCGGATGGCTTATACCGGTGCCATTGCCCCGGATAGACCAGCATTATGGATCCGGGTCCGACCTGGTAGCGGCCGAATTCCGTTTCCATGATCCCTTCACCTTCGGTGATATAATTGATCTGGTATTCCTCCAGTGTACGGCCTTCTTCCCAAGTAAAATAGTAGGCTTCAGGATGCTCGCTTGATGGATATTCCGCTTGTGGTGGTATTTGGGCTTTTCCTGCCACGGTAAGGTAAATGCCCCAGTTTAGTTCTGCCTCATTAGGGGTTACATACTGAAATAACTCATTATCCATTATTACATGGTTTTAATTTGACAAATATGTATTTACCTACCCCTAACTGCAAATATGGGTATAAAAATATAAAAAAAGATCATGTTGTGCAACATTTTCGCCAATCTTAAAGAGACTTTTGTTTCTTCCGATCAAACCGTGGATCCAAGTCTTGTTTGGACGTTGAGCTACAGAGGGCTTCATTACAAGGATTGGGACACCAACCCCGGAAGCAACTGGTTTAGTGAACAATCCGATGCTGTTTCTTATCTTCCCGATTCTAAAGCGTTTTTTTATTTATATTTGTTATAAATAATTTATTTATATTTTGTTTTCAATGGATTATAGCTGTAATTAAAAAAAATGATCATTTTGTGCAAGTTTTATCCCAAAATGTGCATTGCATATAAGTTGAGTTAATACTAATTTGCATTCTTTAACAAAGTTTAAATCTTTTCTTCTGATGAAAGTTTAAATTGCTAAAAATCTGTATATTATCAATTTATTAACCTGTTGGTACTTATAAATAAATAGAAAGGAGGTTGCCAATGAAAACCTAACCCAAAACCGATTGTCTGAAACATTCAATTATGAAAAAAGAAGGCGGAAAACATGTGGTATTTCCAGCCTATCTTTAGTTTAAAAGTAAAAATTTCAACTAACAAAAGCATGCAATTTTATGAAGAGAAAAATTAGATTTTTTAACAAATGGATGGTGCTATTTGCGTTGTTCTGCGGATTTATTTTTAGCAGTCCGCTCATAGCATCTGCCGATTCGAACAATTCGGATCTGAACACAACGTCCAGTGACGCCCTTCAACAGGATATAGAAATTACTGGACAGGTAACCGATGCGGAGACTGGAGAACCCTTACCGGGTGTTAATATTGTAGTTGAAGGAACGAGTATTGGTACTACTACTGATATGGATGGTAATTATACACTGGAGGCTCCTTCCGATGGCACATTAATATTTTCCTTTGTTGGCTATCAGCAGCAATCCATAGATGTCAGCGGACAGCAGGAGATCAATGTGGAATTGCAGCAAGCTGTTACTGAATTGGAAGAAGTTGTAGCCGTTGGTTATGCTACCCAGCAGGCAGGAGAAGTTACCGGTTCTGTTTCTTCAGTTGATAGCGATGAACTGGCAGATATGGCCTCCGTTAATGCTTCCGAGTCACTGAAAGGGAGCGTTTCCGGTGTAACTGTGCAGGAATCCCACACTCCTGGTGCTGGTGCCTCGATTCGGATTCGCGGGCTCGGTACGATTAATGATAACAATCCCCTTTGGGTTGTTGATGGTGTACCGGGTGGCAATGTGAATCCCGAGAATATCAAGTCCATTTCCATATTGAAGGATGCCGCTGCCCAGGCCATTTATGGTGCGAGAGCTGCCAATGGGGTGGTTTTGGTTACTACCAAGAGTGGACAGAAAGGGCAGCCAACCCAGGTTAATGTCAAGGTAAGAAATGGGATTAGCCGTAACAAAAATTCTTATAATCTGCTTAATACCCGGGAATATGGTGAGATGCTCTGGTTAATGGCAGATAATGCCGGTAGAGAGGATTACAGTCATGTGCAATATGGTAGTGGCGATGAGCCAACCATTCCCGAATACATTTTACCTGCCGGTGCTGATGAGGCAGACCATAGTAATTATGATCGAAAGATGGTTCATGAGGATGGTGATGATACCTACATTATTATGAAGGCCAACAAAGAAGGTACCGACTGGATGGATGTAATCGACCGGGATGCCGCCTATCAGGAATACAGTGTGGACCTGAGCGG
>CAYNPZ010000502.1:0-2235 GCA_964399175.1 uncultured Bacteroidales bacterium | reverse complement strand
GCCCAATACGCCATCATCAATATCGCCCCGGCCGTGCCGTCCATGGTGGGCTCGTTGGTGGAATAGTCACCGATGTCGTCATGATACACCATATGATTCTTCTGAAAGGCGGCGAATTAATCGGTTTGTTTTATCTTGCTGAAATCAACCTTATAATAGTTTGAAAAGGTTCCCCATCCGGTCATATCCATCTTCTCAGGCCTAAAGGACTGAATTTGCCTTGAGCCATCTTCCCGGATCAGTTTAAACGCTTCCTTTACCGGACGGTTAGAGAAAATAATGGCCGTTTTGGGATCATTGGGCAGATATCCCACCTGGTTGATGCGGATGTGCACATTGGTGTCCTGTCCGTGCAAAGAGCGGAGAAGCATTAAGAAAACCAGTGAAACCAGTAAAAAACATTTTTTCATGTTCGGCTGTTTTTATGAGACAGGCTAAAATAGATATTTTTTGCTATGAATAAAAAGAACACTTAAGGAAACATGGCAGGTGTTACTCAAAAATTCAAAAACCAATTTCTCTTTGCACGTAAAATTTTTGTAACATTGTTTTTTCATGGCCACAAACGACCCTACATACGAAGAATTAAAAAGGGAAAAGGAAGAGCTGGAAGAGCAGCTTAATGCCTTAAAAGTATATAAGAAGCAACTCCGGGAAAGCAAGGAATTGTTTGAAAAAATCTTCCATAACCAGCGTGACGCCATATTTATTCTTGATGCTCAGATCCCACCCCGTATTGTTGACTGTAATCCTTCAGCAACCCGCATATTCGGGTATACAAGAGAAGAGATGATTGGAAATACAACCACCTTTCTGCATGTAGATGAAAATTCCCTGGAGAAATTCCAGAAAGAGGTTTACTCAGCCATTGCCAAACAGGATTACATGTACCTGAGAAATTTTCAGATGAAGCATAAGGACGGGTCACTGTTTTATACCGAGCACAGCCTGATGCCCCTTAGGAATGAACAGAATGAGCGCGTAGGCTGGGTGAGCGTGGTGCGGGATGTCAGCGCCTATAAAGAGGCTGAGGAATCTTTGAAGAAGGAAAGCGAAGAGCGGCGTATTCTTTTGGATAATATTCCGACGCAGATTTGGTTTCTTGCAGATGAACGAACCTATGGGGCTATCAATAAAGCTCATGCCGATTTTAATGGTTATACTACAGAAGAGATGTCTTATCAGGATCTGTATGGCATTTACCCGGAAGATGTGGCTGAAGTCTGCCGGAAGGGCAACCGTGAGGTATTCACTACCGGAAAGTCTTTACAGACGGAAGAATGGGTACCGAATGCATCCAATGAAAAGCG
Source organism: uncultured Bacteroidales bacterium (assembly GCA_964399175.1). Classification (GTDB taxonomy): domain Bacteria; phylum Bacteroidota; class Bacteroidia; order Bacteroidales; family UBA12077; genus JAGXLC01. The sequence continues at coordinate 925 of CAYNPZ010000502.1, read as the reverse complement.
GCTGCTTTCCATAACCAAAAATCCGAAACTGGATGAGCACGGTCGCGTGGAATATGTGGTCTGTTCTGCTGAAGACATTACCGAGCAGAAGCAGATGGAAAAAGCCTTGCTGGATTCGGAAGAAAGGTATAAGAATCTGATTGAAAAAGCCGGCATCGGAGTTTTAATAGACGATCAGGAGGGCAATTTCACCTATTTCAACAGCAAGTGTGCCGAATTGTTTGGCTATTCTCCGGAGGAGTTCCGCTATCAGTCCATACAGACGATCGTGCATCCCGAGGATCTGGACAGGGTAATGCGGTTTCATAATGCACGGCTGAATGGCTATGAGGTCCCTTCTAATTATGAATTCAAGGGAATAAGAAAAGACGGATCTGTTATCCATCTGGAAGTGGATGCTGTTGAGCTCAAAGATGAGGAAGACATTACAGGCACCCGTTCCTATTTCTGGGATATTACAGAGCGCAAGCAGGCAGAAGAAGAATTGAAAGCAGCCAAGGAAAAGGCGGAAGAAAGCGACCGGCTGAAATCTGCTTTTCTGGCCAATATGTCGCATGAGATCCGCACTCCGCTGAATGCCATTATGGGATTTACGCAATTGCTGAATAATAATAAGATATCCCCGGATAAGCAGAGCAAATATCTGAACATAATTCAGAACCGTTCGCATTTGCTGTTGCAGCTCATTAACGATATCATTGATCTGTCAAAGATCGATGCCAACCAGATCACCCTCGAACAACAGACCTTTTCCCTGAATCATCTCTTGTCTGAGATCTACAGTTCTTTTCAGATTAAAATGGAGCAGGAAGGGAAATCGAATCTGGATTTCAAGTTGAACAAAGGATTGAAGGACAGTCAAAGCTACATTTACACGGATTATTCCAGACTGGAGCAGATTTTTTCCAATCTGTTGAGCAATGCG
>CAYNPZ010000501.1:0-2237 GCA_964399175.1 uncultured Bacteroidales bacterium | reverse complement strand
GGGATTATATGATCTCGTATGAGTCCTCGGTATATTTTATTGAAGTACATCCGGCTTCTTCCGGTAACGTGGATGAGGTGATCAAAAAATTGCGCTGGTTGCAAAACTGGCTCAAAAACAAAGCAACCGGATTTTTGGAGATGAAATCGAGCCAAAGACCTTATAGATGGGTTACAACCAATGGTGTGCATATTACAAAAGGAAGCCGGCAGGCCAGGAAACTGGCAAGTAGTGGTCTTTCATTTCCTGAAAAAATAACCCGTTTGCCTTGATTGTTGAATTAGAGAAATATAAAACTTTAAATCAATATTTCATTTTTTAGTGGAATTTCGGTGCGCCACGAAGCGTGCGTAAATATAATAAACCTATGTGGATGAAAGTTCCATATCGCCCAATTTGCCGTACAGGCGAAAGCCGTTGTGATAGTAATGGAGGAAACAACATTGCTAAAGCTCACAACGAGCGGGCAGATAAGCTGCATCAGTCAGGCCTCGTTACACAATTAGTAGTGGTCAATCCTCCGAATTGGCTGAAACCTGCCACCTTGCTGGAAGAAACGGTAAAGAGCACAGCGAGGGCTACTCGGGGTAAGATGATGTTGCGTGTCAGCCAAAGGTTGCGCATGAACGTGGGATACCCTAACGCAGCTAATGTCCAATGCTGGCGAGGGAGTCGGAGATGCCCATAGTAGTGAAGATACCCGGAAAGGTAAAACCGGGAGGAGCAAAGGGGCATTACTTCAGGTATGTTTCTGATTAGAGAACATAGGTCTGCAATGCTGAAGAAAGTAAGCTAAAACATGAACCAATGATTGTTCAACTTGTGGAAACTTTACTGAATGGTCAAACAGGCAACAAATGGAGCAATTTGGCACTTGTGAAAACCAGAGGTGAAGCCTGTCGGGAAGCCGTATGAGGGAAAACCTCACGTACGGATTTGAAGAGGGGGAAAGGCGAGTTGGACTAAAGTCTCGCCTTACTCTACTCTACTGCTTTGGTGTTTTGGTGGCATAATATGAACTGAATCACAACTATAACAAACAAAATGAATTTCAGAATCGCCAATACATTCACTGACAGTCTAACCAAGCTTACCAACGAGGAACAAAAAGCGGTCAAGACTACCGTATTCGATCTGCAAATGAATCCTGCCAACCCCGGAATACAGTTTCATAAGCTGGATAAGGCAAAAGACAAAAACTTTTGGTCGGTACGGGTGAATAAGGACATTCGGTTGATTGTCCACAAAACCAAAGAAAGCTTGCTGGTTTGCTACGTGGATCATCATGATAAGGCTTATGAATGGGCGGAAAAGCGAAAGATGGAAACCCATCCCAAAACCGGTGCGGCCCAGATTGTGAAGATCCGGGAAACCGTAAAGGAAATCGAGATCCCCAAATATGTTGAAAAGGAACAAGCCGCACCTACCAGGCCACCCATACTGGAAAATGTGTCCGATGATGAACTGCTTGCCTGCGGAGTACCCGGTGAATGGCTTGAAGATGTGAAAAGTGCCGATGAGGACCGGCTAATACAACTGGTGGATTATCTTCCGGAAGAAGCTTCCGAGGCCCTGCTCAAGATGGCGACAGGAGAAAAACCGGCTACAGCACAAGCCGCTGAAGCCGGAAAGGATCCGTTTGATCATCCCGATGCCCGGCGCCGTTTCAGGATCATGAAAAATGCGGATGAGCTGGAAAGGGCCCTGCAATACCCTTGGGAACGGTGGAGCATCTTTCTTCATCCGGCACAACAGCAACTGGTGGAACAGGATTACAGCGGTCCGGCCAGGGTTTCCGGGTCCGCCGGCACAGGCAAAACAGTGGTTGCTTTGCACCGGGCTGTTTTTCTGGCCAGAAACAACCCCGAAGCCCGGGTTTTGCTTACTACCTTTTCCGCCAATCTGGCCAATATGCTCCGCAATAAACTCAACCGCCTCATCAGCTACAACCGTGAACCCAAACTGGGCGAGCGGCTGGAAGTACATTCCCTGAACAACATCGGACTTCGTTTATATGAATTGCAGTTTGGGAAGCCCAGAATGGTTACTGATGAGGAAATCAGACGAATCATTTCAGAAGCTTCGAAAGTTATTGGCGAACATAAGTTCTCCCTGCCTTTTTTACTTTCCGAATGGAAGGAGGTTGTCGACGCCCGCCAGATAGATTCCTGGGAAGCGTACCGCGATGTGAAACGTTTGGGCCGAAAAACCAGGCTGCCGGAAAAGCAAAGGACTAC
>CAYNPZ010000500.1:0-2245 GCA_964399175.1 uncultured Bacteroidales bacterium | reverse complement strand
GTCGAAAAGAACAGAAGACAGAAATTAGAGGTCAGTTATCAGAAATCAGAAGACAGAAATAAAAACGTAGCAAGTAATAAGATGTACTTAGTTAACACATATTTGACACTTGGCTAAAATAATGCCAAGATAGACCTCCAAAATTAAATCTTTAACCTTTAAACAAAAAGGAGGCCTATCTATGGCAAAAGTTAATCACAAAAACCGGTACAAAAAAATGCTTATGGAGAAAAAATTAACATTATTGGAACTTGCCGATGAACTCAATAACATATCAAAAGCGTGTGATATTATGGGTTGTTCTAGGCAACATTATTATAATGTAAAAAAAGAACAATTAAAAGGTAATCACGCACTTAAACCTAAATCCCGTGCTCCCAAGAGGCGACCTAAACAGGCCTCTAAGGAGCTTGAGGAAATTATACTGGATTACGTACTAAAACATCCTGAATACGGCTATCCACGTCTTACAGGTATACTATTTACCGAAAGAGGTATACGCATCAACGAAGGTGTTGTTCGTGGTGTCCTAGAACGTAATAACCTTAACACTTTCGATAAAAGATTAAAACATCTTGAACGCGAACATCAAAAACAAGGATTTAATCTAACAGATAACCAAATAGAATTACTTTCTCGTATAAATGAAAAAGTCGAATCTGAACATATTTATGCTCCATACACTGGGTACCTGCTAAGTCAGGATACCTTCTATATTGGTTACCTAAAAGGTGTAGGTCGTATATATATGCAATCTGTTATTGATTGTTCTAACAGCTTTGCTTTTGCTCAGCTTTATACCAGCAAAGATGCCCTAACTGCTGCTCATATATTACAAAACCGTGTACTACCTTTCTATACTAAAAGAAATATATCTATACAACATATTTTAACTGACAACGGTAAAGAATACCGCGGTCCTGATGATCATCCTTACGAACTATTGCTTGGTCTATTCTCTGTAGAACATCGTTATACTAAAATTAATTCACCTTGCACTAACGGTTTTGTGGAACGTTTCCACAGAACTGTGCTTGAGGAGTTCTTTCAGATTAAATTCAGAACTAAGTTCTATACTTCCTTGAAAGAACTTCAACTTGACCTTGATGAATACTTAGTTTATTATAACTTCAATAGAGCTCATAACGGCTATCGCTTGAAAGGTAAAACTCCCTTTGGTGGTTTTGTTGCTAACAATAAGCCTTTAGCTTTACCTTTTTTGAACTAATGTTTTTTTGGAGGTTGTCAAATATGTCTTCACTAATTACAATATGTATCAGAAATACCGGAAACTAAAAAGCATAAACTAAAGCCAATTTAGACAGCAAGAAAGTACTATTTGGTCATATAAAGCGATATTTAAGGTTTAGTAATCGGATGGATTCTATTCAGTAGTATATTTAAATTTATACTCTTTTATAATCTTGTAAGTATTTGATAAATAAAGATATGCGTTAATACTGCATTATTGGATAAATTATTGAGAATACTATCTTGATAGGAAGTTCGAGAGAGTAAAGGTTGGTTGCGGGGGTGGGATTCGAACCCACGACCTCCGGGTTATGAGCCTGACGAGCTACCAGACTGCTCTACCCCGCGTAATTTCAAACTAAAAATAAGTATAAAGGAAAGGAATAGAAAAGAAAATTAATTCAATTATTCCCAATCTTCAGCTTCATTTTCTATTTTAAAAATTATCTCACCATCTCGAGCGAGTCCTAATTCCTGTCGAGCTATCTTTTCAATATATGATCTATCTTTTTTCAACTTTCGACGTTCTCTTGATAACTGCAAATTTTTCTTCTTTAGTTTTTTTATCTCATGAAGCAACTTTTCATTTTTAGTCCTCATCTCATTCAATTTTCTATATCCCGGAAGAAATAGCAAACCAAGGATGAAGAATAAGGCAAAAAATATAATTATATTTTTTTTAAAATTTTTTATTTGCATATTATCGTCTTAATATCGACTTGCCAAACTTTGCCTTTTCTCCCAACTCCTCTTCTATCCTTAATAGTTCGTTGTACTTAGCTATCCTATCCGTTCTGCAAACTGAACCAGTTTTAATCTGGCCCACACCAGAAGCAACAGCCAGATGGGCAATCGTACTATCCTCTGTTTCACCTGACCTGTGAGATATTACACTTGTATAACCATTGTCTTTTGCTATTTTAACGGCTTCCAGGGTTTCTGTCAAGGTTCCAATCTGATTAACCTTAATTAAGATAGAATTAGCGATATTTTT
>CAYNPZ010000499.1:0-2251 GCA_964399175.1 uncultured Bacteroidales bacterium | reverse complement strand
CGTTACCGTATGTATGGTCTTCCGGGTGGTAGTATTTTTTATTATAGGCCTTTTTTATATTTTTTGCCAGGTCTTTATAGTACTGACTGTCCTGCTCCTGATCCAGCACACTGGCCATTTTTGCGGTTATACCGGCCAGGTGATAAAAATAGGATGATGCTATGATTGACGGTTTTGTGGGGGTATCAACATACTTGTGATCATTGATGCCGCCATTCAGCAGGTAATTATGGGCATGAGTCTCCAGGTAATTCATGTAGTTTTTTATACCGTTGTAGTAGCGGCTTAATATTCTTTTGTCTCCCTTGTAGAAGTAGATGTTCCATGGGATGGTAACGAAAGCGCCTTCCCATTGGGGACCATAACCCAATACCGTATCTTCTCCTCTTGTATAACCCCAGCCACTGGTAGGAATAATACCGGGTAGTTCTCCGCTGGTCCTCTGTGCATCCAGGAAATCATCGAGCCACTTCCGATAGGCTGTTGCAGAGTGAAAATTCCAAAGACCAACCTCTGCCGCGGCCTGACCGTCGCCCGACCAGCCGATCTTTTCCCGGTGGGGGCAGTCTTCGGGATAACCGTGGAAATTGCCCAGATACGACCATTGGGTATTTTGGTGAATCTGATTCAATACGCTATCGGAAGAGGTGAAAGTACCGGCCGTGTCGAAATCTGTATGCACCACCCGGGCTTTCAGGGTGGATGAGTCGGGTTTCTCTGGTAAACCGGTTACCGAGGCATACCGGAAGCCGTGATAGCTGAAGGAAGGCTCCCAGGTTTCGGTTCCTTCTCCGCTCAGCGTAAATTTGTTGGTTTGGGTAGGACCCTCATTGACAAACCGGCTGAGTTCCTCCTGGTCAAGGGTGCCATCCTTATATAATCGTTCACCGTGTTCTATGGTAACTGTATCTCCGCGAGTACCATTCACATTAAGCTTTGTCCATCCGGCCATGTTCTGGCCAAAATCGAAAACCCATGTTCCCGGTTTGAGTTGGGTAATTTCCTGGACTTTCAATGTACGGGTGATGCGAATAGGAGGTAGCTTCTGAGCTGACAGGGTGCCTTCGGGTCCTTCTACTTCCAGGGCAGAAGACCAGTATGTGGCATCATACCCGGATTCAAACCAGCTTTCTTTATGTTTCCTTGCATCGTAAAATTCTCCGTTTCGTATGCTGTTGTAGACTATTGGACCCCGCTTGTACTTCCAGTTGCTGTCGGTGACTATCGTATAGTCTCGTCCTTTTGGACCGGTATAACTTAATTGTCCGATAAAAACCGGGCTCTCGCGCCAGGGGGCCTGATGAAAGTTCCAGGCGGAAGGGGAGTGCTGGTTGTACCAACCATTGCCAAGCACCACAACTACTACATTGGTTCCCTGTTCAAGATAATGACCAACATTATAGGTGACATATTTTACCCGCTCCTCATAGTCGGTCACCGCCGGATCCAATTGATGGTCGCCGACACGTTTTCCGTTGATGAAAAGCTCGTAGTAGCCCAATCCGGAGATGTACATCCTTGCCTGTTTGATAGACTTATTAATCTCAAAGGATTTCTGGAAATAAGGAGCCGGGTTGTCAGGAGGAACACTATCCTTCCAGGCGTTGGTTGATATCCATTCGGCTTTCCAGTCATCTGTTCCCAACAGGCCAGTCTCAAACCAATGAATATCGCTGTAAGGAGAAACCTTTCCCTGTCTGTCCCATATTTTTACTTTCCAGTAGTACCGTGTAGCCGGTTTCAGCTCAGGTCCCCTGTAACGGACATGGATAGATCTTCCAGACTGAATTCTCCCCGAATTCCAAAGGTCAGCCTCTCCTTGGCTAAGCTTTTTACGATTTTTGCCTATAAGCATACGGTAAGCCATCTGTTTACCATTCTGGCTTGTATCTGATATTTCCCATGAAAATAGGGGTTTGGTAATATCGGTACCCAGCGGGTTGTCACGGTAATTGGTCTTCAAGTTAACAGGCTTTATCGAAGCGTCTTTTTGAGGTTGCTCGCAGGAAATAAAATTACCGGATAAAACAATGAAGATTAAAATGAGAATCCAAATATGACGGTATGAATCCCGGAGAATGTAATGCCACATGATGATGAAAATTTGAGTGATTCAGCAAACCAATATATAAAATCCTTTTCAGGTTCGGATGACTGTGGATAGAAAGATTAGAATTTTGATGGATTTTTAACAGGGAATTTTTATTATTGTCCTTTAATAGCATCTGTTTAAATGCAAAGATTAAGGATA
>CAYNPZ010000498.1:1026-2253 GCA_964399175.1 uncultured Bacteroidales bacterium | reverse complement strand
TTACGATGTTTTTCAAATAATTTATTCATTATGCTTATTTAAGTAAGCAAATATACCAAAATTTTGCTTACTGCAATAAACAAAAGAATTTTTATTTAAGACCGGTCACCCGGATGAATCCGGGAGCTATACTCATGGGTTGATTACAGACTTGAAATATTCAACCGGTACCACGGGGAGTATGATTTGCGGCTGCAGCAGTACTATGCCGATGCTTCCTGGTGGTATTTCAAGCTGCATGCCGGCGCCCGCAGGGAAACCTTCGGCAACCAGTACGATCCCCTTTCCAGCGGCTCGCTGCTTTATTCCGGCAATGCCCGACCAATACCAAAAATAGCGGTTTCCAGCGATTACATACCGGTACCTTTATCAAAGGGCTATATTGAATTCAAGGGCTACCTGGCACACGGCTGGTTTGAGGAGGACCGCTATACAGCTAGTCCTTATCTGCATCACAAAAATGTTTATGTAAGGGTAGGAGGCGACCTGCCCATCCAAGCTCATTACGGGTTTCACCATTATGCCATGTGGGGAGGAACCTCACCGGAATACGGGGATTTGCCGGATAGTTGGAAAACCTACAAAAAGATATTTTTGGCGAGGAAAGGGGATACGGCCAATGCGCCTATAGTGGAAGTTAAAAATTCTTTAGGAAATCATTTAGGCTCCAGAAATTTTGGTCTGGATTACCAGGGTAAAAATTTCTCGGTTAATCTTTACTGGCAGACAATATTCGAGGATAACTCAGGAAAAGTATGGAGGAATATTGAGGATGGGCTCTGGGGGTTGGTTTATAAGAACCATACAAAGCAAAAGCCATTGTTGGAAAGCGCTGTTTATGAGTTTTTGCATACTACGGATCAAAGCGGAGAACACCACAGAATAGATGGGGAAATTGTAGGGGGTAATGATAATTATTTCAACCACTTCCTCCATTCTTCCGGCTGGGCTACCCATGGCTATATCATAGGTACGCCGCTGATCACATCTCCGGTGATTGATCGGAAATCCTCCGGTCAGATCCTGGTTAACAACAAGGTGGTGGCCCATCATCTGGGTCTGAAAGGATGGCTTCTCGATAATTTACAGTACAGGGCGATGGGTACTTATTCCGTCAATTATGGCACCAATCACAGCCCCTTTAAACCTGTTAAAAGAGAATATTCTTTATTGTCGGAGTTTCATTATCAACTACCTTAACAACCTTCTTTGCGGCTTAAGTTAAAA
>CAYNPZ010000498.1:0-1016 GCA_964399175.1 uncultured Bacteroidales bacterium | reverse complement strand
TAGAGGATTGATGGAGGAATAATTCATTATCTAATCTTCTGGACTTCTGCGTTAATAAGTTTATCGAGTCTTTTACTGTTAATCAAAAATCATTGTACGGATTGATCAAATTCAGATGTTCTAATTTTTTAAAGTCCTTTGTATTGTTTGTAATAAGAGTGAAGTTAAATAATAAAGCAGTAGCTGCAATGATGGCATCAGGTAATTTTATTCGATGTTCCTTACGAATCTTTATTGTTTGGTCCACAATATATTCATCGAGCCTATAAACATTAGATTCGTTAACAAAATCAAGTAAATTTTGCTCCACCTTCGAAAAGGAAAGCAGTTCAATTTTATTTATTACAGAGATGTTGATTTCTTCATCTATTATCTTATCAAGATTATTCCTGGCATTGGAATAAAATTTTCCACCTAAATAATCAATGATTGTATTGGTATCTAATAGGTACATAATATCAGAATAGGATTGGCCTTATATCATATTAGAAAGGATTTATGCGAAATTTAAAAGTCTCTTTCCCATTCAGAGCGCATATTCTTTAATTCTTCCTGAAGTTCATCAGCCCTTTCCTGAGAGATACTTCCATAAAATTTGTCTGATGGTTTTTGACCCGACCTTTCTTTCAGTTTTTCCAATGATTCTAGCTTTTTTTTAATTTTTTCCCATTCTTCAATTGGAAGAAGCACGGCATTCGTTCTGCCTTTTTTGTCCTTAATATATTGAATATCCATAGCAGTAATACTTTATTAAATAAAAAAACATGGAATTACGTTAAAATAAACAAAAAATGGGACAAAATATTGTATCGTTCCCTTTTTGTTTACAACTTACTCATTACTATTTTCACTTCTCGCCGTGTCGTTCCACAATTGCTTCGACGCATCGCATGGCCGTATTCCCATCCCACAGCTCAGGCCGTTGGGGTTTACGCTCCAGGCGGAGGGTATCCCGGTATTCCTTTTGGATGCGTTCGATGTTGTTGCCTACCAACACGCTGGCGCCGCCATGCTCA
>CAYNPZ010000497.1:0-2256 GCA_964399175.1 uncultured Bacteroidales bacterium | reverse complement strand
TGAAGTTTTGGCATGTTTGGATAGAAGGTATTGACTGCATCCCATTTAAAAAACCTGACACCCTGGTCGATCAGCCATTTGCAATCCTCAATGAACAAATCAGCGTGATCGCTCACAAAATTAAAAACAGGTTTTCCCCATTGGGACGATACAGGTGTACCGTCCTGATTACGTATTACCCGTTCAGGATGTTCCTTAAAGCGTTTGGTATTTTTGTCAATCCCTATCGGATTTAACCAGGCGCCCATTTTCATGTTGTATTTCTGAAGGGTATCAAGAATAGGCTTCAGGCCCTTATTTAATCTTTGGGGATGGGGCTTCCATACACCGTGTTCAGTTTCCCATCCATCATCGAGTACAAATATTTCAACGCCGAGTTCGGCCGCATTTCTTATTTCTTTGTAGATACGCTCATAGGTTAGAATGCTTCTTGTTTGATCACCCGGCACATTTCTCTGCATCCCCCATGTATTGTAATAGAACTCCTGCTCCCTTGTATGTGGCCATTCGGTTATCCATTTCAGCATATAATTGTGCAGGAGGGTTTTGGGTTGATTGTCCTGCTCGTTGAAATAATGGCCGGTGGCTGTCCATACCGAAGCATAAGGCTTATCCGGTGTAATCTTTTCACCATCTATATACCCTCCTCTTTCAATATGAACAGCTTGTTGCATGCTATTTTGCTCCGATTTCTGAAATACACTTAAAAAGTGGGCCTTTTCATTAATGAGCTCCTGTAATTCATTTTCACTTTTTTCCAATTCTGAAGGAGAGAGCATTTTTTCCTTTAAGCGGCGAATCATATCGCCTTCAATGAGATTATCCTGTGAAGCATGCTCATAGGCAGTCATTACTGTAAATTCGCCATTGGAAATAAGTCCGAAAGGCCCCTTGAAAGATGTTGAGCTTCCCATTACCAGATTTCTTTCAGTTATCTCCGGGTGATACATGTGGGCCTGTGAGAGATTGTTATCACCATGTCGTCGATCTTCTGCGGAACAATTGATGTTGTCCAACACTTCATCATTCCATTTGGCAATGTTGATCTCCGTGCTGTTGATTTCATCCTCGTGCTTTCTGTAATTGTATTGCGGGAAGATGAAATGCAGATCTCCGTCAAGCCGGTTGAGCTCGAATTTTTTGTTGTTTGTTTTTAGCTTCAATTTTTCCCTGATAAGTGTTGATTGCGGGAAAAACTGCTGACAGATATGGACTGAAAGCCCTTCTGCCTGTTTTGATCGGCCTTGGAATACCAATTGATATTCTGTTCCCCCGTTTCTAAGTTCTCTTTTTTCAACTTTCTGAAATTGCCATAGTGCATCAGTGCTTTGCACCAACTGACCATTGATCACAAATTCAAACCAGGCGGTTTCCTTTGATGGGGCTATCAATTCCTTTTTGTGCGTTTTATCATACATTGAGGTGATATGCACCGGAGCGGGTTTATTTTTGCTGAAGGAGATTTCCTTTTTAATGACATTGTTTTCAAGTACGATCCTTTCATTTTTCACTTTTACCTGACTAAAGGCATGACTGGATAGAAACAAGGCAAATAAAATAAATAGCTTTGGACAAATTCTGTTAAGCTTAAGCATAAGAATATCAGATTTTAGTTGGGTGAAATAAGTCTTTGTACATTATTTTCGATAAGGCCTTCAGCGGGTCCACGTTTTATTTTTTACTCATAATATTATTTTATTAGATGTTACCAGGAACCACCAATTGTCTTATCGAAAAGAATGTATTATTTAAAGTTATAATCCCACAGATTATCTATTATAATTGTGTTATAAGTTCCCCGTATGTTTTGCACCTGATCCGGAGTGGCATAATCCAGATCTTCAGGCTCGATCCCCAGGCGCTTATATATCCTGTTTAGGATTCTGTGTGAATACTCACCTCCGGTACCCAGCGGCATTTTTGGAAATGGGAGGATCATCCGGGGCTTTTCGCCCATCTTATCCAGCACATTCATCGCGTAAAGCCTGACGCCTTCCTGCCGGTGGTCCAGTGCATTTCTCAATACAGGCATGCCCACATTATAATGGCCCCACTTACACAACCCATGAGCTGCTTCTATCCTTACTGCATAAGACTCGTCCTGCGTCAGCGCCAGGAATTTGTCCGTGGCCTTGCTGATTTCCTCTTCCGTCTTGCTGTGATTCCGGATGCCCATTGTGGCCCAATAGCGAACTGTTGCCTCTTCGGAATCCAGATATTGGTAATATGTTTTCAGGTTATCTTCCTCTTGATAAT
>CAYNPZ010000496.1:0-2265 GCA_964399175.1 uncultured Bacteroidales bacterium | reverse complement strand
TTTACTGAGGAAGGAAATGTTGAATTTGGATATGAGAAACGAGGAAAAGATGAATTGCTTTTCTATGTACAGGATACTGGAATTGGGATACCTGATGACCTTCAAAATAAAATCTTTAACCGTTTTGATCAGGCTAATGATTCGATAACAAAGAAATATGGCGGTACGGGTTTAGGACTTTGTATATCAAAATCTCTTGTTGAAATGCTTGGGGGTGAAATCTGGGTAGAATCAGAAAAAGGCAAAGGCAGTACTTTTTACTTTACCTTACCCTATAAACAAGAAATTGTTGTTGAACAAGAAGATAGCGAAGAAACTGTCAAAGAGGGAGAATCATGGATTGAATCGACAATCCTTGTAATCGAAGATGATTCGGCAAGTCTTGCTTATATTAGAGAAATTCTCGAATCCAATGGATTGAAGCCAATTTTATGTGAAACGGGCGAGGATGGACTTAAAACGATAAAAGAAAACCCAGAAATTGATCTTATTCTTATGGATATAAAACTGCCAGATATTGATGGGTTGGAACTTACGCAAAAAATAAAAGCTTATCTTCAAAACAGACAAATACCTGTTATTGCCCAAACTGCTTATGCAATGAGCGGGTATGCTCAAAAATGTATCAATAAAGGATGTGATGATTATATTAGTAAACCAATTGATTCTGAAAAGCTTTTGAAGAAGATAAGCAAGTTTCTTTAAAATTTCTTGTCGATCTATTATTCCAGCAAAGAGAAGGAAGGAGCAAAACCTTTTGGAAATGGCCTAATATACTGAAACAGTCAATAACGTGTTACTGGTACATTTCTGAATATCATAACTGGTATACTTTTCAATATCTGTAATGTAATCCCCAAAATTAAGGGTTTTTGATTAATTAAATCAATTACAAGAAAAGTGGAAGACCTTAATTCTATTAGGAGTTTATCTCATTTAGTGTGTTGTATTATTATAGCTACTGCTGAGTTTAAAATAACCATTCAAACTCATTGTATTTTTGTTTCATCTTATCCCAGAATCCGTTGCTCCAATCCATTAATACTGATGGTTGCCAATCCTTTGGCAGATCCTTTAATATCGCATCCACCATTTTACTTCCATTTCCCTTTGTAGGAGCATTGATTTCAAAAAAGTCTATTGTTTTATATTTTGGATAGTACAATATTTCAATCCCTGTTGCTGTATTGTGATTCATCTGGACAATTGGAATTTTAGGTCTTTTGGGGTAATTTTCACTTGAAGCTGCCAATGATTCATCTGTTATTCTGATGTATTTTATAAAATCAAGCTTAGCAAGCCTTAGAGCTATATCTATTACCACTAAAGGCAATTGCTTTATCCTTGTTATTACCCAAATTTGTGTGCCGGACTTATTATACGGAGAAAAAATCTTCTCAAATTCTTTTCTTTTTACCCGCTTCATTTACCACAGCACTTTTTATACTTTTTCCCACTTCCACATGGGCAAGGATCATTCCTTCCTGGTTGTTTCTCCGCTTTATAAGTTGTGTTTAAATCTGGCAAAAAAGGAATCAGAGGAGTTGGATTTTCATCCGTTCCAATTTCCAAATGTCTTTTTTCTTCTGGAATAGCATTCAAATCAACTATACCCGCTATAAAATATTTGACATCTTGCTCTTCATTGATGCCTATTAATGCAGCTTGTTCAACTTTATCTCTGTCAAAAACCACAACAGGACAATTGTTACAAAAATGACTTCCGGAAAGATTTGTTATGAATTCAGCCTTATCTGCTTTGGATTTAACAGACAAGATAATAGAACAATTCTTTTCTATTAGCTCTGAACCACATTCTGGGCAATAGGTTAAACCACATTCATCACTATAATATCTTCTTCTGGATATTGACAAATCAATCTTTGCTGAAGGATCCATATTTTGTATAATTTTTTAAAGAAGCAGGCCCTGGAATCAGTATGGTATTATGTCTAAGCCAATATACAATCAATCCAAAACTCCAGAGCCTGCTTGAGCCAAAGAAAAAATTCACATCATCACAAATCTAAATATTATTGAAGGAATTAAAAAATCTATGGCCCTTTATAAGAGCTTTGAACGAAAAATCCCAGGTTCTGGTTGATTATGAAGATTAAACAAAACTGAGAAAGATACTGAGAGGCGTACAGATCAAAAGGTGAAACTTATTGGAGTAAGACCTTAATAAAAAAGATAAGCGATTCATAGGGATCTCACACATACATTATCTTCTTGAATATACGGACATTGGTTATATATTCTTTA
>CAYNPZ010000495.1:0-2274 GCA_964399175.1 uncultured Bacteroidales bacterium | reverse complement strand
GTCCATTCAGCCGAATATTGTATTGCGGCTAAAGAAGGCAATACGGCTCTGCTCTCAAAATTCTCGGAAGGATTGGCAGCCTTAAAGGCTACCGGCAAATACCGCGACATATATTCCCAATGGCTGGGAGTTTATGAAGAACCAAAATGGGCCTCAGGTGATCTCCTCAGGTTTGCTTTATATATTCTTGTCCCGTTAATCCTGGTACTTATGGGCTCCCTGATATGGACCCGCACGCTCAACAAACGGGTTTCGGAACGTACGCGCAAGCTCCGCAACGAGATCACAGAAAGGGAAAAGGCAGAGCGAAACCTGCAGCAAAGCGAAAGAAAATACAGGGAATTGTTCAATTCCATCCGGGATGCCATCCTGGTCGCCGACACCAACCGGAACATCATGGATTGCAATCCGGCCTTCGAAGAATTGTTTGGATATGCTCTGGAAGAAATCAGAGGTGAGAAAACGGGCTATGTGTATGACCGGGAAGATGAATTTGAAAAAATGGGCGAGGCCCTTAAAAATCATAAGGGAAAGGCGAGAGACTTTCTCTATACCATCAATTACCGGAAAAAAGACGGTACTGTCTTCCCGGGAGAAACCAATGTATTCTACCTTCAGGATGAGGACGGAAATATCAGCGGATTTATAGGACTTATCAGGGATATTACCAGCCGGATAGAAGCCCGGGAAGCCCTTAAAGAAAGCAAAGAAACCGCAGAAAGATACCTTAACATCGCGGCCGAGATTATTCTCTCTCTGGACACTAAAGGAAATATCACCTTGCTAAACGACAGCGGACATCGTTTGCTGGGATATGAGAAGGGAGAGTTGATCGGGAAGAACTGGTTTGATGTCTGTCTTCCCGAAGATGCACAGGCAGAGGTTAAAGAAGTTTTCGATAAGTTGATGCAGGGGGAGTCGGAAGGTCAAAAATTGATCGAAGGACCGGTTTTAACAAAAACAAGAAAGAGAAAGACCATTCTTTGGCATAACAGCCTCATCAGAAATAAAAACAACGAGATAACCGGGGTACTTACTTCCGGGGAAGACATTACCGAACGCAAGAATATGGAAATAAAACTGGAAGAAGCAAAAGAAAAAGCAGAGGAAAGCGATCAGTTGAAATCTTCCTTCCTGGCCAATATGAGCCACGAAATCCGGACACCCATGAACGGCATTATGGGGTTTGCCGATTTATTGAAACAAACACAATTAAGCGGGGAAAAGAAGGATTACTATATTGAATTGATAGAGAAAAGCGGGGAAAGAATGCTGAACATCATCGGCAACCTTCTGGATATTGCCAAAATTGAGTCAGGGCAGATGAAGATTCAATTGGGAGAAGTCTCTGTCAATGAAATAATGGATGACCTGTTTTCAATGTTTGAGCCTGAAGCAAAAAAGAAGGGTTTATCACTGACTTCTTATAAAGAATTATCTCAGAATAAGGATTGGGTATTGACCGATGCTACCAAATTGAACCAGGTATTGAGCAACCTGCTCAACAATGCCATCAAATATACCAATAATGGCCGGATAAAATTTGGATATACCAAACGAGATAAAAACCTGCGTTTCTATGTGAGTGATACCGGCGAAGGCATATCTCCCGAAATGCAGAAAAAAATATTTGAGCGTTTCCGCAGGGCTGAACTGAAAATTACAAGTGAATACGAAGGAGCCGGTCTGGGACTAAGTATTTCCAAGGCTTATGCTGAAATGCTCGGTGGCGATATGTGGGTAAACTCGACTCCGGGTGAAGGAAGTATTTTTTATTTCACCATAGCATACCGGAGACCCGAACAAGATGATGGTGGCACAGATCAAGACAATCAAAATAAGACAGAAAAATTGCCGGAAAATGTTACCTTGTTGGTCGCGGAAGATGATAAAACCAGCTTCATACTGCTTGAAGAAATGCTGAGCGAAAAAAATATCAACTGCATACCGGCAGACAATGGAAAAGAGGCTTTGGATAAAGTAAACAACAACCCCGATATCGATTTGGTGCTGATGGACATTAAGATGCCCTTCATGGACGGGTACCAGGCTACCAGGGAAATTAAAAATATAAACCCTGAAATACCGGTAATTGCTCTAACTGCCTTCGCTTCAAAACTGGACAGGGAAAAAGCGCTCAATGCAGGCTGTGATGAATACCTGGCAAAACCTGTAGAATCATCCGAATTAATTAATCTAATAGACTATTTTGTAAAGAATGGATAGCCGGAAACCAATATGCAAAGAGCACTCATAAAAATCTTCGGTTCTATT
>CAYNPZ010000494.1:0-2276 GCA_964399175.1 uncultured Bacteroidales bacterium | reverse complement strand
CACCGTCACCCCGTTATAGCAGCAAATCATTTCATTGTCGGTACCGTATCACCCATATGAGAGGTAGTCAATGCCCTATGAGATCTTCATGCTAAAGCCTCTCTTTTTCCCAAATCTTCTTAGAGGTTTTCCTTAATTTTCAGTGAAATATGCTTGATATCCTGGAAAGCTTCCATCCCTTCTTTGCCAAGCTCTCGTCCTAATCCGCTTTGCTTAACACCACCGAACGGACAGTTCGTAGTGGAAGGGACTCCATCATTTACCCCCACAGTACCGGATTCCAGATCCTCTCCTGCCCGAATGGCCGTGGATAAATCCGTGGTAAACAAAAAGGCGCTGAGCCCATATTCCGTATCATTAGCTCGCCGGATAACCTCTTCATAACTTCTGAAAGTAACTATCGGAGCGATAGGTGCAAATACTTCTTCCCGCATACAGCTCATCTCATCATGTACCCCCGTTAGAACTGTCGGTGCTAAAAATGTACCTTGATCATAACGATCTCCAGTGAGCCGGTGGCCTCCCAGCCTAACTTCCGCCCCTTCTGATGTTGCCAATTCAATATAATGGAGGGCCTTCTTCAGGGCATCCTGATGAATCAGAGGTCCTACATCCATGCCTTCCTCTATTCCAGGCCCTACCTTCAAATTCCGGGCGGCAGAAAGAAATGAGTCAACGAATTCTTCCGCAATGTCTTCGTGGACAAATATCCTGTTGGCGGCAATGCAGGACTGGCCAGTATTCCGAAATTTCGCCCCAATTGCACCCTCAACAGCCTGCGTAATATCAGCATCCTTGAAAACAATAAGCGGACCATTGCCCCCCAGTTCCAGGGACAAGTCCTTGATGTAAGTGGCTGCCTTTTGCATTAATTTGCGCCCAACCCCGGTGGAACCGGTGAAAGTGATCTTTTTACACTTCGGATTTTCAATCATTTCATCAGCAATAACTGACGAAGGAGCGGAGACCAAATTGAAAACCCCGGAAGGCAAGCCCGCCTCATGAACACATTCTGCCAGCAAACCGCAGCACAAAGGACTATCACTCGCCGGCTTTAATACTACCGTACAACCTGCTGCCAACGCAGGCGCCATCTTACGAACCCCTAAAATTAAAGGAAAATTCCATGGGGGAATGGCCCCTACCACTCCCTTCGGCTGCTTTACCACCAAATGACGTTTCCCCTGAGCCTGGTTCGGAACAATACGACCGTAGCCCCGACGGGCCTCCTCCGCAAACCAGCGGAAATGATCAATGGTCCCATTCACTTCTGCCCGGGCCTGCTCAATGGGCTTGCCATTCTCCAGACAAATAAACTCGGCAAGCTCCGTGGCTCTCTTTTGAATGGCTTCAATAATTTTAAATAAATAGGTCCCCCGTTCTTTGCCTGTTATCATACGCCACTCTGAAAAAGCACGATCCGCAGCATCAATAGCTTCCCTTACAAAGGGACGATCACCGTAACTTATGCTACCAATACGCTCGCTGGTCGCCGGATTATACACATCCAGAGTATTACCAGTTTCGGTAAAAAACTTACCTTCCTTATACAATCCAAAATGTTTTAGATTCATACCTCAACTCCTTTTTTATGTATCCAATTATTTATTTAAGTATATGCTTCCCCCTTAAATTCACTTTTCCTTCATCATCTCCTTTTTCTCTGAACTTGATTCATTTAATTAAATCGCATATTATGAGCATATTCTACTTCATCTACAAATATATATTTCTTTTGGTACTTCCCATAAATTAGATACCTTTTCCTTACACTCATAAACTATACTGGATGTTGTTTAATGTATAACAGGTTACAAATTTTAATAACAATTTTAATAAAAATTTTCCTATGGAGATACCATTCCTGCAATATCTCTTTTAATAGATAACAAGTATGATGTTAAATCCACCTGAAATCCTTTCAAGACATTGATCAAAGAACGAGCTTTCACAATGGCTGTCGCAATCAATGTAGGAATTTCTTTACAGGGGTTTTAGGCGTATATTTTTCCACCGGCATTTCGCACCCTTTTCCCACATATTTTTACCGCCATGAACCTGAAGTGCAATAGAACCTTTCCGTCCCAATTTTTGAAAATATTGCTCCTTATCATATCTTGGATGGGGACAAGTTTCCCCGTCAAACTCGGCAATCTTTGTATAATTAATCCAAGTGGTAATCTTCGGATATTTTCCAACACATCTAATGCGCAAGGTATATCATTTCCCTATTTTCCAGGCATTTTTCCACTGTTCCGGAGTACAATGATATTTCA
>CAYNPZ010000493.1:0-2281 GCA_964399175.1 uncultured Bacteroidales bacterium | reverse complement strand
AGCGTCGGGGAAAAATAAATGACCATTGAATTATAATCGAATATCCACCGAATCACCAAAGATATGCCGGGTCATTGTCAAATAATGTCAGGGGCTGTAATTTTTGGGGGGATGGCCACGAATTCACGAATAAATAGTTATTTGGAAATGAAAGATGGCCACGAATCCCGCTTTCAGACGGGACAGGTGCACGGATGAATATTGACCGGTTCATCCGTTGCGCTCCATTTATTTAAACTGCCTTATTTTTTGACAGCAGTTGGAGCGCTTTTACGTTCTATGCCATAATACCCCGGGCGCTGCCCGGGACTATTACCTTTTACCCCTTCAGGGTAGGCTTTGCAGAATAGAATAGCCGGCTTCCTCAGATTTTTGGCTATTGTGGACTGATGTGCATCTCCGCCTGCTGCGGAGCAGGTATGGGATTCAAAAAAACGACGGTGCGACAGCAATAAAGAACAATAGAGCGGCAAGGCGATAGACGATTCTTTAAAACCACAGGTTTAATCTTTAGTGATCTTATGTGCCTCATATGGTTCAAAAAATATTGTGCCAGTAGCACATAACCCGGGGAGGGTGCGCCATTGCATCAATGACCATAAATGACCATGAATGACAACCGAATGACAATCAAACCTTTCCTCCAGGCTCAACCAGAAAATACTTCTTGTATTGTTCAAAACCTAAAACATGTTATTTAGACAAATTCTAAATTAGAAATTTATGGTAAAAATTTCATGTCTTTCAATGCCAAATCCTATAAGGGATACAGAATGTTTGAAGAAAATTTTTTTACCTGTTTTTTGTGGGATGTGTTGCAAATTATGGATATTTAGCATATCTTGTTTAACCAAATTAAGGCCATTACGCACCATGATATTTCTATGTTTAACATTAAAACTCTCTGCCAACCAGAAAGATATGTCAAAACAAATTTCAAAGCCGCAACGGACGCTTCAGCGAATCGTCCCGGGCACCGTGGAGCCACACCGCTCCATGAGGATAAAGCCGGCCGGCACGTACATACCATGGCGGTTACTTTATCGGCGCTTGTCGCCAGAATGTAATGTATATTTTAAATATTCTGAAAATCAGCAAGTTTTTCAGGGTATTTACCGACAAAGTCTTGATTTCAATTTCTCAAACATTTAAAACAAGATGCTATGGAAAATTTCAATTTATCTTTTTCTCATAAGATAGTGGATACACTTCTTGCTTCCAACGTGATTCTAAAGGACTTTAGGGCCAATGTCGGTTACTTCAGTCCTGTGCGCACGCCCTGGAATAGCGATTATGCCGATGGCATGATCCAAAGATCGGAGAATGCCCTCAGCGACCTGGTGGGCGTGGATCATCGTGGTGAACTTAGGGATTCTACTACCAGAGTGGGAGAGATCATGGATAACGCCAAGGCAGACCTGCACATTTTTAAGGTCAATGTATTGGCTGATTTTGAGGGCCCGGTTGCCGGGGAAATCCTCACCAAGCTTGGCTATAACCGGTATTACAAAGATGTTGTAGACAACAATGATCAGGAGAGTTTGATGAGCCTGTTAAACAACTTCAAAAATTCAATGACAGGGGATCTGAGAGAACTGGTTACCAGTAACGGTATCAGTGCCGAGCATGTTGACAAGATCATTGGTTATGCACCGGAATTCCAGGAAGCAAATCTGAAACAGGAAGAACTGAAAAACCACTGGAATGAGCCTTCTATAGATGCCCGTCGTGAGATTCAGTCCATCTATGACGAGACAATCAGAATCTGTAAGGTAGGAAGGATCATTTTCAGGGATAATCCGGAGATGAGGGACCGGTTCACATTCTCAAAAGTAATGGCCAAGGTGAGCGCGAATCGTGCATCCAGAAAGGAAGAAGAAGACAGGGAATCCGCTGAAGATGAGGAATAGAAAGATGGACCACGGGGATACGTTTTAAACGGATCGTCTCTATCCTGATTTTCAGACCTCCGCCAATTATAAAGGCGGAGGTTTTTTAGTTATCTTACTGATTGATAAAAAGTTCCCGGGGTTAGATTGGGAGTCTCACCGGGAAGATTGGGAGTCTCACCGGGCACATTGGGAGTCTTCCCGGCAACATTGGGCATCTACCCGGTAAGACAGGGAGTGTAACCGGTAAAATCGGATGTCACCCGGGTAAGGTTGGGAGTCACTTCGGTGAGACAGTGAATCATCCGGGTAAGATTGGGAGTCACTTCGGTGAGATAGTGAATCATCCGGGTAAGATTGGGAGTCACTTCGGTGAGATAGTGAATCATCCG
>CAYNPZ010000492.1:0-2291 GCA_964399175.1 uncultured Bacteroidales bacterium | reverse complement strand
TGCAATAACCACTATCGTCATAGCCAATAACGGATATTGCAACCAATTAGTCTTTGGTATACCAACAAGAGATAAAAAATAAGGAATGCCTGGAACGTGAGGGATGAACATAATTTTCCATATGATTGCTGATACAATGGGGGGTACTAGCATTGGGATTATAAAAAGAGCTCTGGCACTCTTAAAAATTCGATATTGTTTCGATAAAAGCAGTGCGAGCATGAAACCTATCCCAACCTGGAATAAAACTGCGAAGAAAACAAAAATAGCAGTAACTCTTAAAGAGTTCCACATCCTATCGTCAAACAAGAGTTCAACATAATTCTGAAGGCCAATAAACGAAGATGGCATCCCTAAAGAAAGATCGGTAAAACTTGTATAAAGCACGTAAATCAAAGGGACGAACAACAATAGTACAACTGCCACTATAACAGGAATAAGTAACAAGTAATACTGACGCTTTTCTGCAGGTTTCATAAACTTAATCGTTCCTTTAAGACAACTATAACAAACAATTCAAAACTTATATCAGTGTAATCTTTTCATCTTCACCTGGGGGATCAAAATACTCATGAGCCTTTTACCCCTTTCTCTCCTATTACTAAGGTAAGAATTGATTATTAAAGAAATCATTGGAACCGCGCTATTCCCTGCCATAGGCCGGAGTATTCTGTCCGAACTTGATAAAGCTAATAATCCCTCGGTTCAGAAAGTAATACTCTACATGGTTAAAACCAGACCCGCTACTTTTTACTTTTTGAAGCAGCGGGTCTGGTCACCTTTCTTAATTAAATTAAACTAGAGATGTTCTTACCCAACTTTTACTGTCACCCTTAGTCGTAGTAACCAGCCTCTTCATAAATCTCATATATTTCTTCGTTTGCTCTCTTAAAAGATTCCTCAACACTCATCTGACCAGTTAGAATTCTTGACATAGCTATGCCAAATGCATCACCAACTTTACTCCATTCTGGGTTCATAGGCCTGTAGTAAGGATCAGACCAGTATTTCTCTGTTTTATTAACCACCTCAACCCATTGCTCACTATCGAAGTCCTCGAATTGTTCATGAAATTTTTCCCTAGTTCTCAGTTCTGGGATAGTAACATTGGTAACGCCATGTTCTATAACGTTTTTCCACTGCACCTCTGGGCTTGTAGCCCACTGAATAAATTCAAAAGCAAGATCTTTATTGGGGTAATTGGAAGGAATACTTATTCCATGTATTGCCGTTGGCGTAAAGGCCCCACAAGGACCCATTGGAGGAGTAGCGAATCCAGTTTTACCGGCAGCCACTGATTTTTCTGGGTCTACGAACAAATGAGAAGCAACATTTGAACCCATTATCATGGCGGCTTCGCCTTGTTGATAAGCGGTAACTAGATCTAAATGGTGTGCTGTCGCAGCACCCTCAAAACCATACTCATTTAGCAATGTATCGTAATATTTAGCCGCCTCAATAGTATCAGAATCTAAAAGATTCGGACGCATATCTTCTGGATAATCTTTTACTATACTTCCACATTGTGCCTTTAATACCGCTGGAAAGTTGAAATCAGCTCCTCCTCGGTCTTTTGAACCTCTCATACCAATACAGGAAATGTCTACTTCGTCTGATGCTTCAATTTTTTCACACACTTCCATTGTTTCCCACCAAGTATCAGGGGGCTCTACACCAACTTTATTAAAGATATCTTCCCGATAAATCATTATAATATTATCGTTTAAGGTCGGAAATCCATATTGGTGTCCTTGATAATGAAGTCCTTCCAGTGCAGCATCCGGAAAAGCGTCCATATCTACCATATCTTCTGTAACCCAATCATCTCTTTCTATATACGCACCAAGAGGTTCAAACCAACCTTTATCCGCCCAATCATGGAACGTCCCCCACGGATACCAGTATACGCCCACACTTCCTTTTTTGGCACTTAAATCCATGGCCGCTTTTTGCGTATAAGCTCTTTCGCTTCCTAAGTTTAAGTTCACTTTCGCACCAGTCATTTCTTCAAATTCAGGAATCAAGTTTTCGAAATCCATCACATTACCTACGGCCATAAACTGTACATTTAAAGTCTCTCCCGCATAAGGTTTTTCTTCCTGCGCTATTGCCAAGCTACCAATACTAATCAACATTATGGACAACATGATTGAAATAATTAACTTACGCATATTAAAACCTCCTTAGAAAATATGAAGCTCAGAAAGGGAGTTTATTTACAAATAATTTTCATAAAACTCCTTTTTTAAGTTCTGTATTTTTTTATCACTCCTTCCAACATCTTGAGCAGA
>CAYNPZ010000491.1:2066-2298 GCA_964399175.1 uncultured Bacteroidales bacterium | reverse complement strand
TGCTCTTTGCCAATTGCCAACTAAAAGTTTCTCTATAAGTTTTATTTATTCAATAAGCATTATAGCTGACGATCTTGTCGAAGGCTTTCCTTTTTCTTGATTTTTGTTTATCTGTGGCCGGATAGCCAACACTGATCATCAGGGGAACCCTTCTTCGTGCGGGTATGTTCAGATCTTTTTTTACCTTTTTTTCATTAAGCCAGCCAAGCAAACAGGTGCCCAGGCCTTCTTC
>CAYNPZ010000491.1:0-2056 GCA_964399175.1 uncultured Bacteroidales bacterium | reverse complement strand
GCCTGAAGGCAGAAATGCTCTGCTGCTATACCAATATCAATCAGCGGATAGTGTTTTCTCTGTACTTTGCTTCCAAACTCAGAGGTTACATTGGCCGGTTCCATGACAATGACTATCATGACCGGAGCTTCATCGACAAATTTATTCATACCGAATGACATGTGTTTGGCTGCCCCGTCCACTTCCTTCTTTAAGTCGGGCTTATCCACTACAATGAATCTCCAGGGTTGGGCATTGCAGGCTGAGGGAGCTAAACGTGCAGCCTCCAGGCAGCGCTCCAGTTTCTCCCTTTCTACAGGGTCCGGCGAATAATTTCTTGTGCTCTGGCGTGTTTGGATTGTTTTCAGTATATTCATCGTATTCTTTTTAGAGGAAACGAATTTAATCATAATTATGCAATTTTAAGACAAATCCACAAAGTTAAGCAGATTATATTTTTAACTGATTAAAAGTTTATCCCCTGCTTGTTTGCAGTTTAATTCTTGTCTGTTAAATAATTAGCCATCAAGGAAGAGTTTAGAACATTACTTTTATGACTTTTGCATTTTCAGGCAGAATTGGTCTCCCTCAGCTGACGGCTTGTCCATTATAATTTGTTTAGAATTTACCTGCCCGCCGGCAGGCGGGGAATTTAGAGTTTAGAGTTTAGAGTTTTGAATTTAGAATTTTCCACTTATCTGGTTGAGGCTTTTCTATACCCCCTCATGTTCCGTGCGTTTGATGATTTCATTCTGCAGGTCCTCGCTCAGATCGTTGAAATAATCGGAATAGCCTGCCACACGAACGATCAGATCGGCATGTTTTTCCGGATGTTTCTGTGCTTCCCGCAAGGTTTCCGCGCTGATCACGTTGAACTGGATGTGATGCCCGTCCATTTTGAAATAGCTGCGGATCAGGCTGACGAATTTATTGATACCCTCCTCATCCCTGAAGAATGAAGGGCTGAACTTCTGATTCAGCAGCGATCCTCCGGTTTTGATGTGATCAAGCTTTGCTGTGGTTTTGATGACCGCAGTGGGTCCTTTCCGGTCGGCGCCCTGCACCGGGCTGATGCCTTCGGAAAGCGGTTCGGAAGCTTTGCGGCCGTCGGGCATGGCATCCATCACACTGCCGAAATACACATGGCTGGTGGTTGGCAACAGGTTGATGCGGTACTTTCCGCCCCGGGCCGTTGGCTTGCCGTTGATGGCATGGTAAAATGCATTGAAAACATCTACGGCGTGACGATCGGCATAATTGTCATCATTGCCGTATTTGGGTGTTTCATAGATCAGGTCGTGCCGTAATTCTTCATAACCCTCAAAATTTACCTCCAGCGCTTTCAACAGTTCATTCAGGGTCAGCCTTTTTTCGTCGAATACATTGTAGCGAATGGAGGTCAGATTGTCCGCAATGCTTCCCATCCCGACGCCCTGCACGTAGCTGGTGTTGTATTTGGCCCCGCCGGCATTGTAATCCCGGGCATTGACAATGCAGTCGTCGATAATGAGCGACAGGAAAGGCACCGGCATGTAATCGGCATAGATCTTTTCAATGAGGTTGTTGCCCCTGAGCTTGATGTTGGTAAAGTGGTTGAGCTGCCGGACAAAGGCATCGAAAAATTCGTTGAACTCATTAAAATCTCCCGGTTCACCTGTTTTCAGTCCGATCGTTTTTCCGGTGCGTGGATCCTTTCCGTTGTTCAGTGTCACTTCCAGCACCTTGTTCAGGTTGAAGTAACCGGTAAGGATATAGCTTTCTTTTCCGAAAGCCCCGGTCTCCACGCAGCCGCTCGCACCCCCGTTGCGGGCATCTTCGATCTCTTTGCCCTGGCGAAGCAGTTCCTGGACAATGGCATCGGTATTGAAGTAGGAGGGTTGTCCGAAACCCGTCTTTGTGATCTGCGCGGTGCGCTTGATCAGCCGGTCAGGACTTTTTTTGCTGACCTGCACCATGGAGCTGGGCTGGAGAATGCGCATCTCCTCAATAACATCCAGCATCAGGTAGCTTAGCTCGTTGGTAGCATCGGCCCCCTGTTCATCCACACCGCCTATGTTGATCAGGGCAAAGTCCGTAT
>CAYNPZ010000490.1:0-2298 GCA_964399175.1 uncultured Bacteroidales bacterium | reverse complement strand
TCCTCCGGAAACAACAACTCCCGAATCATCTCAAACAGCAAATTCAGGCATTTCTACTATTGTAATATTTCGATGGTTTGCTCCGAGCACTTCGTCCTAGGCTTTCCATCTTAACCTCAAACCTTAAACTTCAAACATGAAACGCTCTCTTCCACGCCCCATGAGCTTTTCATAAAACTATTACCTGGCACCCAAAAAATTTTTTATAAAAATCTGACAAAAAGTTTTGTATTTTATTTTGAAAGTCTATATTTTTAAAATCTGAAAGACCAATGCTTCAGTTTGTATGGTTTACCTTATACTACTTGTAAAAACAATTCCTGTAAAAAAAGATGCCCGTCTGCTTGCGGGCAGGCATCATATAACATGCAGGCCAATTAAAGCCTGCATTTCCTGTTTGATGCGGAGAGAAATGGCAATATACCGTTTGATCAGCCCAAAATATTCAGCAGGTAAAATTTTTAAATGGGCAGTATCTAAAATTCAGCCATCAGGTAACAACAATCCACAGGCAGTCATCTCCGAACACGCTTCTGAGATAATGGAGGCACGCGTAAAAACCCCATTATACCTGGTAGGCATTATAAACCAGCCGGTAGGTATGACAATCTGTCGGGTAGGCATGGCTAACCAATCGGTAGGTATGACAAACCGGCAGGTAGGCATCATTAACCAACCGGTAGGTATGACAAACTAGCAGGTAGGCGTCATTAACCAGGTGGTAGGCATGACAAACTAGCAGGTAGGCATCATTAACCAGGTGGTAGATAGATAAACCAGTAATCTGAAATCATTAACAAAAAATCTGATAAGAGAAACCAAAAGTCATAAATGTAATTTATAAAGTAAAGGATTCTTAATAGCATCTCAATGTTTAACCTTAAATATTTAAATCTATGGGCTACGAAAACTGGAATCAAACAATGGAAAGTGACGGCATTCTGATTTGGAATGCAGCCGATGACCCCGTAATAAGTCCCCGGCTTGAAAAATACATGTACACACAGGAAAAATTTGATGAGGGAAAAACCTTTTGGAAAGAAGCAGACGAAATGGACAGGATACAGAGCACGGAAAAGGAGGAACAGAAAAGGGCCACGGAAAAGTTAAATAAAGCTACTGACAGAGGGGAAGAAAAGATAAAACGTGCAAAAAGGCTGGCACGCCTCGCTTTTGAAGGAAACAAATTCGCATTTGGAGAGCTAAGTCTGGAAACTCTTAATTTCGATCGCTTTGAGGATTGGCTTGCTGATTCCGAAAACTTTTATGCCAACCTGCTTGGCAATGAAGAATGGGTAGCCGCTATGGGTAATTATGGCTATACCCCGGAGCAACTTGCCGACGAACAGGAAAAAATAGCCGAAGTCAGAAAGTTGCAGCAAGACCGGCGAAGAGAGATGGGTGAGGCACAACTGGCTACTGAGGAAAAATGGGACAAATTCAGAAAGCTGGATAAATTTTGCGATCACCTCAGGGAAGTGGCCAGTATCGAATTTAAAGATGAACCCCAACACCTGGAAAAACTGGGGATCCTTGTACGGTCTTAAGACCTGCTTCCTGGTGTCAGGCATACACTGACACCAGGAATTGCAAAAACTACCGATTTTTACCGGAATCTGGAAGTCATCTAAATAAGTCGCGTAGCGACGACACCTTTTTTTGAACCACATAGATTAAATGATTGGATGATTGAATGCTTGCCCGCCGTAACGGAGTGAAGGCGGGCCTGCCCGCCGGAACAGAGTGGAGGTGGGATTAAATGCCTGCCCGCCGTAACAGAGTGGAGGTGGGATTGAATGGGGGATAGCTGAACATATTATAGTCATTAAGTTGACATTGATGGTCATTAACTCGTCATTGGTTGTTTTGCCAGAATTATTCTGTAGCGTCATTCGGTGATGGCACCCCGTCTGACCGATACCATGCCAAGCAAAGAAACCTAGCTGGATGCAACAACTCCCGAATCATCTCAAACAGAAACATCAGGGATTTCGGTCGGACGGGTCTGATAATGGCAGCATACCGGGTGGATTTGCATGGATTTGTAATAATTGTTCCTTCCCTCCCGCACCCCTGGCCTCCCGATGAATAATCGGAACAGGCTCTCAAAGGGAACCCCGCCCACCCAAATCTCTAAGGTTTCTGCCGCCCCAGCCGCCAAGCGGTTCCAAACCGCTATGCGGCTCGCGATTTCCATCGGCTTTCTGAGCGGGAGGGCACTCTGCAAGCTTTTAACATTCTACTAAAATTTCCCCTGGAACCAAACCTTTGTTATTCTAAAGGCCTAATACCCCTTAA
>CAYNPZ010000489.1:0-2301 GCA_964399175.1 uncultured Bacteroidales bacterium | reverse complement strand
GGATGAAACATTTGCCTCTTCTTAACTGAGCCACTAATGCACGAATGAATATTTTGTTCGTGTATTAGTGGCCAAATATTAAGTAAAAGACATGAGCTTGTCAATGCAATTGAGAGGATACTATGTGGAGAAACATGCGTGTCATACCCATTCGCATGAACCCTTGCCGGAATAGCAAAAGAATAATATTAACTACGAAGAACCCCAAGAAAATCGTGAAGGGACATGAAGGATTTTATACACAGTAAGTGATTAACCAATCCTCCAATCAACCAATCGATCAATCAATAATTCGTGCCCATCATATCTTTCAAGGGGGATGTAAAGCGGTTCATCTAGAGTTCCTCCTTCAGCAGCCTGAAAAAGGTATCTGCTGCTTGTTTTTCCTTCCAGGGTGTGTGCCCGCATTTCTCAAGCCGGATCATCCGAAAATCGTCAAGCCAATTGTTTAAGGGTTTTTCCACACCTTCCGCGGGATGCGGATCATAATCTCCATGAAAGGCCACTACCGGACAAGATATTCTCGTCATACAATTTAAGAGTGCTCCTGTATCTCTCAGATGTTTCACCTCTGGCCAGACAGAACGGTAAATCTCCATATCTGTATTTGTAGTATTCTCATAATTCGCCAGATAATCATAAGTATCGGCAAGTGCCATTAATTCACCGAACCGTCTGAGAACTTCATCATCCGGAACACCTGAGTCCATTAAGAACAGCAATTGTTCAGCTTCCTTCCTTTCTTCCTCTTTTAGCCTTTTAAGACGTATCTCCGTTAAATCTTTTGTATATGCGGGCTCAAACGGTCCGGCCCCGATGAGGATCAATTTTTTTACCTTCTTCGGATACCGGCATGCAAATAGGCATCCGAGCCATGCACCCCAGGAATGACCAACCAATATAACAGGCAAATCCGCGGCATCCTCAAGTTGATGAAGCAATTCCGCTATCTGGTCCGCTACCGTTTTTTCGGTTTGCAGCAATTCCAGTATCCCAAAATTATCAGAGAGGGCACGGGCCACAGGCCTCATCTCACCAGCTGCTCCGGGGCCGCCGTGTAATAATCCAATCCTAAAGGGTGGAATTCCGTATTTTATTATGGATTTCAAAGGTATTGGATATTGATAGGATATACTCAGATTTTTTCTGCCACAACAAGCATTTCAAAATCTTCCGTAGTTAAGGCATCCTCCCTGGAAAAGGCACCCAGCCTGGCACCGAAGATATCAATATTATTGAAGCCCAATGATTTCAGCAGCCAGGTGATCTCGCTGGGAACATAGTACCTTTCATTGGATTCAAGCGTAATCTTTTTACCTGAATCGTCCTCTACTTCAGTAGTGTTATAATCCCTGAAGGTCATCAGGTCAAATGAATTGTTGCGGTAAGCCGCCTGGCCGTCCTTTGAGGAGGCAGCGCAAAACTTTTCAACGGAATGATGCAGCGGGAACAATCCGTTCAGTGTTGTAAAAATGAACTTGCATTTGTTTTTTAAGGCCTCCGATACGTTTTTCAGGATCTCAAAATTTTCCTCATCAGTTTCCATAAGTGGGAAGCCTCCCTCGCAAAGCATCAGAGCCACATCAAACTCATTGTTGAAGGATATATTCCTGGCATCCTTTCTCAGAAATTCGATGTCGAGGTGATGGTTACGGGCTTTTTCCCTGGCCTTCTGAATTTGCGATTCCGACAGGTCAATGCCCGTCACCGAATACCCCCGCTTCGAGAGTTCTATCGCGTGCCTGCCGGTTCCGCAGCCCACATCCAGAATGCGCAGGGATTTGTCAGAATTTAGCTCCTTCTCGATAAAATCGCACTCGCCGACTGTGCCCTGTACGAATTCTTCCTTGTCGTATTGGTTGGCATAAATTTCAAAGAGCTTTTCATACCATGGTTTTTTGTTCATGATCCTGCTGGGTTTGGTTTATTTTCCTTTTAACGATTCTTTGTTTCTGATTTTCCAGGCTGTGCCTGCTGCAAAGGTATAAATAAAAAGGCCACGGATGCACGAATGAATGGCAAATAAATAATGTCTACAAATACACAAATGAATATATTATTTCCGGGTAGAGCGGGTCGTTACCTTCCCGCTCCCCCACAGATCCGTACGAGCGGCTTTTCCGCATACGGTTCCTCTTAAAACAGATCCGCTTTCGCTTTCTGCAATTCTTACGTTGACATCTCTCATACATCAGGTGCATTGAATGTTTCCAAATTGCATGCCCGTTTTAAGGTATCTCCCTTTCCTACTTACTGGCTTTTCAGCATCCGCCAAATTTCCCAGCTTTCAATCGGTACTAT
>CAYNPZ010000488.1:0-2307 GCA_964399175.1 uncultured Bacteroidales bacterium | reverse complement strand
ATTCATCCGCCGAAGAAGAAGGAGGTGGCTGAAAGGCTGCTGTTCAATGCGCTCAGTCAAACCTATGATTACGATAATGTTGATGGTGCTTCTCCGGTATATGATTCGCATGAGGTAAAAGACAGCGCGATGGTGTTAAAATTTAGAAATGCAGAAACCGGACTTTATACTTATGAGGGGTTAAAGGGATTTGAGATTGCAGGAGAGGACAAGGTGTTTTATCCGGCCAACGCCAAAATTGTAAACCGCAGTGAGGTACTTGTGAAAAGCGATGAGGTGTCCGATCCGGTAGCCGTGCGTTATGCCTGGCGCAACTGGGTCGTCGGGACGCTTTATGATACCAATCTGTTGCCGGCTTCATCTTTCAGAACAGACGACTGGGATGATGCCACACGAGCTGAAGAGTAACTTGAACAGGTGCCGTCGCTACGCGACTTCGGACAGTGCAAACCAAGAAGGTGCTGGTACGGCATTGTGAGTTGCTAACTATTACTGCGTTGTTGGCAGAGAGGAAGTGATCTGTATTCTCCTAAACAGTGTCTTCCAGCCTCAAGGAGGGCAGGTATGCGGTTAAAGAAGACCCGGAACCAGGTTGATTTTAAGGAATCTTAAAAATTTCCCCGAATTATTGTGACTTTTTTCTAAGAATATCTATCCAATCGATGAAAATCAAAATTTATTAATCCCAAAAATTTAAAAGATATGGATTATATTGAAGAAATTACAAGAGCCCTTACCTGGTTGGGGTTTTTTGCAGCCGTCTTTTTGACGTATTATTATTATTTGAAGTTCAGGAGTCAGGAGAGAATGAAACTGATTGAAAAAAATGTTGATTTGTCGGAATTTTACAGGAAAAAAACAAATCAGCAACATTTTCCTTGGTATATACTTGGATTCACTTTGTTGGGAATAGGTATAGGAGGAGTTGGATATTTTTCTGTCAGGTTTCTTTTAGATGCTGATACCCCTTTAGTTTTCTTTGCTTTCGTTTTTATTTTTGGTGCATTGGGGATTTTAATAGGTCGTTCTTTTGAGAAGAAGAAAAATTAATATGGATGGCCTCTACATACAAAAGGTGCTGGATGGAGATACCAAGGCTTTTCAATATTTTGTTCGTCAATACAAAGATTTTGCCTTTTCTTTATCCTATTCCATATTAAAACATACGCATCTTGCAGAAGAGGCCCTCCAGGATTCCTTTGTCAAGGCTTTCGAAAACCTGAAATCCTTTAAACAGGAATCCTCTTTTAAAACCTGGCTGGCAAGGATTGTGATCAATGAATCCTTAAAGCTTGCCAGTAAAGAAAATAAAGAGCGGTTGGCTCCTGCTGAGTTATCGGAGAACCAGATAACCGCAGTTGAAAATTCAATGCAGACCCTGATCAGGAAAGATCAGACGTATTACATATCCGTTGCATTTGAACAATTGTCTTCTCAGGAATCCCTCGCTCTGGAACTTTTCTATCTAAAAGAAAATTCCATCAGGGAAATAAAAGAACTCACGGGTTGGTCGGAATCTAAAATCAAGATGCTGCTGGTGCGGGGGAGAAAGAATTTTTATAACAGGTTAGAAGAACTGCTCAGATCGGAAAGAAAGGAGATTTTATGATGGATAGAGACAAGAATTTACAAAGCATGCTTCAGAAAAAGGAAACGCCGCAGGTATCTGAAAATATTGAACAGCGCACCATGTCGAAAATATATCAGCGTGCCTCTTCAAAATCCGGTCAAAGAAGCTACATCCGCTTGATCTATCTGTTTTTTGCCCTGGGCTTGATTTTGGGATTTATCCTTTCTTCGTCTTTTATGGATAACGAAATGTCTCTTTTTGGATTGAACCTCGCAGAAAATTCTTTCCTGTTGCAAATTTCCCTGGCTTTGGTGCTCATCTGGTTGTTTGAAAAGATTTACCGGATTATATTATATCAAAGAAGAAAAGAAGAAGCTTATGATATCTGATTGCCATAGCATAAGGTAACAATTGAATGAGCAGATGACTATAAATTTCTACAAATGACAATAAATGACTATCAGTGACTGAATAATCGCCATGTAACCATTGAATTAACAATCGAATGTCCACTGAATGACAACCGAATGACTACGAATGACCATCATATTCCCTTTGCCAATTGATTTTCAAACTTCAAACGATTAAACTCTTTGTCAAACAATTTTACTGCATAAACCCTTCCCTGTTCTGCAATCCCAGCAATCCACCCACCATAAATACTATACCTGCTACGAACAGGAATATGCGGTTCCTGCGGATGGTGGCTTCCCAAATCTGCCCGGCCATGTTGGGAT
>CAYNPZ010000487.1:1904-2312 GCA_964399175.1 uncultured Bacteroidales bacterium | reverse complement strand
AATCATATAAAGTGAACATTCTTGAATTTATATAATACTTATTATTAATTACTAAAACCACAAAGCTATGCAATACCAAACACCGGGAGTTTACATCCAGGAGATCTCAAAGTTTCCACCATCGGTTGCCGCAGTGGAAACGGCAATACCTGCTTTTATCGGGTATGTAGAAAGAACTGATTATAATGGGCAGGATCTAAAGTTCAAACCTACCAGGATTAAATCGCTGGCGGAATATGTGGAAGTATTCGGTGGTCCGTATAACGAAACATTCAGTGTAACGGTCAATGCTTCGGAAGAGATTGATACACCACCATCTCCACCTGGCTTTGTATACAAAATGTATTATGCGCTGCAACTCTTTTTTGACAATGGGGGGGGTCCCTGTTACATTGTTCCCGTGGGAAT
>CAYNPZ010000487.1:868-1894 GCA_964399175.1 uncultured Bacteroidales bacterium | reverse complement strand
ATGGATGGTTTGGAAGTCTTGGAAAAGGAGGATGAACCCACCATCATTTTGTTTCCTGATGCGCCGTCTCTTTCCAGCGATGCCGATTTCTATGCATTGTACAAGCAGGCCCTGGTTCAATGTGCCAAACTAAAAGACCGCGTAGCCATTGTCGACGTATATGATGGCGACAGTGATTTTCAGGCGGTAGGAGGGCCCGATGTCATCAATGCACCTGGGGGATCAGGTAACCCACTCGGTCTAAGGAACGGGATAGGGAACAACAACCTCAAATATGGGGCAGCCTATTATCCCTGGCTTAAGACAATCTACACATTTGCTTACGATGAAACGGAGCTGAAAGTTACAGGAAATCATCCTTACGGTCAAAATACAACACTCAAAAAAGATGTGTCCCCGGGAGATCAGTTAGAAGAAAAATCCATATTTCATCAGAATACCGAACTGTATCAAAAAATAGTAGAAAAAATTGCCCAATTTGATGTGGTTTTACCACCCGGCCCGGCCATAGCAGGTATCTATGCCACAGTAGATAACAACCGGGGAGTATGGAAGGCACCCGCCAATGTAAGCCTTTACTCTGTGAAAGAACCAAGTGTGATTTTAACTGATGAAGCCCAGCAGGGTTTGAACGTACATACGACCGGCAAATCAGTAAATGCCATCCGAAAATTCAGTGGCAAGGGAACCCTCGTATGGGGAGCACGCACCCTTGCTGGCAATTCCAACGAATGGCGGTACATATCTGTACGCCGCTTCTACAATATGGTTGAAGAATCGGTTAAAAAGGCCACCCAAAAGTTCGTTTTCGAGCCCAACGATGCCAATACCTGGGCAAAGGTGCGTGGTATGATCAGTAATTATCTCACCACGCTTTGGCGTCAGGGTGCTCTCGCAGGAGCCACTCCCAATGAAGCTTTCTTTGTATCGGTGGGCCTTGGGGAAACCATGACTTCTCTCGACATTCTTAATGGAAGGTTGATCGTAGAAATAGGAATGGCTACTGTTCGACCTGCTGAATTCATC
>CAYNPZ010000487.1:0-832 GCA_964399175.1 uncultured Bacteroidales bacterium | reverse complement strand
TATACCGAAAAAGCATCCGGAGAAAACAATAAGGATTTAACAAAAGTACCTACCAGGATCTCTTCTATGGTGGAGTATGAGCAGTACTTTGGTGGTGTATACAATCCTGACGATTATACGATTACTCTTGACAGCAATAACAATGTTGATACACTGGAAATAGGCAAATATTATATGTATGACAGTCTGCGGGGCTTTTTCGATAACGGAGGGGGTACGTGTTACATAGTTTCAGTAGGTTCTTATTCTGACACGATTGAGTACAACAATGCATCAGATCCCGCCAATCCGCAGGGAATCAAGCCCGGTCTGGATGCATTACTCAAATACGATGAACCCACACTGATCCTTTTTCCCGATGCAGCAGGAAGCAAGAATGATGGAAGCAATGCTTTAACCCCTACCGAATTCGGATCACTTCAGGCCGACACGTTGGCTCAGTGTAACAAACGCCAGGATAGATTTGGCATATTTGATATTCAGAATGGATATCAATCGGGCGAACAACCCATCGATGATTTTCGTCAAAAGATAGGAACCCAGTACCTGAAATACGGCGCAGCTTACTATCCCTGGCTCATTTCCAATTATAAAAAGAAATTCAGCATCAGGGATATTCTGGTAAAAGATTCAGGAACCACGCCATTGATAGATGCTGCACCATCATCCAATCAAGAACAGCAGGATCTCATGGATGCCTATAAGGATGAAGCCAACCGTACCGACCTGGTTACAGGAACCCTGACCAACGTTTCTGCTGATAAATTTGGTTCTCTCTACGAATATTACAACAAGCTGGTCAATGACTTTAAGAATACCTCACCTACTCCAG
>CAYNPZ010000486.1:0-2318 GCA_964399175.1 uncultured Bacteroidales bacterium | reverse complement strand
GGTGCTCAAAGGATTTCTCGAAGAACACAAAGAACTTTTTGGACATCTCCGGGTTTAACAGACTACGGGCTATGAAATCCCTGGTGGAACTCATATCGGGTGCTCATTTACCAACCGTTAGAACAAAGCAGTTTCCTTATCGGAAAAAGAATGTAGCCAAAATATGATGGAACGAAATGATCAAACTGACTTATACCCCGAAAGACAAGCCGGGCAACAAACAAAACCCGGTCGTTTTTCAACAACCGGGTTTTGTTTATGATTAGAGATTAGATTGGTCAACAGGATGCCTGTTACCGTTTACCGGGAGACATCTTTGTTTCTCTTCTCATCTGAAATATATCGGTGCTGATTGAATAATCCCCGATCAGATGTTTGCAAAAATAGTCTGCCTTCAGCCAGAAAAAGTATTCGGTATAGTTTCCGAAACCATGTCTTTGTCCGGGCATGAAGAATACATCAAATCTTTTCTTCGCTTTGATCAATGCATTTGCCATCCTGAGGGTATTTCCGGGATGCACATTGTTGTCAATATCACCATGAACAAGCAACAGTTTCCCTTTGAGATTGCTTGCAAGCTGTGGATTCGTCTCAATCTCATAAAGGAAATTGGAATTTCCTTCATCATTGATCACTTCCTCAACACCGTGATGGGTTTCGCTCCACCAGCGGTTATAGATATTGTTATCGTGGTTCCCGGCAGAAGATACAGCTACTTTATAAAAATCAGGATATTGACAAAGCGCTGCCGTGGACATGAATCCACCCCCTGAGTGTCCGCTGATGCCTACTTTGTCTATATCAATATAATCATGTCGCTGAGCCAGTTGTTCTACAGCGTATTTTTTATCAGCCAGGCCATAATCCCTGAGATCACCGTATCCATAATTGTGGTACCATTTGGAACGATCCGGATGACCGCCCCTGTTTCCAATGGTAATCACAACAAAACCAAGTTGTGCAAAACGATCCTTCCGGTCCATCCTGGCTGAAAAAGATGCATGCACCGCTTCTGTTTGGGGCCCGGGATAAACGTATTCAAGGATCGGGTATTTCTTTGTTGTATCGAAATCAAATGGTTTGTACATGACTCCATAAAGATCGGTAACACCATCATCGGCTTTTACCTTGAATGGCTCAGGGAATTGATATCCTGAGGCAAACAGGTTGCTTAAATCCGCGGATTCAAGATGCATCACCACGTTTCCTTTATTATCCCTGACAACGGACCTGGGAACCGTATTCACCCTGGAATAATTGTCGATAAAATATCGGTATGAATCACTCATCTCGGATGTGTGGTTGAAATTCCCCTTATTCAGCAACTCCATTCCGGTTCCATCCAGGTTGATCCGGTATAAGTGGGCATTATATGGATTTTCGTTTTCTTCATACCCTTTACCGATGAAATACATCACCCGGTTTTCTTCATCCACCTTGAGTATTCTTTCCGCATGCCACGGACCCGAAGTGATCTGCCGCTTCATATTGCCATTGCCATCATAGAGGTAATAATGAGCCCAGCCATCTCTTTCTGACCAGTGAATAAATTCCTCACCATTACCTAGCATATGAATTCTGCCATGATCAATGGCTTCAATATATGTATTCAATCGCTCTTCAATCAGCACGTTTACCTCGCCTGTTTCAATATCCAGCTCACAAACATCCATTTTGTGCAGATCACGACTGTGGCGCGAAAAATACAATTTGTCCGAAGTTTTTGACAGCCAAGCCCTTGGCACATAATCCTCTATTTTCTGCTTATGCGTCTTCACTTCTTGTTTAATGGATATGGTCTGATCATTGAAGGCTTCCACTTCATATTCTTTCCCCTCTTCACTTTCCATATCAAAGACCCATAATTCATACTGCGGCGCTTCCTCTTCTCCCGGCATGGTGTACTTATAAGTTTCCAGTTCAGGCCTGGGTTTTGCTAGCACGTCAATAACCCACAATGATTTTACATCCCGTACATCTCTTCTTACCAGTGCAAACTTTTTTGAATCCTGTGACCAGATAATCCTGGCACGCCTTCTTTTTTCCTTTTCTTCTTGTATCTTCTCTTCATCATCATTGTCTTTGGCTGTATATCCACCGCCATAGGCATAATATTGCTCACCATCTGTGGTCAGTTGGTGTTCGACAATGGTTGAATCTTTTTCATCTTCCTCTTCCTGCTTGGCTTTCTCGTAATTTTCTTTGTCCATCCAGTACAGGTTATAATCCCTGGCAAATACAACATATTCTCCATTGGGTGAAATGCTGGCCCATTTAGGATCTTCTTTCTCCTCTTCCCAGTCTTCAATCTCATAAAG
>CAYNPZ010000485.1:0-2321 GCA_964399175.1 uncultured Bacteroidales bacterium | reverse complement strand
CTGGAAAAACCAGGATGAATCCTTTAGCCTACAGGTGACCATTCCAGCCAACACAGCGGCAGAGATCTGTGTACCTTTACTCAACCAGAAGAGCATTCATATTAATGAAGGAGCTGAAACGGTCTGGGAAAACGGAACCTTTACCGGAGATGTCACCGGAATCAAAAGTGCCAATAAAGAAAAAGATTGTATTATCTTTTCCGTTGTTTCGGGAACTTATCAGTTTACCCTGGAAACGGCACAATAAACAATAAAGAAATATGAAATACAACAGGCAATATTTAATATAATAACAGCCGGTAAAACAGTCATTCAATTTAATCAGCCGCCAATTTTTCTTACATTTGTCAATTCAACAGTTCGTTATTTATTTTACCATGACCAAACAAAACATCGTAACCCCCGATACCAAAATGGCAGATGTAATCCATATGAATTATCTGCTTCTTCCTGTTATCAACCGGTTCGATATCAAGCTCGGATTCGGGGACAAAACAGTGGAGCAGGTTTGTGGCGATTATGGAATCAATCTGTCTTTTTTTCTCGATATCATCAACACCTATCACGATCCGAATTATTTCCCCAAGGATAAAATGAGGGAATACCCCCTCATTTTAATGGTGAAATATCTCTGGAAATCTCACGATTATTACAGGCAGAAGATGCTGCCGGAAACCTGGGATATGATTGAGGATCTGGTGAATTCATGCAGCAACAATTGTGAGAATTTACGGCTGATCGAGGATTTCTATAAAAAATACAAAAACGAACTTGAGAATCATCTGAAAAGCGAGGAGGAAAAATTCTTCCCTTATGTTAAAGCCCTGACCGATCCAAAAGAAAAGAAGAATGGCCTTGAGACCATTAGAAGAAAATACAATTTCTCTTATGAAGCTCATTCTAATGAACATGACAGTGTAATTGCCAAGCTGGTAGATCTGAAAAACATTCTCATCAAATACCTGCCCCCGGATTATGATCAAACTAAGTGCAACAACCTGCTTTACTGGCTATTTGTATTTGAAGATGATCTCAGAGATCACGAGCGCCTGGAGGATGTAATACTTCTTCCGGCTTTGGAAGATATAGAAGAACAATTCAAAAAAAACGAATAAGGCAATATGCCATTCTCAGTGATCATAGCAGAACCTTCCTACCTGATGAAAAGAGGTATTTCTGCCTTAATCGATGACATTGTGCAGGCAGAGATTGTCTTTATAGACGATACTCAGGAGCTCAATCATTATCTCGACACCAATGTGGTGGAGGCGGTGCTCATTAATGATCAAATATTTAAAGAGATAGCAGATCCGGAGTTGTTCTTTGACCTGAAAGCAGAAACCAGTTATATTCTCCTTTCCGATAATCCCGAAAACCTGCGGGAAAAAAGAAAATTTGATGCCGTACTGAACAGGAACGCAAGCAAAGATGAAATCGTGCCGGTGATAGAAAGCATCTTGAAAACTGAAAACCATGAAACCGACCAGACTGATACCCTTCTCAGCTCAAGGGAGCAGGATGTATTAAAACAGGTGGCCATGGGATACACCAACCAGGAAATTGCTGATCACTTGCACATCAGCCGGCATACTGTAATCTCTCACCGGAAAAATATCACCTCCAAACTGGGCATCAAAACTGTAAGCGGACTTACGGTTTATGCCGTTCTGAACGATCTGATCCCCAAAGATCAAATAAGATAAGAGACTACATGATTTTTAAAAGGATCCTGTAAACACATATCACCTTTCACAATACCGACCATTCAGTACTTATAAAAAATCCCAACATGTTGGGATTGCCTGTTATAACAATCACAAATATTTTTGTAATCGTTATAAATACTTAAACATAAAATCATGTTTAGCTCAATGTATAGATCATTCATTTCAGCAATATTTCTGGGGATAATTACAATTGCTGCAGTGCATGCACAGGAGAAAAAAAACCCGGTGAGTCTTTCAATCAATCAGGATGTAGCTTCCAACTTCATGGGAGGTATACAGACAGGGGTTGCCCATAACGGTTTAATCAACCTCAGCTTCCAAATGAACACGGATCAGATGAATCTTTGGGATAACGGCACCTTCCGTTTGCATGTCCAGAACACTTACGGGCAGAAACCCTCACAGGATCTTGTAGGTGATATCCAGGTATTCTCCAACATTGAGCACGGAAACTATACCTACCTTTTTCAGTTCTGGTACAAACATCAGATTGGAGATTTCTCCCTGCTTCTTGGAAAGCACGATTTGAACGAAAGCTTCTTTACCAGTGAGCCTGCCGGAGCATACATCAACAGCTCTTTCGGAATCATGCCC
>CAYNPZ010000484.1:0-2323 GCA_964399175.1 uncultured Bacteroidales bacterium | reverse complement strand
CTGATAAATTTTGGGAGACATTTAGGGGCTCAATAATATGGAAATTAAAGCGCTGAATATTTATATTTTATGTTAATTTGATGGTAAGATTTGCATCAACCAATTACTTTTGATTTCTCTGCTACCTGAAATCCGTCGGCTGCCGGATGACATCTGTGTAGGCCCGACCGGCAGCTGCCGGTCGGGTTATAAAATTCGCACATAACAGGAATTCCGTAGGAATGGTATATATTTTCAAATTAAGAACGCACCCTATTAGACTGGGTTAACATTTCCTTTTAATACAGGACATGTCCTCATACCCCTTCGTGTCCTCCGTGATCTCCTCCGTGTGCTTTGTGGTTAATATTATATATCCAACATATTGGCCTTACAAAACAAAAACAGGATTATACACCGGTTTTTTAACATTATCCACAGCCCCTGAACAAATTAATTCTTATATTTGTCAGAACAATCAGATCTTTTGTATTATGGAGGTTACAAGAACTTTTGATATACTGGAAAGACTGAAAAAACGCTTTCCCAAGGAGGATATACTGGCAGGAAAGTACAACGGAGAATGGGTCAGGTATAGCACCACCGAGTACATCAACTATGTCAACTGGTTCAGTTGTGGACTGCTAAGCATGGGATTCAAAAAAGGAGACAAAATTGCCACCATCTCCAACAACCGCCCGGAGTGGAATTTTGTTGACCTTGGCATGGCCCGGATTGGTGTGGTACATGTACCCATATACCCTACCATCAGCAAAGAAGATTACAATTACATCCTCATGCATTCCGACGTAAAAGCCATCATCCTCAGCAACAAATCCATTTATAAGAAAGTAGCACCTGTTGCGGAAAAAATCAGAAAGATCCAAAACATTTATTCTTTCGATGAGATCGAAGGCGTGGAGAGCTGGATCCAAATACCGGACACAGGAAAGACGGATGAAGCCACATACATGCCAAAAGTTCAACAGCTAAAAAACAACATCACCCCGGACGAAATGGTGACCCTGATATATACCTCCGGTACCACAGGCTCGCCCAAGGGAGTGATGCTCTCCCATCACAACCTGGTGACCAATTTTGTAAGTACTTCAAAAGCCCATCATCTTGGCTATAAACACCGGGCATTAAGCTTTCTTCCGTTATGCCATGTATATGAAAGAATGATGAACTACCACATGCAGTATAAGGGGATCAGCATCTATTATGCCGAAAGCCTGGGTACCATTGCCCGAGATCTCAAGGATGTAAAACCCCATATTTTCAACACAGTTCCCCGGTTACTGGAAAAGGTTTATGATACCATCCTGGGAAAAGGCAAGAATCTGCCATACATCAAAAAGATGATTTTCTTCCGGGTGGTCAATCTGGGATTAAAATTCAGGATGGACAAGCCCCGCAGGCCCTGGTACAACTTCAAGCTTCGGATTGCCAGAAGACTGGTTTTTAACAAATGGAAAGAAGCGCTTGGCGGCAATGACGTTCTTGTGGTCTCCGGCGGTGCTGCATTGCAAAAGAGGATCGAGCATGTGTTCTGGGCTGCAGGTATACCCATCATGGAAGGCTACGGCTTAACGGAAACCTCACCTGTTATTGCCGTCAACCACTATGAACCCCGGATTATCAAACTGGGAACGGTGGGTCCGGTGCTGGAGAACGTTCAGGTAAAGATCAACGAGGAAGGAGAGATCCTTTGCAAAGGTCCCAACGTGATGCTGGGTTACTACAAACAGCCGGAGCTCACCAGGCAGGTGATTGATGAAGACGGCTGGTTTCACACCGGTGACATTGGCCACCTGGATGAAGAAGGCTTTCTCACCATTACCGACCGTAAAAAAGAAATGTTCAAGACTTCCAGTGGCAGATACATCGCCCCCCAGGTGATTGAAAACAAGCTTAAAGAGTCGTTTTTCATCGAGCAGGTGATGGTAATCGGCGAACACCAGAAATTCGCCAGCGCACTGATATCGCCGAATTTTGAATTCCTCCACGACTGGTGCTCCATCCATAAGATCCAATACCGTGATAACCAGGAATTGGTACAAAAACCTGAAGTGATTGCCCGCTATCAGAAAGAGCTTGACAAATTAAACCAAACCCTGGGCGAAACCGAGAAGATTAAACGTTTCCGGCTGGTATGCGAGGAATGGAGCCCGCAAACCGGTGAGCTCTCTCCCACACAAAAGCTCAAACGCGATGTAATTGCTGAAAAATACAAAGACCTGATCAGTGATATTTACAGGCTTCCAAAGAAAAAGGAAACCAACGGCCTGAAGGATCTGCCGAACCGGACTGTTAATGGAATCAGGAAGGGAATAAAACAGGG
>CAYNPZ010000483.1:0-2327 GCA_964399175.1 uncultured Bacteroidales bacterium | reverse complement strand
CGAACATTCTAGACGAGACTCTTTCAAATCTCTTTGACTTTATGGACAAACACTATCTAGCTACTGGTAATACGAGACCCGGGACCCGAAACACGAGATCTATTTCAGTCTACGTATTTATACCCCACGCCTTTAATCGTCTTGATGTGCTCACCCCCGATTTTTTCCCTCAGTTTTCTGATATGTACATCGATGGTCCGGTCACCGACAACTATATCCTCTCCCCAAACCCTGGAAAAAATCTCGTCCCGGGTAAAGACCTTGTCGGGTTTGGAAATGAGCAGCAAGAGCAACTCGAATTCCTTTTTAGGGAGGATCAGTTCTTTTTCGCCTTTTTTTACCTGGTATTTTTCCTTGTCGATGGTCAGGTCTGATTGTTTTATAATGGTTTCTTCCGTTTCTTCTACTTCAGCCTTTTCCTTGTAGCGTTTTAGCAATGCTTTGATGCGGCTTAAGAGCACTTTGGGCTTAATCGGTTTGGTAATGTAATCGTCGCCTCCAGCCTCAAATCCTGCTATCTGGGAATAATCTTCTCCACGGGCAGTAAGAAATGCAATAACAGTACTCTGAAGATCATTATCCTGCCGCATTTGTTCACATGTTTCAATTCCGTCCATCCCAGGCATCATCACATCCAGAAGGATAAGGTGAGGTTTAATTTCTTTTGCTTTCTCAATGGCATCTTTGCCATTTTGTGTGGAATATACCTGATATCCGGCTTTTTTTAAATTATAGCCGAGAAACTCCAGAACGTCGGGTTCATCATCAACAAGTAAAATTTTATGACTACTGTTTTCCATGGGTTACTGGATTAAAATGAATGGTTCAAAATAAACAAATTCTTATTAAAAGAACGCTAATTTTTCTTTAACCCCATTTTAAATGAAAGTTAAACGTGGGATCTCATTTATAAATTACTTAATGTAACATTAAATATGAAATAACATCGGGTGATTTGATATGCTATTTATTTGCACTGATCAGTTAAACAAAACCACATGTTGAATTTAAAAATGAAATGTACAATGAAAACGTCTATTTTAAAAATTGGTACAGGTCTTCTTCTTGCTTTAATGATCGGGTTTACCGCCTGTGAAGAAGACGAAACGCCTGAAGTAGAAAATCCCAAACTGGTATCTGTGGATGTCGAAAGCGACAATTCAAAAGCAGTTGTTTACTTCAGTGAAGGGATTTACAAAAATGACGATGCCACCGGAGCATTGGATGCAAGCAGCTTTAATGTCACCCTCGATGCAGAAGATCTGGAGATCACCGACTTTTCCTTCACCCATACAGCAGGTGACAACAGTGCGGATATCTCCCTGACACTATCCAGCCAGGAAGCTACCGGGGAGGAGACGATACAGGTTGAAATAACACAAAGTGCTGGTTATGACGGGGATGGAAACCCCATTCAATCCGGTTCTGTTACCGATAAGCTGGCTAAGATGCAAGGTGAAACGGATATCTATGAAAAACTGCTTATTGCCTATGCTGAATCCGGGACTCTACCCAGTGATTACAAATCGGTATTGAAATCCCATCTGACAGATAACAACAATGACACGGTGAATTTGGGATATAACGGAGACCTGGCCGCCAGCCTTCCGGTATTGGGAGCCAATACAAGTGCCGCTTCTAACCCCGGTGGATTCTTTGAGGATGTTTCCTATAAGGGTGCCTTTGATCCAAATGGTGCTAACTGGGCATCCGGATGGACCCTGACTTACGGAATGGACAATGTATATGATTACAATGCCGGAGATACAGTAACCATTTCCGATAATATAACATCCGATGAAACCTGGAACAAGGAAACGCTTTATAAACTCAACGGTTTTGTTTTTGTGGAAAACGGAGCCACTTTAACCATAGAAGCAGGCACCATGGTACAGGGAAAACCCGGACAGGGGGAAAATGCAAGTGCTATGATCGTGAAGAGGGGTGGAAAGATTCACGCCGAAGGTACAGCCGAGAAACCCATTGTATTTACAGGAGATGACGATACTTACTACGGAGATGGATATAATAAAGAAGTTCGCGGATTATGGGGTGGTCTGATCGTTCTGGGCAAAGCAACTACCAACAATGCGACGGATAATCGTGTAGAAGGCATTCCTGAAAACTATGAAGCCTACTATGGCGGTGACGATGACTCCGATAACTCCGGCATCCTTAAATATGTTTCCATTCGCCACGGTGGTACTGACATAGGCCAGG
Source organism: uncultured Bacteroidales bacterium (assembly GCA_964399175.1). Classification (GTDB taxonomy): domain Bacteria; phylum Bacteroidota; class Bacteroidia; order Bacteroidales; family UBA12077; genus JAGXLC01. Next base: position 107 of record CAYNPZ010000483.1, on the reverse strand, counting down.
GCAATGAAATTAACGGTCTTACATTAGCAGGTGTTGGAAACGGTACCGAAATTCGTTACATCGAAGTAATAGCCAATGTTGACGATGGAGTGGAATGGTTTGGCGGA
>CAYNPZ010000482.1:0-2339 GCA_964399175.1 uncultured Bacteroidales bacterium | reverse complement strand
AATTAGTACCAATGAGAAATATACACTTACCAGATTTTAGTAAAAAATACATTTTCTTTCTATTTGCAATATTTTTTGTCTCTGTGGTAACCGCCCAGGAGAATCATCTAACAGGTGACTGGTACGCCAAAAAAGCCAATCAAACCCAGCAGGATGGCAAGACATTAACCCGCCACGACATCAACAGCCACAACTGGCTGAATGCAGTGGTTCCCGGAACAGTCCTCACCACACTCCTGCACATTGACGAAATTCCGGATCCCTTTTACGCAACAAACAACGATTCGATACCCGACATTTACGATGCGGGTGTGGATTATTATACCTATTGGTTCTATACTACCTTTGAAATTCCTAAATCAAAGGCATACTCCAATGTATGGCTCAATCTCCGGGGCATAAATTATTCCGCCGAAGTATATCTGAACGGCCATAAAGTAAACCGTGATAGCATAAAAGGAATGTTTCTCCGCCACCGGCTGAACATCACTGATCTCACAAAGCGGGGTGAGAAGAACCGGCTGGCCATACTGGTACATCCGCCGAATCCTCCAGGAAAAGCAAACGGCGGGCAAGGTGGCGACGGAATAATAGCAAAAAATGTAACCATGCAATTCACCGCGGGATGGGATTGGATAAAACCCATCCGTGACAGGAATACAGGCATATGGGACAAGATCTCCGTAACCACCAGCGGGCCTGTAACGCTTGAAGATCCGTATATTATAACGGATGTTCCCGGAAAACGGGAACCGGGAGAAGAACAGGACCCCGCTTATGTGAATGTTTCTGTTCAGGCACAAAATCATGGGGAAAAAGCGCTTTCAGGTTATTGTACCTATAAAATAGGGGATTACTCGGATAGAATGGCCATACAAATACCGGCAGAGAGTAAAAAACGAATCGATTTCAAAACCCTGGAAATTCAGGATCCAAAGCTCTGGTGGCCTAATGGCATGGGAAAAGCCAACCTTTACCCGGTGGAAATACAATTTATTAACGGAGAGAATCAAACTTCCGACAGCAAAAAACTGAAAATCGGCATCAGAGATATTACCACAAAAATGGATACTACTTCGGGAGGACGTATGTTCAGGGTCAACGGCCAGAAACTTTTTATCCGGGGAGGCAACTGGATTGCTTCGGATGCATTGCTTCGTTTATCTGCTGAACGCTATAATCATGAAGTAAGGATGCATGCAGAAGCCAATTTGAATACCATCCGCATCTGGGGCGGCTCCATTACTGAAAGGCCCGAATTTTATGAAGCATGTGACCGACATGGAATTTTGGTATGGCAGGATTTATGGATTACCGGAGATTGTAATGGAAGGTGGAGGGATCCAAAGAAAAAGGAGAACCGCAAACAAAGGCGTCAATATCCGGATGATCACCAGCTATTCCTTAAGTCAGCAAGGGATCAGATAAAGATGCTGCGCAACCATCCCAGCCTTTGTGTATGGATCGGTGGCAATGAATTTCCTCCCCCTCCTGATATCAACGATTCATTGAAAAACAAAATATTTCCTGAACTCGACAGAAAAAGGGAGTATTTCGAGTTGTCCACTTCAGAAAATCTTTCCCAGAACATCTACCCCGGAACAGTTGGAGATGGTCCTTACGGCTACCAGGATCCGGAGATGTTTTTCAACAAAAGACACTACCCCCTTAATTCGGAGATTGGCTCCGTCGGGATGCCGGTCTATGAAACTCTTGAAAAAATCCTCTCACCCGAACATCTGGAAAATTTCCCCGGCACAAAAGATGAACTTGACAGGGAATGGCGCTACCACTGCTATATTGGTTACCGTACGGGCAGATATGATTACATCGATATTTATGGAAACCCAGAAACTGCAAAAGCATTCTGCGAACAAGCACAGATCGCAAACTATCTGCAGTATCGTTCCATGATAGAGGGCATGAATGCACAGATGTGGAAGTGGTACACGGGTGTCCTGATCTGGAAAACCCAGAACCCCTGGAGTTCCTTGAGAGGTCAGCTCTACGATCACTCTCTGGCACAAAACGGTGCTTTTTATGGTGTCAGGAAAGCCGCACAACCATTGCATCCCCAGGTCAATGTAGGTGACCGAAGTGTAAAAGTCGTCAACACCACAGCACACAACAAAGAAAATCTTACATTGGAAACCAGTATTTATGATAGGTTTGCAAAGCAACACAAAAAAATTACCCGGCAGGTTTCCCTTCCTTCCATGGATAGTAAGCGCCTGTTCAAAATTTATCCACCCGCTGATACAACTAAAGTTTTCTTTGTGAAGCTAAGGCTATTGGAAAACAACGCTGAGATTTCTGATAATTTCTACTGGCTCAGTGAC
>CAYNPZ010000481.1:0-2361 GCA_964399175.1 uncultured Bacteroidales bacterium | reverse complement strand
GAAGAACGGGATCCCCGGGAAAACCCATCTGATGAGCCGTCAGGAACTAACCCATCGCAGCTAGCCCACTGGCCCGTGCAGATGCACCTGATCAACCCCACATCAGAACAATTCAGAAACGCCGATCTATTACTTTCAGCAGATTGTGTGGCCTATGCCATGGGCGACTTTCACAGGCAGTATCTGAAGGGCAAAGCCCTTGCCATTGCCTGCCCCAAGCTGGATTCCAACAAGGAAAGCTACGCTGAAAAGCTGATTTCCATGATCAATGATGCCAAAGTGAACACCATTACCGTTATGAAGATGGAAGTGCCTTGTTGCGGGGGATTGCTTCAGCTGGCCCAGATAGCAGCAAAAAATGCATCCCGCAAGGTACCCGTTAAATCGATCACGGTTGGAATACAGGGAGATATCCAGGAAGAACAATGGATATAAAACTAAGAAGGCGCTTTATTAGCTATAGATACGAAATATATTTTACTGATAAACAATAAAAAGTTCAAATTAAAAAAAGGAGAATCAACTATGGACATGAAAATGTTTTGCTATCAATGTCAGGAAGCTTCAAAAAATACCGGATGCACCATCAAGGGAACATGCGGAAAGTCATCGGAAGAATCGAATCTGATGGACCTTTTGGTGTATGTCATCAAGGGAATCTCAATTTATTCACAAAAAGCACGAAACAATCAAGTGGATTACGAAAAGGGAAGAGTAGACAAATTCGTTTTTGATGGTTTGTTTTCTACCGTAACCAATACCAACTTTGACAAGAACGCCATCATTGAGTATATCCGGCAAGGTCAGGATATTAGAAACGAGCTCAGGCAAACCCTTAAAAATGCAGGTATTGAATTTAAGAATGAAGAGCTCCATGACGCCGCAACATGGCAAGGTTTCACGCCGGATGAATTTGAAAGGAAAGGAACCGCCATCGGGGTATTGGATACCGAAAATGAAGACGTTCGTTCCCTGCGCGAGCTCGTCACTTACGGGGTAAAAGGAATAGCCGCCTATGCCGAGCATGCATGGAATCTGGATCAAAAAAACGATGACATCTACAATTTCATGCAGGATGCCCTCGTAGCCACAACCAATGACAATCTGAGCGTTGATGACCTGATCGGCTGGGTAATGGATACAGGAAAGCATGGCGTAGACGTGATGGCCCTGTTGGATAAAGCCAACACCAGCGCTTATGGGAACCCTGAAATCAGCAAGGTCAACATTGGTGTGGGAAACCGTCCGGGTATCCTGATCAGCGGCCATGACATGAAAGACATGGAGGAGCTGCTGGAGCAAACAAAAGATACAGGAGTGGATGTGTATACCCACAGCGAAATGCTGCCGGCCAACTATTACCCTGCTTTCAAAAAGTACGACCACTTTATAGGCAACTATGGCAATAGCTGGTGGAAGCAGAAAGAAGAATTTGAATCCTTCAACGGACCGATCCTCTTCACCACCAACTGCATCGTACCGCCGAAGAAGAATGCAACTTACAGAGACAGGATTTACACTACCGGAGCTGCAGGCCTGGAAGGATGCACCCATATACCGGGTAGGGAAAACGGCAAGCCGAAGGATTTCTCACAGATCATCGAGCATGCCAAGAAATGCGATCCACCACAGGAAATCGAGACCGGCGAAATTGTCGGCGGATTTGCCCACAACCAGGTGGAACAGCTTGCCGATAAAGTTGTGGACGCCGTGAAATCAGGAGCCATTAAGAAGTTCTTCGTGATGGCCGGATGCGACGGCAGTTTCAAGAGCCGAGAATATTATACCCGTTTCGCCGAAGAGCTGCCCGAAGATACCGTAATCCTTACGGCAGGATGCGCCAAGTATCGTTACAACAAGCTCGACCTGGGAGATATTGGCGGCATACCAAGAATCCTGGATGCAGGCCAGTGCAACGACTCCTATTCACTGGCAGTAATTGCACTGAAGCTGAAAGAGGTCTTTGAACTGAACGACATCAACGAGCTGCCGATAGAATACAACATTGCATGGTACGAGCAGAAAGCCGTTATTGTACTGCTGGCGCTCCTTTACCTGGGTGTGAAGAACATCAAGCTGGGTCCGACCCTGCCGGCATTCCTTTCACCCAACGTGGCCACCGTGCTGGTGGATAAATTTGGCATCAACGGCATCAACACCGTTGAGGAGGATATGAAGGCCATGCTGGCATAATTGTTATTTGACAAGGAGTTTGAATGTTTGACGGGAGTTTGACGAAGAGTTTGAGCGTTTGACAGGAGTTTGAAATGTTAGGCCTCCAGAAATTTAAAGATTTTGCAGTAATAGAGTATTAATTAATGTTTGTCTATAAAGTCAAAGAGATTTGAAAGAGTCTTGTCT
>CAYNPZ010000480.1:0-2365 GCA_964399175.1 uncultured Bacteroidales bacterium | reverse complement strand
CAAATCTTATTTCCCTAAATTTGATTCTGCAATATAGTAAGTCAACTCAAACCCTCAAACTTTCAAACATCAAACTCTTAGTCAAACTCCCGTCAAACCGTCAAACCATATTATTTCTCCATCTTAGCAAGTCGGTCCTGCAATTCATACATCTCATCCCTAAGCCTTGCTGCCTCTTTAAAATCCAGCTCAGATGCCGCTTTCTCCATGGCTTTTTTGTTTTTCTCGATGGCTTTTTCGATACCCTCTTTGCTCATGTATTGTACCACCGGGTCGGCGGCAGCATCCACTTCCCGGGGTTCGGTATAGGCCCTGGGCTGGTACTGTCCGATCTTTTCCCTGTAGTCGGCCATCACTGAGCGGGAAGCCTTTTGGATCTGCTGTGGTGTTATGTTGTGCTTTTCGTTATAGGCAAGCTGTTTTTCCCGCCGTCTGTTCGTCTCGTCAATGGTTTGCTGCATCGAGCGGGTGATCTTGTCGGCATACATGATGACCTTACCTTCCAGGTGCCGGGCTGCCCTGCCTGCCGTCTGGGTCAGAGATACCGTTGAACGCAGGAAGCCTTCCTTGTCGGCATCCAGTATGGCCACCAGCGATACTTCGGGCAGGTCAAGCCCCTCACGCAGCAGGTTTACGCCAATCAGCACATCAAAGGTTCCGTTGCGCAGACCGTCCATGATCTCCACGCGCTCCAGCGTGTCGATGTCCGAGTGGATGTACCGGCATTTGACGTTGAAGCGGGTCAGATACTTGGTTAGCTCTTCCGCCATCCTCTTGGTCAGCGTGGTGACGAGCACCCGCTGGTCGTTCTTTGCCCGTTTGCGGACTTCTTCCATCAGGTCATCGATCTGGTTTAGTGTGGGCCGCACTTCGATCTCGGGGTCCAGCAGGCCGGTGGGCCGGATCACCTGTTCTACGAAAACACCGTCGCTCTTTTCCAGTTCATAATTTGCAGGCGTAGCGCTTACAAATACCACCTGGTTGAGCAGGTTCTCAAATTCCTCAAATTTCAGCGGACGGTTATCCACGGCTGCCGGTAGCCGGAAGCCATATTCCACCAGTGTCTTCTTGCGTGAATAGTCGCCGCCGAACATGGCATGGATCTGGGGGATGGTCACGTGGCTTTCGTCCACCACGATGATGAAATCGTCGGGAAAATAGTCGAGCAGGCAGAAAGGCCTGGAGCCCGGCGAACGACCGTCGAAGTAGCGGCTGTAGTTTTCAATGCCCGGGCAATAGCCCAGCTCCCGTATCATCTCCAGGTCATATTCGGTCCGTTGCTTGATTCGCTTGGCTTCCAGTTCTCTTCCCTGATCCTTGAAATACTGGATCTGATCCTGAAGATCAAGCTGGATCTGTTTGATGGCATGGTGCATCCGGTCTTTGGTAGTCACAAAGATGTTGGCCGGGAAAATGGTGGCATGGTCCACCTGGTCGATGGTGCTGTTGTTGTAAGGATCGTACTTTTCAATATCGTCCACCTCATCCCCCCAGAAGGTGACGCGGTAGGCATGGTCGCTGTAAGCCAGGAATACATCCACCGTATCGCCCTGCACCCGGAAATGGCCCGGCTTAAACTCAATTTCGCTCCTTGAGTATAAACTGTCTACCAGCCGCCTCAGAAACTCATTCCTGCCGATTTCCTGGCCCGTTTCGATCTGAATGGTATTTTTGTGGAAATCGTCCGGGTTGCCAATGCCGTAAAGACAGGATACCGATGAGACAACCACCACATCCCTGCGACCGGATAGGAGCGAGGAGGTGGCGCTGAGCCTGAGCTTTTCAATTTCCTCATTAATCGACAGGTCCTTTTCGATATAGGTATCGGTTACGGGCAGGTAGGCCTCGGGCTGGTAATAATCGTAATAGGAAACAAAATATTCCACGGCATTCTCCGGGAAGAACTCCTTGAACTCCCCGTAAAGCTGGGCCGCAAGTGTTTTGTTGTGGCTAAGCACCAGCACGGGCTTGTTCACATTTTGGATCATGTTGGCAATGGTAAAGGTTTTGCCCGATCCGGTAACGCCCATCAGCGTCTGGAACCGGTCCTCCCTCCGGATGCCTTCGGTAAGCTGTTTGATGGCTTCGGGCTGATCACCCGTGGGTTTATATTTTGATGTAATCCTGTATTCCATAAGTTCATTTTTGGTGCTGAAACTAACAAAATCCTTTTTACTAAACCCAGTGTTTGGCCATATATTATTTTGCCGGAAGGAAACTCACTTTTAACCTCGATTATTTTCACCGCAGCTATAGCTGCAAACAAATTTTTTCTCAATAAAACAATAAACCCAAGACTAAGTATCTTAGCCCGAATAATTCAAGAATTATTCCTGTCTCCGACAGCCAGGTTTTTTACTCCATA
>CAYNPZ010000479.1:0-2376 GCA_964399175.1 uncultured Bacteroidales bacterium | reverse complement strand
CATCTCCCGCATACTGTTTTTCCAGGGCATAAAGAAGCTCGGCAATGATAAATGCAGATCCGCTCCATTCTGTAAAAAATTCAACAACTACCGGTTCTTTGCTCCTCAGCACTTCCACACCGAAACGCTGCTCCATCACTTTTATCATTATGCTGAATGTATTATCTTGTTTTTACCTGCTATAACAATTGATATGCCAAAGCATATATTTACAGTTCAGCCAGGTATTTATAATCCAAACAAGCATTAAAAGTGCTGGTGCAGACCCTATGGATTTGCCAACATATTGGCAAGATGCCAACATATTGACAATTCTTTAAAATGAGGTAATAAGGATGGAGGGAGTGGGCTGCTCCTTGGCTAAGAAGATTTCACGTGAAGACAATGGTTTAAATTTTACCTTATTTCATCATGCCGGGCGGGTAATGCCCAGTTTTTTCATCCGGGCTTCGAGTGTAGTTCGTTTCATGTCCAGCAGTTTGGCGGCGCCTTTTTCACCGCTTACCCGCCAGTTGGTTGCCTTGAGGGCCTTCAGAATGTGCTGCCATTCGTTCTCTTCAAGCGTCAGGATGGTTTTTTGTACCAGTTTTTTGTTCTCAGGAATCCAGTTGCCCAGGGTGATACGCCCGCCATTACTAAGGATCACTGCCCGTTCAATAATATTTTCCAGTTCGCGGATGTTACCAGGCCAGTCATATTCCATCAGCCGGTTCATCACTTTCTGGGAAGTTTCTTTGATCTGCCGGCCGGTTTTGGCAGCATATTTCCCGATGAAATAATTGATCAGAAGAGGGATATCCTCTTTTCTTTCCCGCAGGGGAGGAACTTCAATGGGAAAGACATTCAGCCGGTAGTAGAGGTCCTCCCGAAATTCTCCTTTATTAATGGCTTTTTCCAGATCCCGGTTTGTTGCTGCGATCACCCTGGTATCCACATGAATGGTCTCGGAGCTACCCAGACGTTGAAATTCACCTTCCTGGAGAGCACGTAATATTTTCGTCTGCAGGTTCATTGGCATTTCACCGATTTCATCCAGAAAGATGGTTCCCTGATGCGCCAGTTCAAAGCGTCCAATCTTCCTGGTATACGCACCGGTAAAGGCACCTTTTTCATGACCGAAAAGCTCACTTTCGATCATCTCGGCGGGCAAGGCAGCACAGTTAACAGTAACCAGCGAACGATTGCTGCGATAGCTGTTGTTGTGCAATGCCCGTGCAATAAGCTCCTTCCCGGTACCGGTCTCCCCCTGAATCAAAACTGTTGAATCTGTAGCTGCCACCTGCTCCACCTGCCTGAGCACTTCTTTGAAAACCTCGCTCCTGGAGATGATATCCTCAAAATTGCTGTTCAGTTTAATCTCCTCACGCAGGTATATGGTCTCCTCCTCCAGTTGGTCTTTGAGCTTGCGCAGGGTTTGTTCCTTGTCTCTGAGCTCCTGTTCGGCATGTTTTATATCGGTGATGTCGGTAGCGAACCCTTCGATGGCTGTTAATTGATCATTGTCGTCAGACACGGCCGTCCCCCTTTCCCATACCCAGCGTATTTCTCCTGAAGGCTTTTGAATCCGGTATTTGATTTCAAAAGGCTGACGGTCCTTTATCTTTTGATCTACCTCTTTTTCACCATTTCCCTATCTTCAGGAATGATGAGACTATTGTAAGATATAACACGGTTCCCGGTGAGTTCCTCCGAATCATATCCCGTAAGCTTTCTACACCCCTCACTGACAAACTCCATGGTCCAGTATTCATCGTTGTGACAGCGATAGGCCATGCCGGGCAGATTGCCCATCAGGGTAGCCAGGCGGCGCTCACTTTCCTCAATTTTCTTCTCCATTTCATATTCCTCGGTCTTGTCTTCTATGATACTGACCGAGTAGGCCTGCCCATCCATTTCAATCAGGTTTTGCATCACCTTTACCCTATGCCAGCGCCCCCTTTGTGTGGGCTGCCACTTCTCAAAAGAAAATTTCTTATGTTCCAGCAAACGCGACCATTGGTCTTTCCAGGTATCAATATCTTCATCCGGATGGAGGTCATATACTTTAGTCCCCTCCACTTCATTTTTATCAAAGCCCGATAAACGACATGTTGCATCATTTACATGCAGAATGGTTCCATCGTGGTCAATCCATAAAATGGGTTGATTGGACTGTTTGACCGTATAGTGAGCGAGTTTTTGAAAATTTGACTGGTGTTGCATGATCCAAACAGATAATGCGAAATAGAATGGTTAAAAATAATGAATTCTGTGCTCGTTTGAATAACCTTTATAAAAGCTCCCAAAACTTTATATATCTGTTATTTTATCTCCAGCACCCGGTCCTTTTCCCGTCCAAAACCCTGAATTTCCAATTGGTCTTTATAAACGTTTACG
>CAYNPZ010000478.1:0-2380 GCA_964399175.1 uncultured Bacteroidales bacterium | reverse complement strand
GCGCTGCCGATGAAATCATTGAACTTTCTCATTCCACAACGTCTGATACCCAACACACCAAAAAACTCATTGATGAATTCTTGCCGGAAGTAGAACAAACCTCCGAATTGGTTCAGGACATCAGTGCAGCCAGCCAGAAACAGCAATCGGGAGTGCAACAGGTTAATAATTCCGTTCAGCAAATGAATGAAGTAACTCAACAGAATGCATCCTCATCTGAGGAATTGGCTGACAATTCGCAGAATCTGGCAGAAAAGGCGCAGGAGCTGAAGGAAGCTGTGAAATACTTCAGGACAGATTCAGAATGAGAAGCATCAAAGTTACGGAGCAAAAGGTGATTTATCTCACCGGCTGCTGCTCATAAAGCTCAATGGTTTTTACGTCTATATTAAAAATGTTCAGTGCATATTTACATCAAAAATAAAAATAAAAGGTTATGAAAAAATTATTACTTTTATTTATGGCAGTGTTTTTAGCTGCATCAGGCATTCAGGCTCAAACCAGTATTCCGCAGGCAAAGGCAAAGTTCCTTTACAACTTCACCAAATTTTTCGAATGGTCGCAATCCAGTCAAAATGGCGATTTCGTAATCGGTGTTCTCGGATCAAATGACATCTACCAGGAACTGGAAGATTTTACAAAAGGCAAGAAGGTCATTCTTAAGGAAATTAAAGTGAAACGATTTACCAAACCCGAAAATGTGGCAGATTGCCATATCCTTTTCCTGTCAAGGGTTCACAGCAAAAATCTTCCCGATCTGGAAGCAAGGATGGGTTCCAACACCCTTTTAATCAGTGACAGTGAGAAGGGAATAGAACGGGGAGCTGCTTTGAATTTTGTTCTTGAGGACGATCGGTTGAAATATGAATTTGCGGCTTCTCATGCCAAAGATAAGGGATTAAAGTTCAGCTCCCGCATCAAGGATATGGCTTCAAAGAATTATTAATTAAACTTTGCTTTTTTTGTTGTCCTCATAGATCAGTTCCGTTCAAACCAGGTATTTGGTTTACCCGGATTTGTTGCTAGATTAACGGGTGTGGGTTCAGAAATGAATCTGCACCCGTTTTTTTAAATTAGAATTTAGGATTTCCAAGTTATCTTGGTTTAGCCATACGCTTTCCTGTATTCCCGGGGACTTAACCCGGTAATTTCCTTGAATTGTCGGTTGAAATTGGCTATATTCCTGTACCCGCTTTCAAAACAGATTTCCGCTATGGTTTTGTTTTTTTCGGTTGTCAGGAGTTTGCAGGCAAAATTAATTTTCACCTCTTTCAAAAAAGTAAAGAACGACCGTTTCGTAGTCTTTTTAAAATAGGTACAAAAAGCGCTTTCGGACAGGTTCACTAGACCGGCAACCTTTTCCAGATTGATGCCATTGTGAAAGTTACGGAACACGTAATCGTATATTTTGTTGATCCGCTCCTCGTTGCTTAATCTGCCTCCCCACATATAGCCGGGATTCGACAGCAAGTGTATATCTTTTGTCCGGGAAAGATATCGAAGGATTCTTAACAGTTGAATCATGGAATCAAATCCATCCCTTCCCATTAAAGTTCTTAGTTCCTTTTCTATTATATTGGGTTGAATACCTTGGAAATACAGGCCGTATTGCGATTGATCCAGGATATTCCGAAGGCATTTGAATTCCGGAATATCAAATAAGCCGGTCTTGAAAAAATCTTCTGCAAAATGGATGGTAATGGAAGTCGGGTTGTCTTCTTTATTTTTGATTTCCCATCCATGTGCCACTTCGGGTCCCATCATCACCAAGTCTCCTTCCCGGAAATTGGCAATATTTCCTTCCACAAATCTACGGCCCCTGGCGTTAACCATATAATTCAGCTCATAATTCTTATGGGAATGAATGACATCCCTTTTGCTGCATTGTTTCAATTCATGAACCATAAAGGATTCATTTTCCGGGACAGGAATCTTGTGTTTGATGAATTTCATGGGAATGTAAGAAGTTAAAGATAATACAATACTTTACGCTGGATTCTTGTATTATATTTTAAACGCAATTACAAAGATAGTATTATTTCTGAAAAGAATTCAAATACAATATTTCCATAATATTGTTGATAAAATCTGCTTGAATCGCATATCTCTATTTTTATATGGAGAAATTTTTTTGATAAAACAAAAAGATAGTATAAATAATTCGTTAAATAGTAGTAGAATTTAATTAAAACTCCCTCTAATTTTGAATATATAACACTATAAATTTTTTGTGATGATTAAAGACAAAGCATTTGCCTTATCAGGCCCGGGTTTTGCTATTTTATTGTGTTGTCTGAAAATGACGACTGAAGCTTCGGAAAACAAAAAGCCAAACATCATTTTCATCATGGCTGACGATGTGGGATATGGGGATTTGGGA
>CAYNPZ010000477.1:0-2388 GCA_964399175.1 uncultured Bacteroidales bacterium | reverse complement strand
AACCCCTGTCCGGCTCCAGCCTGAAAAATGCCAGTCCCGAGATCGTCCAGCTTTTCAAGCTGGGCCTTTCGCTTTTTGTTTCACCGCTCAACATTTATAACCTGCTTTCTTATTTACAGATCCATGTTCATCCTTTGCCGGAGGATTTGAGATACAAATTAATCCGTGGCATCATTGAGGAAGGTGGCATTGTAAACAAGAAATGGGACGAAGTGATCGATGATTTTAAAAATGCAGAAGATCCCAAAGAAGCAAAGAAAAACAAAAAGAAGCTGTTGTTCCCGCCCGTCCGTACGGATTTCAATGATCAAATAAGTATTGAAAAACTCGGGGAATTTGTAACCCAACTGCAAAACTGGGCGCATGGACAAAGAAATGACAGTGAAAATGATTACAAAGCACTGGAGATACAGGCTTTTTCTTCCCTTATCAATCTCTGCAACGCCTTCCAGATCATTTTAAACAGCCAGCCGGAGGAATATACATCATCTGACCGGCTGAAATCATGGATTTTATCCATTTACAGGCCTTCCGACTATACCTATACCACTGCGCAGGCAGGCTCGGCATTTGTCATCGGCTCTCCTGCCGCCATGCTTGACCCGGCCGAAGAGGTGGTATGGATGGATTGTTTTGAAGGAACTCCGAAAGCTACCTGCCACCAGTTCCTGACGCAGGAGGAATTCAGGTCGTTGGAAAATAAAGGTCTACACTTGTGGAACGAGGAATTCCAGGTAGAAGCGCAGCTTTTCGAGCAGAGAAGGGCTGTTCTTCAGTGCCGGTCGAAATGCACCCTTCTTGTCTCCAATAAAAACAGGGGAGAAAGGGTGAGTGAACATCCTTTGATCACACGTTTGCAAACCCAATTCGATCATGTTGAAAACATTGTGGAATACAATCCTGAACCCACAGGGCAGATGGAGGAGGTTGAAAAGCACAGCCTCCCTGAAACTCCCTTAGCCTTTGAACTGGATCGGGAAAACCTGTTTACCCCACGAGAAAAGGAGAGTTATTCCTCCCTTTCCAGCCTGATCCAAAACCCGCTGGATTACGTGTTCCAGTACCAGTTGAAAATTTACGATCCGGGTGTCAATGAGCTGAATGATGAAAAACGTACCATGGGAAATGTGGCACATTTTTTCATTGAAAAGCTGGTGGATGATGCCGGTAAAGACCTGGCTGAAATGAAAAGGTTGGTTCAGGATGAATTCCGGGCTCGATTTGACAATGCAGTTATGCAGAAAGGAGCCGTCCTGTTGCTGGAAGAAAACCAAATTTTACAGAAACGTTTTTATCGTCTTTTACAACAGTCAGTAAACAACCTGCTGGACCTCATTGAAACGAATAATTTGAAGGTGGAAGGGGTCGAGGTGCACGAAAGTTGCCTGTTAGAGCGCCAGTTTGAGCTGGAGGCCAACATTGACCTGTTGCTGAAAGATGCAAACGACCAACCTGTGCTCTTCGATCTGAAATGGACCGATTCAAAGAATTATTACAACAGGCTGATTAAAGAAAACCGCGCCTTACAGCTGGAAGTGTATAGGAAAGTGCTGGATCGTACCAGGCAGAATCAAACAGCGGCTGTTGCCTTCTATAACCTGAAAAAGGGCCGGCTTATTACTTCCTATGGCATGAAAGGAAAGCATGTGATCCATGTAGAATCTGAAAACACCGCTGACATCTTTGCACAGGCATTGAATGCCTATCGGTACAGGTGGGATCAACTGCGAAGGGGAGTTATTGAAGTAGCTGAAGGACTGGAATTGAATAACCTGGAATATGTAAATGAAAGGGAGAATTTGTATCCCCTTGATAGCGATTACAACCATAATAACCTAAAAGCAACGAACCCATTCAGCAATTTTAAAACATTCAAAGGAGGGCTGCAATGAAGCATATTGAGTTTATCAATGCAGGCGCCGGTTCCGGCAAAACCCGTACATTAACCACGTTGCTGTGTGAATACCTTGATGGAACGAAAGAAAATTATAAACCTTCCCAGGTGATCCTGACCACTTTTACCGAACTTGCTGCCGCTGAATTTCGTGAAAAGGCACGGGGCGCCTTGCTGGAAGACGGTATGTTCGGCCAGGCAGCCCAGCTTGAAACGGCTTCCATCGGCACGGTGCATAGCGTGGTTTTTTCCTTTGTAAAAAAGTTCTGGTACCTGCTGGGGCGCGGAGCCGTCCAGAATGTGATGTCCGAAAGCGACAGGCAGTTTTATATCAACCAGTCGCTGGCCAACCTGGCTGCTGAGGAGGATGTATATTTCTTTGAAGAGGTTCGGGAAGAGTTTGATTTTTCGAAATACAAGGGCAGGAGCAATCCTGAAGATCCTGATTTCTGGAAGGATCACCTGAAGGCCATCATCGAGAAAATGGTGAATTA
>CAYNPZ010000476.1:0-2394 GCA_964399175.1 uncultured Bacteroidales bacterium | reverse complement strand
TTCAGAAGATGCTTAACATTTTTGATACCAATCATGATGGTGTGCTGGAAAAAGCTGAAATCGAATTCTTCCTGAATGAAATGTTTGAACATCTGAAAAACAATCAGAAGTTCTGGAAGCTATATTTCAGCATTTCTTTGCAGCCTGAGATTTATCCGCTGATCAAGGAAAAAATTGATGAATTATCACAACCCATTATGTCGATGGTTGTTCAATACTTTGAAGAAATGGGATTTGAAAATCCCCAGACAGAAACCATGATTTTTGCTGCCTTGCTGGATGGTGTCAGCTTTCATTTTATTATGGATCCCGACAATTATCCGCTGAAAACGGTGAAACAGACATTAATTGAACGATATGTAAAACATTCAAAAAAAGGGTAAAATGAAAATATTCAAGTTAAGGAACGGTTTGCTTGGAAGTTTGTTCCTGATTTTGCCAATATGGGCAGGAGCTCAGGATATGACTGCAAAGGAAATAGTCAGGGAAGCAGAAGAGCAATGGCGTGGCGAGCAATCGAGCATCAACCAGATGACCATGAAAATCGTCCGGCCAACCTGGGAAAGAACTATAAAAATGAAGAACTGGATTAAAGGACAGGACTATGCGCTGACACTTATTACTGCTCCTCCCGGTGAGAAAGGACAAACATTCCTGAAAAGGGGTAATGAAATGTGGCATTGGATGCCCTCAATCGGCAGGCTGATCAATCTTCCACCATCTATGATGTCGCAGGGATGGATGGGCTCCGACTATACCAATGATGATATATTAAAGGAATCATCCATGGTGGTTGATTATAATCACACATTATTGAGTGAAGAAAAAGTGAATGGCAGGACCTGCTACAAAATCAGAATGGTTCCGAAAGAAGATGCTGCTGTGGTATGGGGTGAAGTGATCATATGGATATCGAAGGAGCATTTCAATCAGTTGAAAGCAAAATATTATGATGAAGACGGAGAACTGGTACGTACAGAAATATTGTCGGAAGTCAAAAAGATGGATAATCGTATGATTCCTACCCGCATAGAGGTTATACCGGAGGAAGAGAAAGGCAAAAAAACCGTATTGGAGCTGAAGGAAGCCGAGTTCAACCGGGATATACCCGACAGCTTTTTCTCCCAGCAGAATATGAAACGTGTACGACCCTGATAAATAAGATTTTTAAGAAATGAAGGAATATATTAAACTGGCGTGGAGAAATATCTGGCGTAACAAGCGTCGAACATTGATTACAGCAGCTTCTATTTTTTTTGCTATATTTTTTGCTTTGATCATGCGGGCATTACAGCTGGGGAGCTACAGCAATATGATTGATAATGCGGTGAAACTGTATTCCGGGCATATTCAAATACATGCTAAAGGGTACTGGGACAATAAATCCATTAATAACACCCTGGTTCAGACTGAGGAATTGATGAAGACCCTTCGGGCTAACAAGCGTATTAAGCAGATTGTTCCCCGGCTGGAATCTTTTGCCCTTGGTTCATCAGGTTCCCAGACGAAGGGCGTTTTGGTTATGGGTGTAGATCCCAAAAAGCAGGACAGCATGTCCGGACTTAAAGAGAAACTGGTCGCAGGAGAGTACTTCAAATCGGGAGAGCAGGCTGCAATCATCGGGAAGACCTTATCCGATTACTTGCAGCTAAGTGTAAACGATACACTGGTACTGCTGGGTCAGGGGTATCATGGTGCTACAGCAGCAGGGAAATACCCCATAAAGGGAATTGTAAAGATACCCAAACCCGATCTCGATAACAAGATTGTATATTTACCATTAAAAACCAGTCAACAGGTGTATATGGCATACAACAGGTTAACCACCCTGGCCCTTAATCTTTATGATCACAGGGATCTTAATGAAACTGTATCGGATTTAAAAAAATCTTTGCCCGATAACAAGTATGAGGTGAAATCATGGAGAGAGATCATGCCGGAACTGGTTCAGCAAATTCAGTCTGATAACGCCAGCGGCTGGATACTGCTTGCCATACTGTACCTGATCATTGCCTTTGGCGTGTTCGGTACTGTGATGATGATGATAACCGAGCGCAAAAGAGAATTCGGGGTTATGATAGCCATTGGTATGCATAAATCCAAACTGGCTATGATCGTAACCGTAGAGATGATCTTTATTGGTCTGTTGGGATTGATAGCAGGTATCATAGGGAGCATGCCGGTTATTTTATATTTTCATTACAATCCCATTCGATTGACGGGAGAAGTGGCAGAGTCAATTGAAACTTTTGGTATCGAGCCCATTATGCCCATGGCCTGGCAGGCCGACTTTTATATCAACCAAACGCTTATTGTTGCAGTCATTGTTATTGTCTCTGTTCTTTATCCCATATACAGCATTACCAGGATAAGGGCAGTCAAGGCGATGCGCGG
>CAYNPZ010000475.1:0-2395 GCA_964399175.1 uncultured Bacteroidales bacterium | reverse complement strand
GTTATCCGCGTCAGTTTTTAGCCATCGATCAGGATAAGGGCTACCTGACCAACGGCTCATCTAGTGATGGAAGCAACGGAGAGGTTTTGATCGTTGATTTGAACAATCACACAATTACTAATGACACGATTAAGGTGGGAAAAGGCCCTGAAAGTATGGTGAAAGTAGATAACAAGGTCTTTGTAACCAACAGCGGAGGGTGGTCAAGTGACAATACCATAAGCGTTATTGACATTTCATCCGACAAAGTCATTGAAACCCTTGAAGTAGAGGATACACCCAGGGATATGGTAAAAGACAAAAACAACAATGTATGGGTATTCTGTAATGGACCTTGGGTTGACAATGAAGGTTTTACAAATTCCAAATTGGTCAAAATTAATACTTCTTCTTCCGACTATCAGACGAGCACATTTGATATTGGCAAAATTTCCACTCTCGGGTATTATCTGCTGGCGATCGGAGATGATAAAGAAATGCTATACTTTGTCGGGGAGAAAGGAGTATATGAAATGAACATATCGGACTCCAATGCTCCTACTGAGCCTATCATTGACCGTATACCTTACGGCTTAGATGTCAATCCTGAAAATGGTAACATATATTGTATGATGTCAAATAGGGATACAAAGGGTTATTTGCTCAGATTCAATGAAGATCATACGCTAAAGGACTCCACCCAGGTAGGCTATAATCCCAATGCGGTGGTCTTTGAATAAGCGCTATACATAATAATGGCTGCGGAAATCGGGTTCATACTCATAATTCCCCCTTATCTTCCCGATTCCGCAGCTTTTATTGTAAAATATAATAAACATGACCAAAATCTGTCCGCATTGCAACGAACCTTTTGAATGCAGAGAAAACGACATACTGAACTGTGATTGTTTGACCGTAAGTCTTCCCGAAAAAGTTCGCGAAAGACTTGCGCGGGAATACAATACGTGCTTGTGTGTGAAATGTCTGAAAACATTCGGAGGAATACCACAAAGTAAATAATCCAAACCGGAGAAAATGAAAAAAGAACCCCTCTTGTTAAGGACCGCTTTGATGTTTTTCACCCGAATCCCGGTGGGAAAGATAGAATATTCCCAGGAATACCTCAATCACAGCAACAAATACCTGCCGGTTATCGGATGGATTGTGGGAGGTTTTTCAGCATTGGGCTTTATGTTGCTGAACGCCATCTTGCCGGTTGAAATAGCTGTTGTTTTAAGCATGGCCATTTCCATATTGCTTACAGGAGCCTTTCACGAAGATGGTTTTGCCGACGTGTGCGATGGTTTCGGTGGAGGATGGACCAAAGAAAAAATCCTGGAGATCATGAAAGATTCCCGGATCGGGGCGTTCGGTGTGATCGGCCTGGTTATGCTTATGCTTACCAAATTTTTGTCAATGAGCCAAATTCCTGTATCCATTTTGCCCGCAGCCCTCATTGCAGGCCATACTTTCAGCAGATACAGCGCCGTGTTACTGATCTTCACCCACAAGTATGTCCGCGATGACCATACCGGCAAATCCAAACCCATTGGCAAGGAGCTCAACCGCTCTGAACTGATTTTCGCTTCGGTAACTGCCCTACTTCCATTTTTGCTATTCCCCCATTTTGGCTTTCTCCTGATCATTCCGGTTATTCTGCTGATAAAACATGTCTATGCCCGATACATCACAAAATGGATCGGTGGGTATACAGGCGACTGTCTGGGAGCTTTACAACAGATCATTGAAACATCTTTTTTTATTTTTGTTATCCTATATGTGGAAATTCAAAATTCGCCAATATGAACATTTACCTTATAAGACACTCGAAACCGGATGTTCCCGAGGGCACTTTCTACGGACAATCGGACGTGGATGTAACGAAGGCGGAATTTGAACAAACGGTAGCCCGGATCCGGAAAAAGATGGATCTTGCAGAGATTGAAACCATATATACCAGCCCGCTTAAAAGATGCTCCCTTCTGGCCCATACCCTTAAGCCGGATCATTCAACCATTCATACTGATAACAGAATCATGGAACTGGACTTCGGAGCGTGGGAGCTACAGAAATGGGACAAAATCGACCCAAAAGCACTTGGACAATGGATCAATGATTTTGTGTATGCTCCAACTCCCGGTGGGGAAAGCCACATGGATCTTTATAAAAGAGTGGCCGGGTTTTGGGATGAAACCATCAAAAACTCCAATGGGCCTATAGCCGTGGTAACGCATGGAGGTGTGATTAAATCAATATTAAGCAGAATTTTGGAGACACCCCTCAATAAAAGCTATTCCATAAAAGTGCACTATGGCGAATTGATCTCAACCCAATATTTCGGGGATGATCAGTACGAGATTGAATTTCTAACTTCACCGGAATGATGGCAAAAACTATTTTCATAACAGGCGGAAGA
>CAYNPZ010000474.1:0-2396 GCA_964399175.1 uncultured Bacteroidales bacterium | reverse complement strand
ACCCACAGGGAAAGCCTGAAATTCAATAGGAGCGTTAAAAGTATAACTACCAGCACAACTCCCATTAACCCGTTATTTATGAATATCGAAAGCTGGGAATCGATGTTTTCGGTATAGTCTTCCAAAACGCGAATCTGGAAGTTTTCCTGCTCATCATTGAATTCCCGGACATACTGATTGACAAATTCTGAAATTTCTTCCAGGTCTTCTGTTTCGAGTTTGGTGATGTTTATGATAACACTAGGGTTTCCATCTATAAAACTTTCTTCGGGATCTTCTTCATATTGCCTTTGAACACTGGCCACATCGCCGATCCTTACCAATTTTCCTACGGCATTGCTTTTTACCACGATTTTTTCAATATCATCGGGATAAACAGAACGCTGGCGGCTGACTAGGTTAATCTTTTCGCGCGGGTTGCGAATGGTGCCGCCGTGTATATCCAGGTTGTTCGCTTTTATGGCTTGCTGGATTTCGGTGAAGCTTAAATTGTAACGGCGAAGCTGGGTTTCATCAATGGTGACTGCAAGTTCCATCCGGTTTGAGGGTAGCCCTTCTAAAGCTACCTGGGAGATTTCCCCTGATCCCAGCAAATCATCTTCAATGCGGTTGGCCATCTCATTGAGCTTTAGCTTGTCTCCACTCTCTGATGTCAATGCCAAATACATCGCCCTGTCGCGCGAACGTACTTTGGAGACGATCGGCTTCTCTGCTTCTTCAGGGAAATTAGATATGCCATCCACCTGGTTTTTGACATCAATAAGCAACTCATCAATATCATAACCGAAAGTTGATGTGATGATAATTTGTGAAAGGTTTTCCCTGGATTCGGAAGTAAACTCTTTTATTCCCGGGACACCCCTGATCGCATTTTCAATCAAAGATGTTACCCCCTCGTCCATCTGCTGGGGCGTGGCGCCCGGGTACTTCACGGTTATCCTCAATGTATTGGTTTCAACCATAGGGAAAGAGGATTTCTGCATGTTTATAAACGATATGGTACCAAATACCAGTAGGATAACTACAACTATTTTTCCGTAAAAGGGATATTCAACGAATAATTTCAGGATTCTTTTCATGGGATTATTTTTAGTTACTGGTTACTGGCTCTGAAAAACAGAAAATTTGTTATTTGCGCCGTTTTTCGTGAGTCCCGCTCAGGCGGGATTGCTTGTTGCTTGTTAGTTGGTTTCTCGTCATAACCTGTACTTTTTTTACTCAATCAACTCAATTAACTCAATCACTAGTTACATAAATATTTGATTTTGCTGAAAGTGACTACTGCATTTTTACCGGAGAAAATGCATAGTTCTATTCCCTGATTCTGACATCATCTCCTTCCTGCACGTCAACCAATGACTCCATAACCACCAGCGTACCGTCATCCAGCCCGGATATCACCACCGTATCATTTAATGCTCTTACCGGCGTTACTTTTTGCATTTGTAATTGCCTGTTTTGAACCACATATACTTGTTTTCCATCCGTCAGCGCTTCCCTTGGTATGGCCACCCCCACGACCTCTTTTTGAATATCAAAAGTTGCTTCTACAAATTCACCGATCTTGAAAGCCTGTTGGCCCCGGGGTATATATTTGACATAAACTTTTACCGTTTGGGTCTTTTCATCCAGGAAATCTGCAATTCGTGTAACTGTACCGGTTGTTTGATAGCCCCCTGAACCGGTTAGCCTCACCTTATTTCCCGGTACAATCCATTTGGCATCTTCCGGGGGCACCGGAACCACCACTTCAAGCCGGTCGGTTCTTACGATGGAGGCCAAATCAGCGCCCATACCGGCTACAGCGCCTACCTGCCGTTTGACTTCCTGAAAAGAACCGTCGAAAGGCGCATATATGTTGTATTTATTCAAATTGATCTCTTCCTTTTCCAGGGAATAGTACTCCGAAAGTATGCCAGAGGAAGCCAGGAATACCTGTTCTTTTTCCGAACGGATTTCGGGAAGTTCGGGTAATTGCTCATGTACCTTTATGGAGGTAAAAAAATGCTTCCATTTGTCGTATTCCTCCGGGAAATCCACTTGCAAATCGGGTAAAATTGAGCTCAGCTTTTGAAGAAAATTGCTTTTGCCTGCCGTTAGAGCAGCTTTTATGTCTTCACTATAAATACGTATCAGCAAATCGCCTTTATTGAAATGTTCCCCTTCTTTAAAAGCCACATCACCTTCCATAATGCGGCCGTTCACCTCTGCAGCCAGGGATACGGTTTCATAGGAAAAAACCCTTCCCCGGTGGGTTACCGGGGTGACCACCAGTTCATTCATTACCTTTTTGGCTTTGACATAAAGGGCATCCTCTTGCTTCATACTTTTTTTAGGTGCTGGCTTGTTTTTTACGGCATAAGCAGCCAACAGGACTGCGCCGGCCAGCACAACAA
>CAYNPZ010000473.1:0-2402 GCA_964399175.1 uncultured Bacteroidales bacterium | reverse complement strand
CGAAGAATATGCTTCCATATGCGGACTTAAATGTTTTAAATGGCATGGAGATGTTCAGAGCTCATCAAGTTTAGTAGAAAATTTGGACATCATTCATTTGATTAATATCGAGCCACTTGTATTATCATGGCTTTCTTGCCCGGTGTTTTTGCCCCGAGTTGTGTAAGCTTGTTACAAAATTCAATCTGAGCGCTACGACGTGCGCTTTGTTCCAAAGGCTCGAGTATAACTTTAATTTCTTCTTCATTAACACTGACTTTACCATGACAGTTTATGATAGCATAAAACAAATCCACAAGGTCGTTTTTGAACGGATAATAACCGCTTAACAGCTCCACTCCTTTTTTACGGGCATTCCATACCAGGGCTGTCGCAAAATCGAAAATATTTTTTCCCTCGTTGTCATGTTCTTTAAAACTGGTATAGTCTTGCAGACCCTCTACATCGATTCTTTCAGGAAGCGTTTTCTTTTGCTGTTTCAGGGTGTCTATATCATGTTTTATTTGTCGGATTTCATCTTTTATTCGCGTATAGGTGTCGTTTTTGCGCGTGTGGCCATTGTTGTTAAGTTTTTTCTCCTTATCTGCCAATTGCCTGCACTTTTTTTGATACTGTGTCTGGTAAGCCTTAATTTTTTTGTCAATAGCTTTTATCTGTGGATTAACGAGGGTTTGATTCTGGCTTTTAACCAATTTAAAACCCGGCCGATATGCAAAAGGATGTTTGCTCTCAATATGTTTGAAGGTATTTTCACTGGCCCCCCAACGGTTGAGTATGCCAAATACACACTCCTCCGCGCTAAGCTGGGCATTACCGCTATAGGCCAGACCGGCGGTGCGTGTTTTATTAGCGGTATTTAAGATATAAAACCGTCGCAGGGAAAAAGGATGTTTTTCTTTGTTTTCATCCTCAAAAACAAAGTCCTTGGTAGTCTCCATATAGCGATACTCCTTGTCATTGACGGTGAGCTTTTCGGTGAAATCGCTTTGGTTAAAGGCTTCCAGCTTTTTGCTGTTAATGTTTTTCTCCCAGGTTATAAAGGGATTGTTCAGACAATACATCTGGTAGAAAAATTTACATCCATCGCCTTCGCGATCGAAAACTTTCACGGGAGTTACGCTTTCCTGAAGATGAGGTTCCCACTCGCGTTGCTGATCAAGCAAATACCGGCGTAAATCAGACCCGCCTTCGCAGATGTCAAAGTCAACAATACGCCCGTTAAGGTCGGTGGTCACGTAATTAACGCTTCCCGGTTCGGCAAGACGTCTTTTGGTATTGAATATTTTGTGCATACGTTTGCCACCGGTATACGGCAATACATGCCCGTCAACAAACCAAAAACGGTTGCTGATCCTAGCCGTACGCATCTGCCATACAAAAAAGCTTTTTATCAGCTTTTTTGACAGCTTCATGGTAGCACTTTGGTAAAACAATGACCATACCGAGGAGATACTTCCAACACGCTTAAAACCAATGATCGCACCGGCTTCTTTTTTACGGATATTTTTTAACTGTTCTATTGAACGGATATTTTTCGCGGCCATCAGTACGAAAATCTGGAAAATTTTATATCCACTCCCGAATACTCCGATAATCCAGTTAAACCATCTGAAATGAGCTGTTAGTAGTATGAAAATGGCAAAAACCCCTGCATAACGGTTCTCGTGTTTTTCAACAGGTGTATTATAGGGTTCGTCTTCTTTATCTATTTTTTGACCTTCAGAGGACCATACATCAAAAAGGCTGAGCTGTTCGCGTTGATTGTTCATGCGGGCTTCACGACGGGCGGCTTCAAGTTCACGGGCTTTGTTACCCTGGCCCCGGTGATTATTGCCTTTGTTTTTGGTGTTGTTTACCAGACCCGCTATACCCTCGTTATTAAAAGAATCAATCCAATTGTCTATGGTTTGCCGTGAGATACCAAACAACTCGCTGAGTTTTGTTTTCTGTGCCCTGTAATCCTGGGCTAATTCAACTATCAGGTGGCGAAATTCCGGGGTAATTTCCCGGGGATCAAGCCTTCGGACAAATAAATAACCACCATTGCGCCAAACCTCAATATAAGCAGGGGTTTTCCTGACCGCAATCCCATTGCCCAGGTTGGACAAGCCTTGAGTTGTTGTATTTTCAAATAATTCTGCCATTGCATTCAATAATTAATTTTCTGCAATGTACGAAAAAGAAATCAGGAAAAAAATTTATTTGGTATTGCATTTTCAATTTTTTTTCGCTATATTATAAATATATGGAAATTTTAATGTCCAATTATTGTATTAAATGCTGATTTTAGCCTATTCCTATACTTTTTAACCCTCTCAAAAATGAGGTCTGATCTTCCTGGCTGGCGATTTTTCTATTTTTTCCTAAAATCCGCAGGTCAATAGAAATGATTTGGCATACGG